>JAYSUV010000726.1:0-7642 GCA_043718945.1 Planctomycetota bacterium
CAGATCGACGTATCTCCCGGCAAGTCTGGGACATCGGAGTGATGCCTCAAAAAATCCACCCGGTTACGGGCCATCCCCCCAAAGAGTCGGATGAACCCAATTTTGCTGATCATGGGGAGAAGGTCTGACTGCTGGCGCGGGTGTAGGCGGATTGCTGTTCTCGCTGTTCCCTTCAAAGAGAGGCATCGATGCTCGACGTTGCAGATCGGTTTTCGAGTTGTTCAAGTCAAGAATGCACCTGAAGACGAAACACCTCAGCCTCACACCGCTTCCCGCGCCGCTTGAACCGTGAGCGTGCCTTCGTAGAGGGCCCGGCCGATGATGGCTCCGACGAGATTCGGCTGCCGGGCGTGCTCGGTGGCGAGCGTGCGGATGTCGTTTAAGTTCGTCACACCGCCCGAGGCGATGACCGGGAATCCGAGGCCGGCCAGGGCGAGCATGTCGTCGATGGTCTGGCGATCGACCCCCTGCATCATCCCGTCGTTGGCGATGTTGGTGTAGATCAACGCGGCCAGCGGGAGCCCCCGGTACTGTTGGGCCAACTCGATGGCCGAGGTCTTCGACACATCGAGCCAGCCAGCTGTGGCGACCATCGAATCGCGGGCGTCGAGACCGAGGGCGACGCGGTTGGGGTAGCGCTCGACAATGCGGCGGAACCACTCGGGCTGCTTGAGAGCCTGGGTGCCGATGATGACGCGGGTGACGCCGATGTCTTCGAGCATCAGCCGGATCGACTCGTCATCGCGGAGGCCACCGCCCAGTTCGACCGGGATCTGGAGGGCCTGCACAATGCCACGAATGGCATCGAGGTTTACCGGACGACCAGCCTTGGCCCCGTCGAGGTCGACCAAGTGCAGGATGTCGCCGCCCTCAGCCTCCCAGCGCTTCGCCATCGCCACCGGGTCGTCGCCGAAGACGGTCTCCTGGGCATAGTCCCCCTGACGCAGCCGCACGCAGCGGCCGCCTCGCAAGTCAATCGCTGGTAGAAGCTGAAGCACTGAACAGTCCGGAAAAAGGGGGCAACACGGCGTATCACATCGGGAGCGTCAAAAGGGCTTACGATCACGTCTTACTCACATGAACCCCCTGCAAACCTATCCACCCGGTTAACTCGTGGGGTTTCACTCCTTCGGGATCTGCATCAGCGTGTAGTACGCATCATCGTGCAGCAGGGGCAGGCCCTTCGCCGAGCGGACGCCAGGCGAGTGCAACTCATGGATGTGGCCGCGTTGCAGGCCCGCGATCTTGAGCCGCACCGACTGGCCATCGGCGGCGACCGTGGCGCTCTCGATCGTCGGGGTCGACTCGTCGACGACGGGACTGCCGTAGCTTGACTGGTAGATATAGGTGTAGGCTCGGAGGTTGTACGAGTCGATCTTGCTGGCGGTTGCCTGGTCGACGGGTTCGGTGAAGGTTAGCTCAAACCCGTCGGGCTTGGCCTTCATCTCGTAGATTTCAAACGGCACCTTGCCGGTCCAGTCGACACGCTCCACGGCGAACGGCAGCGACCCGCGCGAACCCCAGCCGCGATTGGTGCCGCCCACGAACATCGAACCGCTCGGTGTCATCTCGATCGGGACATTGCCGGAGCCGAACCCCTTGAGGAAGCTGTAACAGGCTCCCTGGTAGCGACCGTTGATGTTCTCCAAAGTCACTCGCATGACCGTGCTGAAAGACTGGTCGGCGACGAACATCTGTTCGGCAAAGGGGCCGAACTTCCCCGCAGTCAGGTCGCAGGTGACGCCGCTCGATGCGTTCCCCATCTTGGAGTACGGAAACATCACGACCGGGGGCAGGTACTCGGGAATCTTGTCGGCTTCGAGGTGAAAGCGGCTACCCGATTCTGGCTCTTTCGGCTTGGGGCCCATGGCCGCTTTGACGGCCGGTTCGTCATACCAGCGGAAGCCGCCGGGGTGGCCGACGAATTTTCCGGGGACGAGTTGCTTGAGTTCGTTGGTGCCGTTCCAGGGGCCCTGGTTATCGGTGTAGAAGACATCCCCCTTGGCATTGAAACCAATCCCGGCGGGGGAGCGGACTCCGCTGCAGGTCGGGACCATCTTGCCGTCCGCATTCACACGCAGGCACCAGCCACGGTACTTGTCCGAGCTGTCGAATGACCCGGTCAGGCACAACACCAGCCACAGATCACCGTTCTTGTCGAACTTCGAGCCGAAGGTGTACTCGTGGTAGTCGCCGTTAATCTCGAACTCGTCGTTGACGACCTCGAACAGGTCGGCCTCGCCGTCGCCGTTCTTGTCTTTGATGCGTGACACATCGCACCGCTGCACGACGTACAACCACCCGTCCCGCTCGGCCAGCCCCAGCACTTCGTGCAGGCCATGAGCGAACCGTTTGAATTGGCTGGCCTGCACCTCCTTGGCGAAGGGGTCGGTCACCATCCAGACTTCGCCACGCCGAGAGCTGACCGCCAGCTTGCCGTCCGGCATCAGGCAGAACGCCCCGGCCTCCAAGACCACATCCTTCGGCACTTCAAACCGGGTGATGGGATAGTAGTCGGCTTCCGTGGGATTGGTCGGTGGCGGATCGGCAGCCTGCACGACAGTGGCACAGGCCAGCACTCCGCACAACCACAATCCCCAGCGAGCGATTTGAGTCATCACAGGTTTCTCTTTCCACCACAATCCACGACGGTCTGCTGAGTTCGGGACAGCCTGCCGTAAAAGCACCCATCCGCACGAGACTGTTATTTACCGAACCCAGCCGTCGACGGCAAGCGGAGGCATCCACCGATGGGTGGCTCGCCACCCGATGCGATGACGTTCGTCGATTGTCGGAATTGAATTGAGGGCAGATCGGAAAGGCGAGGCCGATTGGTCCGAAGTGCGGAAGCGATTGAACAGTCGAACTTCGCGAGGAATAGTCTGCAGGATTTTTTCCCAGTTGACGATCACGGAGCCGCCAACAATCTTTACGCAATGCCGCACTCATTGTCCAAAAAAAGCGTTGATCTCTTCTCGACTTGGTGGACTCTTCGAACCAACCCCCTGCTTCTTTGCGTCGATTACTCCCAGGCGATCAACCATCCATACGAGCTCGCAGAAAATCGCTTGACGGCCAGTCCTTTTCCTCACTTCCGCAAAGCAATTCGGTTCAAGACGTAGAGCACCCACATACAACCGAACGATCCAATGGAACGAATTCCATACCATCTCTTGGTCAAGTGCACCAATTCGAGTCAGGTAGCCGATGTCTTCGAGCAACTCAAGTGCTGGTATGCTATGTTCCAGTTCCAAGTCGAATACTGTATCGACCCTCGACTTCAAGGCCGCAGCGATTGATTTGCGATTCCCCTTGATCTCAGGGGAATTCCACCGAGTCGTCAACTCTATCAATATCTGGGAACACGCTATCAAACGCGATTCACTGTTGGATCGCCGCTGCAAATATGCGGTGTAAACTGCGAGCCCAAGGGCTGCATACGGAACCATTGAACTGCACCCATCAGCCAGCACATTGATCCAATCAGGCGTGAAGTATGGCATCATTGTCTCCGTCAGAGTCTTCGAACTTGGACTGCGAACTCAACGCTGCGGTCAATAGGTGGCCCTGTCAGCCTTTCGAAAACCGCACTTGAAAATCAGTGACGACCACGAAGCAATCCTCCAATTGATCCGCATAGCTCTCCAACAACTTCCGAAGAGCTTCGATCTTGGCTGCGGGGCGTTCGTCGAGAAGTCGAAGGAACACAACACCGCGATGGGGATGATGTTCACGAAACACCTTCTCCCCGAAATCTCGATCATTGGTGATCAAAATCCAATTCTCGGAGAACGCTTTATCGAGAATACGGGAGTCATCGAGTCCTCGGGCCGCATGGTAGACCGAATAGACCTCGTGCCCTTGGTCTCGCAGCCAGAGTGCCACCATCGGCCCGGTGCATTCATCCACGAGGAATCGCATTCACGCTGTCTCCCCCAGCGGCATAAATGTCGTGTTGCTCAAGGACTGTGACGCAAACAGCAAACAGGCATGGACATCGTCACGAGTCAGGCCCTCGTATTCCTCCAGGATCTCTGGAACCGTCGAATCGTGAGCCAACAGATTCAAAATGAACTCAACTGTCAGCCGCGTTCCTTTAATGACGGGTTTCCCCAAGACGACCCTTGGATCACAAGTGATTCGTTGCAACAGTGCTTGTTCGTTCATGGCGTATTCCCTTTCCCTCGGGGATCAAGCTGACTCAAATCCTGGCCCACCTGAAACCAGTGTTCGTGTGGTGGCGATGCCGCTGAGACCACAATCCACAGCGACCAAATGGAGACATCACGGATTTCTCTTTCCACCAAGTCCAACGACCAACCTATGATTCCCAGGCACTCGGGTGGGCTCACCCGGTGCCTGCACGAAGCATTTGTTTACCTGACTCGGCTCCCGACAGCAAGCGGATTGCGGCTAGGAGCGGTGTCGTGTAGCCTTCTCCCCTTGAATTCCCGCAGCCCGAACAGGGCTCAACAGGTTGGATGGATCGCATGACGAACTCGCCGGAGCCAGAGCCAGACGATAGCCGCCGTGAAAACCGCAAGGGGGGGGATACCCCCCAACGTGGCGGGTTAATGATGTTGCTGCTGTTAATCGGCGTGTCAGTCGTGGCCCTCATCGTCTGGCAATCACTGTCCGGGGTCTGGGCTGCCGAGCGGGTCGATTACTCGACATTCCTGGAACAAGTCGATGCCAAGAATGTCCGTCGGGTCCGGATCGATGGCTTCAGCATTCAGGGGGAATGGGTCAATATCCCGCCGACTCGTAAGCTGGCGGATGGGAAAGAGGTCGAGTTCCGTAAGGAATTCAGCACGTCCATTCCCATGATCGAGGGACGCGTCCTGCTGGACAATTTGCTCAAGGGCAAATCCGAGGTCGCCACCTCCTACACCAGTCCGGGAGGCTGGATCGACCTGATCGGCACGACGATCATGATTGCGGTCATGATTGGATTCCTGTTCTTCATGATGCGCCGGTCGCAAGACCCATTTGGCGGCGGCGGCATGTTCGGCAACTTCACCCGCAGCCAGGCCAAACGCTTCGCCCCCAGCGAAATCCGCACCACGTTTGACGATGTGGCCGGGATGGAACACGCCAAGCTGGAATTGCAGGAGATTGTCGAGTTCCTCAAGGAGCCGGCCAAGTTCCAACGTCTGGGGGCTCAGATCCCCAAGGGCGTTCTGATGATGGGGTCGCCCGGAACCGGGAAGACGTTGATGGCTCGAGCAGTCGCCGGGGAGGCGGGTGTGCCGTTCTTTGCCATCAACGGGTCCGAGTTCATCCAGATGTTCGTCGGGGTCGGAGCCAGCCGGGTCCGCGACCTGTTCCGGACAGCGAAAGAGAACTCACCGTCGATCATGTTCATCGACGAAATCGACGCCGTCGGGCGGATGCGGGGTGCCGGGTTCGGCGGAGGTCACGATGAACGCGAGCAAACGCTGAATCAGATCCTCAGCGAGATGGATGGGTTCGCCCCCACCGAATCGGTGATCGTCATCGCAGCCACCAATCGGCCCGATGTCCTCGACCCCGCTCTCTTGCGACCAGGCCGATTCGACCGGCACGTGACCGTCGAACGCCCCACTCGCAAAGGCCGCGTTGGCGTCCTCAAAGTCCACAGCCGCAAAGTCCCGCTGTCGGATGACGTGAACCTCGAAGAGATCGCTGGCGGCACCATCGGGTTCTCGGGGGCTGACCTCAAGAACCTAGTGAACGAAGCGGCGCTGCATGCCGCCCGCGAGAATCAAGATGTCGTCACGCGGGCCGACTTCGAATCGGCTAAAGACAAGATCGTCATGGGTGCCAAACGGGAGGAGATCCTCACCGAGCATGAGAAGCGAATGACCGCCTACCACGAGGCGGGACATGCACTGATCGGATGGCTGCTGCCCGAAGTCGATCCCGTTCACAAGGTCACCATTGTCCCGCGCGGACGGTCCCTGGGAGTCACCTATTTTTTGCCCAATGAAGAGCGGCTCAGCATGGGGGAACGCCAGATGCACTCCCAGATCTCGATGGCCATGGGAGGCCGCGTCGCCGAGAAGCTCGTGTTTGACGAGTACACCGCCGGAGCCCAAGGCGACTTGAAGCATGCGACCTCGATTGCCCGCAAGATGGTCGGTCAGTGGGGCATGAGCGACAAGATCGGCCCCGTCGCCTTCCGCGATGGCGAGGAGAATCCCTTCCTCGGGAAGGAACTCCACGAGCAACGCCAGTACAGCGAGCAAACCGCAGCCATCATCGATTCCGAGGTCCAGCGATTCCTGAGCGAAGCCCAGGCCCGCGCGCTCGAATTGCTCACGGCGAATCGCGACAAGCTCGATAAGATTGCGGGCGCTTTGCTGACGGAGGAGTTGGTCGAGTACGACGACCTCGTCAAGCTGATCGGCCCAGCTGTGCCCCGGACTTATGCGCCGCAGAAGAAGGACGAGTAACCTGCGGGCAGGCGAAAATAGTCACTCCGCCACCCCGCTCATCGGGGGGTTACCGCGAATGTGAGCTACCGTAGCACACCAGAGCGGGAACCACGGGGACAAGACTCCAGTGGCGGGAATGTGATCTCTACCAGCTCGCCTGAGTCAAAACACGGAGCGATGAAGTGTCCGTGAACCGCACATGCACACGCCTTACGGCAGCAGCAACTCCGGCGAACCGCTGGAGCGGCTGTCCGGGAGCGGCGGGTTGTCTTCCGGTCGGAAGGTGAATACGGCGGAGAGCTTGGTCTCGGTCGAGAAGTTGCGGGTCGCGGCGTGGAACGTCAGACAGTGGAAGAACAACACGTCCCCCGGTTCCAGCGGGGCGTGGACCACTTGCGCCAGGAGCGGCTGGTTGGCGGGATGATCCTCGCGCAGGAACATCGCGTCGTCGAACTGCTCGCGATCAAACCTCATCCGGTGCGTCCCCGGAATCAGCTTCAGACACCCATTCTCGGGCCGTTCATTCCCCAAGGCCAACCAGGCGTTGACCAGCTCCGGGCGGGTGAACGACCAGTACCGGATATCCTGGTGCCAGCCGGTATCGCTGCTGTGCCGGGGCTCTTTGGTCATCACGCAGTTGTGATGAGCCAGCGGACAGACGAGCTTCGGCCCCAGTAATTGCTTTAGCCGGTTCAGCACGCTGGGCAGAGTGACCCATTGCAGGAACGCATAATCGCGGGTCAGGGCCTGCTTCAGTCGCCGGACCGTGCGGCCTCCCTCGGCATCGTGCGATGTCGGAGCGCCGGGGTAATGCAAGTCGGCCTCGAACTCGACCGGCTCAATGATCCGCGACAGCCCTTCCAGTGTCACCTGCCGCATCCGATCCAATAAAGGAGCGGGTGCCAGTCCACGCACAATCAGATAACCGTCCCGATGGAACAGCTGGATTTCGTCGGGAGAGAATGAGTCGGTGGGCACAAAGGCAGTTTATCAATATCGCGAAGTCAGAGGAAATCGACGGACAAGGATGTCTGACCTTTCTCCACAAATCGGAGGAGGTCAACGCAAAGACGCAAAGACGCAAAGTCGCCAAGACGCGAAGTCGCCCAGTGGGAAATATCTCGCGGGAAGGCCAGAAGCCTCTGAACATCCTCATTGTGCCAGCCGCAGCCAGTGTATGAATCCACCCTCGGATCATGTCTGCCTCCTCCTTGGCGTCTCTGCGC
>JAYSUV010000727.1:0-7634 GCA_043718945.1 Planctomycetota bacterium
ACGGGTTCCGCACCCTCCGCGTGGCCAAACTGGCGTTATTCCATACCCTCGGCCACCTGCCGGAGCCGGAAGACGGCCACAGATTCTGCTGAGGAGGCCTTCCTTGGGAGCCTTGGCCAACGCTGCACTCTGGTGGTCAGAACACTTTCTGAATTCATGCTCCATGACACCGCTTTGGCAGTCAGCCCATTTTCCTGTCCTCATTTTTCTGTCATTATCTCTTCCACGACTTAGGAATTGGTCAGGAACAACTTCCCGAGATCCGGTCCAGCGCTGGCCTTCGCCGCTGTCGAATCCTGTCGGATTCCATCTAAGTCGAAGAATTCTCTCCCCTGATGCGGGCAGTTGTTTTGGATCATGCCCGTAGGACAGGAGAATGACAGGAACGTTCGAGGACTGGATAATCTGGCCCTGAACATCTCCCCTGATGAGGCTCTCGGGGCTGTGGACTCAGCCAGGAAAGGGAACAGAACCACAGCGAACCTCACTCGCCAATCCCGAGACTTTTGCGCAGGCCTGTCCGACCCGACATCAATTCCGGAGAGCCGATTCATGAATGCAGTCATCGGGCTGGCATCGCTGATCGTGATTCTGCTCATCCTTGATCGTGATTTCTTGCGAGTGGACAAGCGAATTGACGATCACCTTCGTGACTCGCCCCACCGCAAGTCTCTGACCAAGATGCTACGCTCGATGGGTGCTTCCAAAGACGACGATCTGGTGGATCACTTGATCACTCCGCGAAACCGCCTCTGGAGTCGCGCCCCGATCTGGGTCATCATCGCCATGCGGGTGATTGGCTGGCTGTTTCGGCTGTAGGGTTTGGGCAAGAACTGAGAATCGTAGCGATGCCCGCACATGGGACATGTGGAGTGTGCGCGATCAGCACCCGATGGCTGTTGTCCCCCTTCGTTCCCTTCGTTTCCTTCTGTTCCCATCCACTTCACCCTGATCCGTGAGGAGGTCGACGAGACGAAGAATTGGAACAGAAGGGAACTCCGCGACTCGCATGACTTCGTCGTGAGAGAGAAGTCGAGTAGTCGTAATACAAACATAAGAAACGCAAACGGGGGGGACTCTCCCTTTTTTGTTTCTTGAGCTTCTTGCTGCCATCCCTCTGCTGTCGATTCATGGGGTTGATGGCGTTCGTCGACTCGACACTGGGAACGGGCACGTAGGAAACGTGCCCCACGGCGAGCAATCCCCTGTCCTGTTCGTTTTCGTTATATTCTCGGTCTGTGATCTGCCCCCCTTGCACCCCCTTGTCGCAGCGGTGCCCTGACCCCGAGTTGCCCCATGCCTGTCCTGACCCACCCTCAACTCAACACCCTCGCCACCCGCATCCTAGAAGGAGCTGGGGTCTCCGCCACCGATGCCGCCATCGTCGGGCATGAACTGGCCGATGCCAATCTCGTCGGCCACGACAGCCACGGGGTCATGCGGCTGGTGCAGTACGTGCAGATGATCCAGGACGGGCACGTCAAGCTCGGGGCTCCGCTGGCGGTACTCAAGGAGGCTCCGGGGTATGCCCTCATCGATGGCGGTTTCAACTTTGGTCAAGTCGTGATGAGCCAGGCCCTCGACCTCGCCATCGCCAAGGGCCGCGAGACCGGGACCGCCACCGTCCTGATCCGCAACTGCAACCATGTCGGTCGGCTGGGGGCCTACACCCAGCGGGCAGCTGAGGCTGGGTTCCTGGCCACGATGTGCGTCAACGCTCCCGGTCCAGGCGGGGTCGCTCCCTTTGGCGGGGTCGAGCGCCGCATCGGCACCAACCCCATCAGCATGTCCGCTCCGAGGGGCGATTCCGCGATGGTCCTCGACATGACCACCAGTGCCACAGCCGAGGGGAAGCTGCGGGTCTCGCATCAGAAGGGGGAGCAGGTTCCCGAGGGTCTGATCATCGACAGCGAGGGGCACCCGACGACCGATCCGGGGGTGTTCTACAAGGCCCCGGTGGGGTCGATCCTGCCGCTGGGTGGGCCGATGATGGGGCACAAGGGGTTCGGTCTGGCGGTGATGATCGATGTCTTCTGCGGCATCCTCTCGGGCAGCGGGATCGCACGCACCGACCTGCCGCGCGGGGCCAACGGGGTCTGGATGTCGCTGATCTCGGTCGAGCACTTCCTGCCCCGCGACGAGTACGACGCCTGGATGGCCCAGTACGCCACCTATGTCAAAAGCAGCCGCACCGCCCCCGGCGTGACCGAGATCCTCCTCCCCGGCGAGATCGAAGAACGCCGGGCCGCCGACCGGGCCGCGAACGGTGTCAGTATCCCGGACGAGACCTGGCGGCAGATCAATGAGTTGGCGGGGAAGTTAAACGTGTCGCTGGCTGGGTTGTAGCCACGCACGACAGTCGCGTGGGCTCGAGTACACGTGGGGGGCTACCGGTAGGCTCGCAGCGAAGCCTTACCGGTGTGCTTTGGCACAAGATGCCTTGAAAGGCGAGCGTGTCCTCCCTAACCTCTTGTTGTTGCACAACCTAGACGCTCAAAGCAGTGTCTGGACCACCCTGCCTCCCCCGCACTCCCCCCTCTGGCCGGGCCACCCCGCCTTTCTTGGAGCAATCCCATGACTTTATTTGCTGATCGGTATGTAACCAGTCGTATTCTTGCGGGGATGGTCACATTGTTCGCGATGATGGTTTCGTCACCCTCGAGGGCGATGGAACCCAAAGCCCGTGTCACTATCGCCGAGGGAGTGGGGAAATGGGTCGTCCATGAGAAGACTGGCCGCGTTTTTGCCAGCCTGATTCATGGAACGGAAGTCGTTGAGTACGACTCCAATGCAAAGGAGGTGACGCGGTTTAAGGTCGGGTTGACGCCCACCGAGATGATCCTCAAAGGCGATTTTCTGATCGTCGCCTGTACGAAATCTCCAGCACTGCATGTCATCGACCTGAAAACCAACAAATCGCTGGGAATGATCGCCTTGAACGGGAAGGGGCCATACGCCTTGTTCTGTTCCCAAGTCGACAACTCTTATGTGTACTGTATGTGTAACACCGGTGATGCGTGGTGGGACGGCGAAGTCTTTCAGTGTGATCTTTTGAAGCTGCAGATTCGAAAGCAGACAAAGATTCAAGGATGGCGACAGTCGCATGTCATTCATGTTGCGATGAGCGCCGATGGGAGATGGATCGTGCCGGATGCCCGTGGCGCATCGTCGCCCAGCGGAGCCGACCTGATGAAGGTCAATGAGGACGAACTGACATTTCTTCAGATGTTTCACCACCACAGTAGTTTTGGACAGATTGTCGCAGTGCCCGGAAATCGCTATTGGACACTTGGCAAGGATCTATTCTCTCTCGATATTAGCCAGTCGGTCCGATCGTTTGAGGGGAGTCCCGTTATCGCACACCCAGAACGGGATCTGGCGGTTTCCCTAGCCGGTGCCTCGCTAGCATTGGAGAGATTCACCGATAGCTCGCCGATCGCGAGGTTGACGTTGAATGTCGACACAAAACCTAAATCAGGACCAAACGTCCGCCGCACAGGTGAACTGCTCCACACCATTGACCCGACTCTTCAATTCGACTTGAAGAACAATCTCGTATTCTTTGGCGACATGACAAGTGGTCAATGGTTCGAATTGAATGAGTACGCAGATCAAATCAAGCCAATCCGACAGATTCATGCCCCGTCGGAAGTGAATGTCATGATCGACACTGCGCTACGTGTGCCAGTTCTCGTCACAAACGGTGGTGGTTCTACAAGTCTCGTCATTTCTGAGGGACCGAAGTCGGCCAAACTGGACGATGGATTTCTGATCTGGCAGCCTCAAGCCGAGCACATCGGTCTCAACACTTTTCAGATCAAATTCCAGGATGGCGATCAGCTTCTGGACACTGCGGTAGTTACCGTACATGTTCAGTTGCCCAAAGTTGAGTTCGATTTTAACTGTAAGACCATGGAATTGGCACCCGGAAATCGCTATCTGATTGTCTGGGGGCCCACCAAGGGGCAGGATGATCGACATCCCGCCCATACCGGCCCAGACGATGCCGCAGTGGTTGACCTGCAGGAGCGGAAGATATTGGGGAAAGCCACTTTTCCTCAAGGGATTCGCTGCGCGACAATTGATGATGAGTTTGTCTATATTTCGCCTCAATCGGGAAATTTGGTCAATCGATATGACCGAATGCTCAAACAAAATAGCCGAGTGTTCTTGCAAACCGCTCCCGTCCAAATGTTCAAGATCAGTCTCAACCGACTGGCTGTGATCGGTGGAAAGACGGAATTTATTGATACAGAGACCATGAAGGTTGCTGCGGATTCTGCCTCACTGAGTTTTGATCCAACTCGCATTGTTCTTGCTCAGGGAGACCAGTATGTCCAACAAGGCGACCATATCATTGACATGTCCACAGGCGGACGGTTTGAATCTCGCCGCCAGTCAATCTTACCCTCGCTGGTGCCCGTAAATCCACGTGCGGAGGGGGCAGGCCTGGCCACAAATATATCGCCGACTCGTTGGGGGCGGCGACTCAATGGATTGCAATTGTCCAATTACAAGGGGATTCAAATCACCTCCTGGCCCCATGAGACGATTGTCGCGATTTCTGAACTCTGGCCTGTGGCGGTTGTCATTCAAACGATTCAAGACGGTCAAGCGGTTCGGACAAGTATGGGATTGGCGAACCTAGTCGACGGCACGGTGGAACACACGTACGCCATAGACGTTTCCACGGACAAGGGCACGCGTGATCTGAACTTTTATGGTCAACGAAACCGATTGATCCTCGCGGAAGAAAAAGTGTTGCTCTTACGTCGAAACGAGTTGCTGCTGGCATCCATCCCCAAGTTGGCCGCTAAGACTCTGCGGATACCCACTCACTTCTCGGTGCAACCTTCTCAAGAGGTGGAAGTCGGCAAATCCCTGAAGTGGAAATTGGGAATCGCCGGTGAGAGCGAGGGGGTCACTTTCAATCTGCTCGCTGAGTATCCTGGTTTAGAACTGAATTCGGAGTCTGGTGAGCTGAACATCGAGACCTCCCAGCTTTGGACAGACTTTGTCCGGACTTCGACTAGAAAGACGGAGAGTTTCGATAATCGAGGGCAACCTGTCGAGCCGCTCACCGCTGCCGCGAATTCCAAGGCTTACAAGTCAATGACTGGAAAGGATCTTCCACCTGATAGAATCGCAGCCCAGTTACCGATCGTCGCAGTGTTGCATGACTCAGAGGGCCAGGAAGACGGAGTCAGACTGAGTGTCATCGTGGTTGGTCCTCGAAAGGATTTCGACGACGCATTGGCTGCGAATAAAGCCGAAGTTGCGGAACAGGCTCGTTTGAATGCAAAGAGGCAGGGCGAGCAGGCCGCAAAAATGGCCGCCGAGATTGCAAGGCAGAAGGAAGAGGGCATGCTTCTTCGTCAGAATCCGCCTTTAAAGGGAGCCGATGGTAATTTGAGCGTAGAAGACAGGCTTGACGCGATGGATACTCGGATGCGGCGCATCGAAGCAGCACTCGATGCCGTACTCAGACGCCTTGACGAACATGACGCCAAACGAGATGCCCCCAAGTGATCTGCGTAACTGGTGGCAATCATGGCACTGGGACTAGTCCGCCGTCGCGGAATAAACGTATCACCCGAGGCGACAGTCGCCATGTATCCCTCTTCCGCCCCGAAGGGGCAGCCACAATTCAGCCTGGGGCAGAGCGACCCACGGGAGCGCCGCCCCAAGTCTCCGGGCTGGAGTGATCAAAGCTCTGAAAGGGCGAAACAGAGCGGTGCCTCGCCTTGTGACGCCCTTTCAGGGCTTGCCAGACAAGCTGGACTCGATTCCCAGGGCGTTGCCCTGGGCTGGTTTGTCGGTGCCCCTTCGGGGCGGAAGCAAGGAACATTTATCGAACTGAGGCAACAATGTACGTCTCGCACTCGTCAACCCTCAAACTTCCCCCAACTGCTCTGGCCACCCTCCCTCCGACCTGACCACGAAAAACTCCCATTACCCCATCCGTCCAAACTGCCGATCGAGTTCCATCTTCGACAGTTTCAGCGAAGTCGGCCTTCCATGCGGGCAGTGGTGGTGGTCATCGCACAGGTGCCGCTGGTCCAGGAGAGCTGTGATCTCTTCCTGGGAGAGTCGGTGTCCCGCCTTGATGGCGGATTTGCAGGCCATCATGTGTAGCAGTGAATCGAGCAGGTCGCGGCGGGTCAGCTGCTCGGGTTGGGAGTCGATTTTCTCGATCACGGATTTGAGCAGGTCGGTCGGGTCAGCGCGGCGCATCAAGGTGGGCAGTCCACTGAGGGCCACCGTGTTCCCGCCGAAGTCCTGCACCAGCAGACCGAGTTCCGCCAGCAGTTCGGTATTGTCGAGGGCAATGGCTGCCTCGCGCGGGGTCAGCTCGACCGGGATCGGGACCAACAGCCGCTGGACCTCGGCACTGCCGCTGAGAATCCGCCGTCGCAGCTGTTCGTACATGATCCGTTCGTGAAGGGCGTGCTGGTCGATGATGTGGACGCCATCCGGTGTTTCGATGACGAGGTAGCAGTCGTGGACCTGCATCGCCCGGACTTCGGAGGCAGCTCCGGTGGTGGGGAGTTCGGCAGCTCGCAGTGTGGCAGCGGGGGTCGGGGCCGGAGCGGCCAGGATGCGGCTGGCGATGGGCGCGGGTCCGCCGGGGAAGGGGCGGAACTGCGTGGTTGACTGGGGGAGGGCGGACCGATCGAGCCACGGGTTCAGCCCGCCGGTGATCTCGGTCGAAGGGAGGTCCGAATCGGCGTGTCGCTCCTCGGGGAAGGCTGGCGACGACTCTGCGCGGAGGGCATAGCTGCTCTCGATCGGAGTTGGCCGATCGGACGACGGCCTCCACTCCGACAGCTGAGCTTGGGCCCAGTTGGATAGCTCTTCTTCGACTCGCAATTGCGGTGCCACTGCTCCGCTCGCTTCGTATTCGTCGAAGCTGAGGTCGTGAACGGGGGCTTGTTCGAGGGAGCTGCCGAGTTGGCCGGGGACGAGGCGGTTGGCATCCAGGACACCGCCCAGATCCATGCCCAGGAACTTGGAGCGGATGGACGAGAGTACCAGCCGGAAGAGGGAGCTGGGATCGAGGAACCGCACTTCGGACTTGGTCGGATGGACGTTCACATCGACGCTGTCGGGCGGCACTTCCAGGAACAGAAACGCCACCGGTTGCCTCCCGACCATGAGCAACCCGCGATACCCCTCATTGAGGGCGTGTTGTAGCGAGCGGTCCTGAATCCAGCGACCGTTGAGGAATAGATATTGGTGCTTGCGGGTCGTCCGCGATTGCTTGGGGTGGCCGACGAAGCCCCACACGCGGTTGCCCTCGCGGTGCATCTCGACGGGGATCAAGTCCTGGGCCAGTTCTGCCCCATAGAACAGCTCCAACCGCTCCTGCAATTGCTGCGTGGCGGGGAGGTCGTAGACGATGCGGTCGTTGTGCTTGAGGGTCAGATGCAGGTTCGGATTGGCCAGCGCGATGCGGGTGAACTGCTCCGAGATGTGGCCGAATTCGGTCGAGGCGTTCTTAAGGAACTTCCGCCGCACCGGCGTCGTATAAAACAGCTCGCGGACCTCGATCGACGTGCCGACCGGACAACCGCAGGGGACGAGCGGTTGCATTTCGCCGCCCTCGACACTGAGTTCGGTGCCGATGTCGGAGT
>JAYSUV010000728.1:0-2743 GCA_043718945.1 Planctomycetota bacterium
CCCAACAGGGATGGCGGACATTTGACAACCTCTTGTCAGGCGACGCCCATCCAAGCAGACACTCAGGATTGCAAGCATGGCCGAAGGCACGATCAAGAAGTTGACCGACAAGGGTTTTGGATTCATCAACACGAACGGTTCCAAGGATCTGTTTTTCCACTCGAAGAGCCTGCAAGGCGTGCGCTTCGAAGAACTTCAGGAAGGCCAGCGGGTCTCCTACACCGAAGGTCAGGGTCCTAAGGGTCCTTGTGCCGAAAACGTCAAGCTGGCTTAGTTCCTCGCTTACCTGAAGGCCCGGCAGGGGGGAACCCACTGCTGTGCCCATACTGGGTAATGAGAAAATTCAAGTAGTTTTCACTCGCTGTGTGATTGGCTTTGCCGATTGGACAAGCGAGTTTTTTGTTTTGCGTGACAGCCCTTTGATTGCGAACTCTCGCTTCAGGGCCAGGCTCCGGCTCGCCTGCTGTTCCTGGTAAACCAGCAACACGGGGAGACGGCTTCGGGTATAGCGGGATGCGGTTCCGGCATTGTGCTGTTTCACTCGGCGCGTGAGATCATTGGTGATCCCCGTATAGAGCGAATCATCCGCACACTGCAGGAGGTAGACGAACCAAGTTTCTTCAGTCACCGCACCGTTGTTGATCGGCATGGGCCAATGCTCCCGTGTGACGAACGACCGGTCTTCCATGGCTTGCCGCCCGTCAGTTGGCGAACGCCGTTCTGTACGAGACGGCTTGTACCTCAACGGAGCCGCACCGCGTAGCCCAGAATGGGGAGTGCGAGTCGCACAATTGTGATCGTGTCCAGTCGTGGGCTGTGGCCCAGAATCCGCCCAGGACCGTTCCGCCGATCACGGGTTCCTGCCCCTGTCTTGCAGCTGAGTCGGTCATTGGATTTTCGGAGGTTGAAACACGGATCAACACGGATCAACACGGATGAAACACGGATGAAACACGGATGAAACACGGATGAAGAGCAGCGGGGAAAACGGTGATTCGGATCGGTCCGATGCAAACAATTCGAGCTCTCCTTCCCTTCTGATCCGTGCTGATCCGTGTTCATCTGTGGCTCCGCCTTCTGAAAAGTCACCTTCCGCTGAGGTTCTACGCTTCTAGGGCGACGGGGTAATCTCTCTGCCGCACCTCCCGTGATTGGGGGATCGCACAGTGCGTCTCGTACTCCAAATGGCGACATCAAAACATGAGGTGCCAAGGGTTCTCTCGCTTGATTAGAATTCCGAGGCTCCCCTCGAATCCGTTTCGCGTCATTCTCCCGAGCCAGACTCATGTCGAACTTGAACAACCTTCGGTCTCGTTTGTCGCAGCACGGGCAGTCGCACCTGCTGCACTGGTGGGACGAACTGAATGAGGCCCAGCGGTGCGGGTTGCTGGCCCAGCTGGAATCGATTGACTACTCGCTGATCACCCGGCTGTTTTCCGAAAGAGAAGCCGCCGGGGGATCGTCGGCCAGTGACTTGGCGGCCCGGGCGACGCCCCCAGCCCAACTTGTCGCTCAGCCGAAAACCGCCGCCGAGCAGGACCACTGGCGGAAAGCCACAGCCTGCGGAGAAGAGCAGCTGCGGGATGGAAAGGTCGGGGCGATCCTGGTGGCGGGCGGCCAGGGGACACGGCTCGGGTTCGACAAGCCGAAGGGGATGTTCCCGATCGGGCCGGTCTCGGAGCGGTCGCTGTTCCAGGTGTTCTGCGAGCAGTTGCTGGCCCGGGGGCGTCGAGCCGAGGTCGTGATTCCCTACTTCGTCATGACGAGCGATGCGACGCATGATGACACGGTCGCCTTCTTTGAAGAGCACCATTTCTTTGGGTTGAAGCCGCGAGATGTGTACTTCTTTCGGCAGGGGAAGTTGCCTGCGGTGTGCGACAAGACGGGGCAGATCCACCTCGTGGAGAAGCATGAGGTGGCTCTCTCTCCCGATGGGCATGGAGGGATCTTGAAGGCCCTGCAAGCCGCCGGACTCCTCGATGTCATGCGGGATCGCGGCTTGGAGTCACTGTACTACCACCAGGTCGACAACCCGATGGCGATCGTCTGCGACCCGGCGTTTCTGGGGCTGCATGAACTGCACGGGGCGGACATCAGTACCAAGGTCGTCAACAAGGTCGCCCCGGAAGAGAAGATGGGCGTGCTGGTCAGCGTCGATGGCCAGACGCAGATTATCGAGTACAGCGACATGCCGGTCGAGCGCACCCGCGAAGTCGAGCCCGACGGCACCTTGCGGTTCCGAGCCGGAAACACCGCAATGCACGTCATCCGGCGCGGGTTCCTGCAAGACCTGGTCGACCAGAGGCGCGACCTGCCCTACCACCGCGCCCACAAACCAGTCCCCTGTGTCGACCGCTCCGGGAATCGCATCGAGCCGACACCGACTGCGAAGAATGCCTTCAAGTTCGAGCAGTTCATCTTTGACACTCTGCCGCTGGCGACCACAGCTCTGGTCGTCGAAGCCGACCGCTCCATCGAGTTCAATCCGGTGAAGAATCACTCCGGGGCCGATTCGCCGGAGACTTCGCGCCACGCCATCTGCCGACTCAATCGGGAGTGGCTCAGGGCTGCGGGGGCCGTAGTGGCGGATGAGGCACAGGTCGAAATCAGCCCGCTATTTGCCCTGGCCCCGAGCGATCTGGCGGGCAAGGTCGTTCCGGGACAAAAGATCAACGCCGGGGCAATTCTGCGGCCGTAGTCCCCGTAGCTACGTTCGCCAGAACGTGGGCTGTTCAACTGTCCA
>JAYSUV010000729.1:0-7622 GCA_043718945.1 Planctomycetota bacterium
TTCCGGTTCTGCAACCGCTTCCCCGGCTCGCTGGCGATCATCGTCTCCCAAGACGGTAACGTCCGCTTCGCAGCTGCGCGTGAAGAAAAGGTCTACTGCTGGGACCATGTGTCGGTCAGTTTTCTGGATGTGTGAGGAAGAGTTTTTAGTTTTCAGTCATCAGTTTTCAGTGGGGAATCGTAGTATGCTGCGAGGTGTGGTTTGCCACCGACGGGAGGGCAAGGCTCCTGCCGAGCCGCTGAGTTGAATCATCGTGTCCCCTCACTCGCGGCTCAGCAGGAGCTTCGCCCTCCCGCCAGGCTGGTCGCCCCCAACATCTTAGGGTTGAGGGGCCGAAAGTTTCCGTCCTGTTTCACGAGGAGTGATTCCGATGAACGCGAATTCAGAGACACCGTGGATGGGGACGAGGGTCGCTTCGGACCGGAAGCGGCGATCGGGATTCACTCTGATTGAGTGTCTCGTCGTAATGGCGATCATTGCGGTGCTGTTTGTTCTCTTTATCCCAGCGACGCGAACCCCTCGGGAAGCCTCTCGCCGGTCGCAGTGTAAGAACAACCTCAAGCAAATCGGACTGGCACTGCACAACTACCACGACACGTACCAAGCCTTCCCCCCGGCGTACACGGTCGATGCCCAAGGCAAACCCCTGCACAGCTGGCGAACGCTGATTCTGCCATTTGCGGAACAGCAGGCCCTCTACGACAAGATCGACCTTTCCAAGCCGTGGGATGATCCCGCGAATGCGGAGGCACTCAAGACCTGCCCGAACTTTTACCGTTGTCCAAGTACCAATGGCCCGAGCGAACAGGCGACCTACCTGGCGATCGCGGGGCCGGAAGGCTGCCTGTCCACGACGCACCCCCGACCGATCTCCGAGATCACCGATGGCACTAGCAACACACTGATGGTCGTCGAGGTGCCGATGGCGAATGCCGTTCCCTGGATGTCTCCGCAGGATGCCGACGAGACGCTCCTGCCCAGCTTCGGTGAGAAGACGCTGCGGCAACATACCGGCGGACTGCACGGAGTTCTCGCCGACGGGGCCGTTCGGTTTCTGAGTGCCAAACTGCCGCCAGCCACCTGGAAAGGACTCTGCACCGTGGCGGGCCACGAGCCCCTCGGTGAGTTCTAAATATGGCAAGGGGTGAAGAAAAGGATTCCGGTCCATCCGACATTTTGGGGGATGTCACTCGAGTGGCACCCCAGCCACAGGCAGATCTCAGTCAACTCCGAGCCCCCGCCGCCCCACGGGCCGACACTCTTCGTCCCGTCAGGGACGGTTGAAAATAGCCCACCGTTTCAACGGTGGGAAGACAGCGATGCTCCACTCCTGAGTCCCGAAAGGGACGGCAGAAACCGGGTCAACGGTCTCTGGAAAAGCAAGCACTTCTGTCGCCCCTGCCGGGGCTGATCGAGTTCAAGGACTTTGGGCCCCACCGATGAATCGGTGGGCTATTATCGAGTGTCCCTGCCGGGACAAAGAGTCCGGAATGGATCTCCAACGATTCCCTTCATCCTCTCTTCCTTGGCACCCTTGCGCCTTCGCGTCTTTGCGTTAAATTCCCTCGGCTGTCACGACAGGTCTACGTCGGCCCCAGCCGATCATCTCCCACACCAGCAGCGGCACGAGCCAGCTGGTCCATGCCGTCTGCACATAGAACCACTCCACCTCGATCCCCGCGACGAGGCCGATTCCGCCATTCACACGAATCACCACAGCTGAGCAAAGTAACACAAAGCACCGTTGCATCCACCGGCGATGGACATCAAATCGCCTCACCGCAGCGGCCCTCCAACCGAGAGCCACGGTCAATCCGGTGGCGATTGCCAGCAGCGCAAACCCCACTCCCGCGACCGGCCCCATCGCCGCATACCAGGCCATCCAGAGCCCGCTGGGAGCGACCACCAGCAACACGCAGGCGACTTGCGTTCGCCCCAGCACCCGGTGCCATTTGGGATACCGCTGCCGGAACCGAGCACTGATCAGCAACATCCCCAGCAAGAGCGAACACGGTCCCGAGAGGATGTGTGGATAAAACGCCCACTGATACTCCCGGAAGAAGTACGACTCCCGACCTTCGAGAAAAATCGCTTCGAAATTCGGAGGCATGTAATCGCGATAACTCACGATCGTGCCGACGATGATCTTGAGGATCAGCAGGCTCGCCAGCAACTTGGAGGTCGACTTCAGCACGATGCCCCCTCCGTTCGATTGCCAGATGCACGCGATTCGCGACTCGACCAACGCTCCTCGCATCGGATGAGATCACTCCTCAATGCAATACAGGAACTTGTCCGACCGGATCAGAAGCTGTTTGCCGTTCACAGCGGCGCTGGCATTGAACAAGCCTCCATCAGTGAGCGAGTTCGCAGCCAGCTCCTCGAACTTCGGCTTGGCGGCGATCACAAACGTCTTCCCGTCTCGGGTGGTGTAGTAGACACGCCCCCCCGCGAGCAGTGCCGAGGCGTAGACCTGTCCCGCGCGGTTGAGACGTTGTTCGTAGACCACCTTGCCGGTTGCTGCTTCGACGCAATAGGCCACTTCGCGGTTGTCATTGGCGAAGTAGAGATGCCCCTCATGAAAGACGGGGGACGAGACGTTGGAACCTTCCTGGATCGTCCAGAGACGTAGCTTCGAAGTCACATCCCCCGAGCCGCCGCCACGCACTGCCAACGCAGTGACTCCCGAGCGACCACCGATGGCGTAGACCACTCCGTCATGGGCCACCACACTGGGGGCCATGTACCAGGTGATGTCGGTGTTGCAGTCCCAGAGCGGTTTACCACTCGCCGGGTCGAAGGCCAGAATCTTGCCCTGCGTCGCCACAATGAGTTCAGACCGCCCGCCCGCCTCGATCACCAGCGGGGTGTTCCACGCTTCATTGATTCCACCGGTTCGCCAGACCTCTTTGCCAGTCGCGCGATTCAACGCCACGAGTGACTCGCTCTCGACACTCGCATTGATGATGACCAAATCGTTGTACAAGATCGGCGAGGCGGAACTCCCCCAGCCGTGCGTCTTCTCGCCGACCTTGGTCTTCCAGAGTTGTTGGCCGGAGTGGTCGAACGCGAGAACCCCCGTCTTGCCAAAGAAGACGTAGACCCGCTCGGCATCGGCCACGGGCGTACTGGCCGCGAAGCCGTGGTCGCGAATACTTTTCTCCTCGGGCAAGTCCGCAGGAATGGCCTTGTCCCACACGATCTGCCCCTTGTCACGCGAGAGGGCCAGCAGGTGCCGCTTCAACTGGGAAAGGTCGCCGCCCTCCTCCCCCGGCACCAGATACCCGGTGTAGGCCGTCAGATAAACGTGATCGCCGGAGACAATCGGGCTGGAGGCTCCTGCTCCCGGCAGCGGAGTCTTCCACGCGATGTGTTCGCTCTCGCTCCAGGTCAGCGGCAACGTCACACCAGTCGCTGAGCCCGACCCCTCGGGACCACGAAAACGCGACCACTCCACAGAGGCCCCCTTGGCCGTGGCAGTCGATGCAGATGGCTTCTTCTTGACGGGATCAGCAGCTGTGGCGGCATTGTCTCCCGCCGGCTGGCTGGAACCGCATCCGAACGGGAACACGAACAATAGCGTGACACATAACGTGAACTGTCGAGCGAACATGTGGTATTCCATTCCGAAGGGGAGACTTTGAGGGGATCGATATGGCACAGCTGGGCTGATCGTGACACGGGTGGGGAGGGGAATCAACTCAAACCGGGTGAGGGCAAGACGATGGGCCCATTATCACCAACCCGACGCGTCAGCGAGGGCCGAGCGGAGCGAGGAGTGCCGATGGGCCGGGGCACTCGCTGGGAGCCGAACTCTCGCGAAGCATCGAGAGACGGACGCGCTCGCTCACGCGATTTGAAGAGGCGCAATTGGGACACAGATTGCACGGAGTCCACGGAAAATGAATTGCTCGCAGTCGTCGTTGTAAGACATCGGTCATCGATCAGGTGATGTCCGGTATCTCACAATTGCGACGACTGGCACCTGATACTCCGTGTCATCCGCGCCTTCCGTGTCCCATTGTCGTCACTTCAAAACTCACGCGTCGGGTGCTGTTACCCACCCAGTAGCGGTCGCAGATCACTCACGCCGATCTCTTCGCGGCTGGCGAATGGTTCGCCAAAGGCCGTATGAATCGTCCAGCCCCAGTACCTCGCCCGGTCGCGGATGTCGTCGAGGGGAGTGGGATACTGCCGCGAGCGCTGCTCAATCAGTTGGCTGTTGTAGCAGCGGACCGCCTCCATCTTGCTGTCGATGACGCTGCTGATGTCCATCACGAAGGCGGGCTTCGGGTGGATCCGCAGATGGATGCTCCAGAAGTGATACAACCTGGGCGGCCAATACGGCTCGCCCGGAAGATCGCTTCGCGAGAGCTTGGCCCAGAACCGGGCGTCGTCGACGAGCTGGCTGGCGGCGACATGATCGGGGTGTACGTCCTCGGGATACGGGGCCAGGATGATGCCGGGCCGAGTCATTCGAAAAACCTCGGCCAGACGCCAGCGAGCATCAAGATCGGCTTGGAGCTTGCGATTCGGCAGGCCCAAATTCCCTCGCCATGTGAGGTCCAGCACCTGCGTCGCCGCCGCCGTTTCGCGTGCCCGAATCTCGGGCGACCCCAGCGGCGTCGGCTCGCCGTCCGTCAACTCCAACACTCCGACCCGCATACCGAGAGCCCGACAGGCCAAGATCGTCCCACCCACGCTGATCTCCGCATCATCCGGATGCGGGGCGATGACAAGGAGGTCCAGCGGTGGGGAGGGGAAGTGCATGGGTGCGGTCAGCAGAAGACAATCTGTCGCTTGGTGAAAGCCCACCGGTTGCAACCGGTGGGCTTTGGTAAAGTCTACTTGTAGATCACCACCAAAAACATCAACGCTTCGGACTTGCCTAGATTGGCAATCCGGTGCGAGACATCCGCGGGGTAGCTGGCCGAGTCGCCGCGTGCGAGCTCGACGCGGTCAGCTGCGGAGTCGACGCTGACCTTGCCTTGCTGCACGGTGAGGAACTCGCGCGTGCCGGCGAAGTGCGGGGCGCTCTTCAGTTCGCCGCCCGGCTTGAGTGAGACCTCGTAGAACTCGACATCCTTTTCCAGCTTCAGCGGCGAGAGGGTGCGAATGCTGACGTTCTCGTCCGAGCGGTAGTGGTGGGCCGGGTCGTCGTGGCGGATCACATGGATCGCGGAGCTGCGCTGCGTGGCCTCTCCGACGAGTTCGCCGATCGTCAGGCCAAACGCCCCGGCGATCCGGATCGCCACGCCGAGGGTGGGGTTCGCCTGGCCCCGCTCGATCTGGCTGAGCATCGAGCGGCTGACATCGCACTGTTGGGCGAGTTGCTCCAGCGACCAGCCACGTTCGGTGCGAAGCTGCTTGAGCCGCTCGGGAACGGTGCTGGGGATTTCGTCGGGTTTGTGGGGAGTGCGGGCCATTGTTCGGGATCGTGGACAAGATGTCTTGCATTGTGGAATCGTGTGTTCTAGTATACCGTCATCGTCGTCCGACAAACAGGATTCGTGTTGTAGGACGGGCCCATTGGCCCGTCCTGTGTGAAAGCCGCATCCGGACGGGCCAATGGGCCCGTCCTACACTTCGCCCCGAGACCGCCGATGAAAGCCCTCGTCAAGAAGCACTCACAAGTCGGCCTCTGGCTCGAAGACGTGCCGATGCCGGAGGTCGGGCCGACGGACTGCCTCATCCAGGTCGACCGGACCGGGATCTGCGGGACCGATGTGCATATCTATAACTGGGACACATGGGCTCAGAAAACGATCCCGGTCCCGATGGTGGTGGGACATGAATTCGTCGGCGAGATCGTGCAGGTCGGATCGCAGGTGAAGGATTTCTTCCCTGGCGAAATCGTCAGCGGCGAGGGGCATGTCGTCTGCGGGCACTGTCGGAATTGCCTAGCCGGGCGGAGGCACTTGTGCGCGCATACCGTCGGCGTCGGCGTCAACCGGCAAGGTGCCTTCGCTGAATACGTCTCCATCCCGCAAACCAATGTCTGGCACCACGACCCCAAGATCGACCGCGACATCGCCTCCATCTTCGACCCCTTTGGCAACGCCGTCCACACAGCTCTCTCGTTCGACATGCTCGGCGAAGACGTGCTGATCACCGGAGCCGGTCCGATCGGCTGCATGGCGACGGCGATCGCGCAGTACGCCGGGGCACGCTATGTCGTGGTCACCGATGTGAATCCGTGGCGGCTGGAACTCGCCAAGAAGATGGGAGCTGACCGCGTCGTCGATGTGCGGACGGAGAAGCTGGCCGACGTGCAGAAGGAACTCGGCATGAAGGAGGGGTTCGATGTCGGCCTCGAAATGAGCGGTAACCCGAGTGCCTTCCGCGACATGATCGCGGGCATGGCCCACGGCGGGAAGATCGCCATGCTTGGCATCCCCGAGAAAGAAATGTCGATCGACTGGAACCTCGTCGTGTTCAACATGCTGACCATCAAAGGCATCTACGGCCGCGAGATGTACGAGACCTGGTACAAGATGACCGTCATGCTGCAAGGCGGCCTCAAGATCGACCCCGTGATCACCCACCGGTTCCACGCCAGCGAGTTCGAGCAAGGCTTCGCCGCCATGCGCTCCGGGCAGTCGGGGAAGGTGATTTTGGATTGGAAGGGATTTTAGCCACCGCAACCGATGTTACAGTTCGTGGCATGGCAGTTGCTTCGTATTGAACACGACAGCGCACGCTTGTCGTTTACCCGGAAGCACCGCGGGGAGTTAGTCAATGGGGTATCCACACTGACCACATGCAAGTACACCGCAATCCACAAATGAAAGAACGCACAGAGTCTGCGGGCCAGCTGCCGCGAGGAGTTCCTCGATACCTGCCAAGGTGCGTGTCTCTTACGGCAGCCCGCGCTGGCCCAGATCGTGACTGAATCGCTGTTGAAGTTTGACGGAGATCGATACCGCATGGGCGACTTTGTTGTCATGCCAAACCATGTCCATCTGCTGGTCGCCTTCGGCTCAAAGAGCGGCCTCAAGGACCAGTGTGCCTCCTGGCTGCGATACACAGCTCGTCAAATCAATCTGGCCACTGGGCAATCCGGCAAGTTCTGGAAACAATAACCCTTCGACCACCTCGTTCGAAGCCCGGAGCAGTACGACTATCTGCGGAAATACATCGCCGACAACCCCCACAAAGCAAACCTCCGCCCCGGCGAGTTTCACTATCGAAGATACGCTGATTAATTGTCGCCTTTTTCTCCGAAAAAGGACGCCTCTGCCAAAGCCAAAGAGGTCCGAATCGCTCTATCTGTCGTCTTTCACTCCGTGACAGCTCGCCGCTCTTTTTCGGAGAAAAAGGCGACAGAGGTCGGTTCACACTTCGATCAGGTCGCAGGGACGGGTGTGCTACAACGCCCTGATCTTCGGTTTCCTGATTTCCCGCATTTTCCCTCGTGGGAAATGTGGCGTTCTCAAGAAACCGTCGCGAGGGAAATCCGACCCGACGGTCGTGAGTACGATCATCGGCCACTGCTTCAGGGCGTGTCACTCGAGCGACGGAACCCACTAAATGCCTCCCCACGAATGCGAAAGTGGTCTGCGTGAAAAGGGAGGCCGAGTCTTACGATACGGGTTCGTTCTGACGGAACCTGGATTGCAGAG
>JAYSUV010000730.1:0-7602 GCA_043718945.1 Planctomycetota bacterium
CTGGTTGAAACACCGAAAGCACCAGATCGAAGGCCGAGCCTACCGCAATCTGCTCAACGCCTGATCCCACGCTTTCGATTGGGCGGGGAGGCATTTAGAGAAAGCTTGGTTTTACACTGGAGTTCCAAGTCCGCAGGACGATCCACAGAAGAATCATTTCTGGACGGCCAAACTTGCCCAAATGGGGCGAGTCGGAGTCAAGACTTTTTCCAGGCACCTGAAATACCGCAACCAAACGGTGCAGTTGCCGGGCGGAGGAACCACAACAACGCTCGTCGGAAACGAGAAAGGTGTCGACATCCGCATCGCCCTAGATATCGTGGCCGCAGTTCGTGATAATCGTTGCGATATAGCACTCATTTTCAGCCAGGATCAGGACCTCTCGGAAGTTGCAGATGAGGTACGAGCGATCTCAATTCAACAGAATCGTTGGATAAATGTGGCTTGCGGGTTTCCTGTCAGCCCAACTTACCCGAACACTCGCGGGATCAACAACTCCGTTTGGATTCGAATTGATCGCAAGACCTACGATGCCTGCATTGATCCCCGAGATTACCGACCAAAACCAAAGACTCCTTGAAACACTCTTCAGCCTTCATTCTGGACTGTTTCTAAAACCGCCCCCTAATCTGTCTTCGTTCGCTTGGCATCCGCCCCCACGCTTCGTAAAGTGGTCGAGATTTTGCCCCCACGGCTCCCTCGTCGAGGTCACAGCTGCTGTCTGGGGTGAATGTCCGCGCGGAGTCGCGGAAATCGCTCATGGAACGTGCGTACTGGCACCGTCCCGGCCTGATCAGGCTTGGGGGTCTGCAAAGACTCCTAATCACGGACGCTGAAGGTTCGCGCGGACTGTGGCGAGTCACTGGCCTTGCCTCTGCCTTTAGCCCCCTGTAAACCGTGCCACGACGCAACGACATCAAGAAGATTCTCCTCATCGGCTCCGGTCCCATCGTGATCGGCCAGGCCTGTGAGTTCGACTATTCCGGGACGCAGGCGTGCAAAGCCCTGCGAGAAGAAGGGTACGAGGTCATCCTCGTGAACTCGAACCCCGCGACAATCATGACCGATCCCAGCACAGCGGACGGCACCTACGTCGAGCCGCTCACTTGGCAGTACGTGGCCAAGGTTTTGGAGAGAGAGCGCCCCTGCGCCATCCTGCCGACACTCGGTGGTCAAACCGGTTTGAACATCGGGATGGACCTGCACCGCCGGGGTATTCTCGATCAATTGAAAGTCGAGATGCTCGGAGCGAAACCGGATGTGATCGCGAAGGCGGAGGGGCGAGAAGAATTCAAGCAGGCGATGATTAAGATCGGCCTCGATGTGCTGAAGTCGCGCACAGTCCAGAACATGGAGGAAGCGCGAAAAGCGATTAAGGAACTCGGCCTGCCGATCATCATCCGCGCCAGCTACACGCTCGGCGGGACTGGCGGCGGGATCGCTTACAACAAGGAAGAGTTCGAGGAGAAAGCCAAGAACGGCCTCGATCTCTCCCCCGTCCATGAAATCCTGCTCGAAGAGTCGGTGATCGGGTGGAAGGAATACGAGATGGAGGTCATGCGCGACGTGGCCGACAACGTCGTCATCGTCTGCTCGATCGAGAATTTCGACCCGATGGGTGTCCACACCGGGGACTCGATTACCGTTGCCCCGATTCAAACGCTGACCGACAAAGAATATCAGCGGATGCGCGACGCCACGATCTCCGTGATGCGGGAAATCGGCGTCGAGACCGGCGGCTCGAACGTGCAGTTCGCGATCAACCCGAAGACCGGGCGGATGATCGTCATCGAGATGAACCCCCGCGTCTCGCGCTCCAGCGCCCTCGCCTCGAAGGCGACCGGTTTCCCCATCGCCAAGATCGCAGCCAAGCTGGCGGTGGGGTATCGGCTCGACGAAATCCAGAACGACATCACTCGTGAAACACTGGCCTGCTTCGAGCCGACCATCGATTATGTGGTGACGAAGATCCCGCGCTGGGCCTTTGAGAAATTCCCCGAAGCCAATTCCGAACTCACCGTGCAGATGAAGTCGGTCGGCGAGACGATGGCCATCGGCCGCACCTTTAAGGAGTCGTTGCAGAAGGCCGTGCGCGGCCTCGAGATCGGCCACTTCGGTCTCGGCGGTGGCAAGAAAGACCTGTGGGGCACTGACAAGCAACCGACCATTGGCGAGATTCGCGCGGGCCTCTCGCGCCCCAACGCCGAACGCATCTTCTCCATCCGCTACGCCATGAAGGCGGGCATGTCGGTCGAGGACATCTTCCAGCTGACCAATATCGACCCGTGGTTCCTGCGCCACATCCGCGACCTGCTGAAGAGCGAAGTCGAGATCCAGCAGATCGGTCGACTCTCGAGTATGACCGCCGAACAGATGCGGTACTACAAGCGGCAGGGCTTCTCCGACAAGCAGCTCGCCTCATGGCTCTCGTCGACCGAGATCGATGTCCGCACGCGGCGCAAGGCGTTGGGAGTGATCCCCACTTTCAAGCAGGTCGACACCTGCGCCGCCGAGTTCCCCGCCTACACGCCGTACTACTACTCGACGTACGAGCAGGAAGACGAAGCCCCCGCGCGCCGCAGGTTTGCCCCCGGTGGAGTCGGCTTGCTGGAAGACGACGGAACTCCCGTTCGCGGCAAAGAGAGCCTGCAAGCCACGGCAATCAACCATCAACCCGGGTCGCTCGCGCAGAAGCGCGTCATGATCCTCGGCGGCGGACCGAACCGTATCGGCCAAGGGATCGAGTTCGACTACTGCTGCTGCCATGCCTCGTTCGCCATGCGCGATCTCGGCATCCAGAGCATCATGGTCAACTCCAACCCCGAAACGGTATCGACCGATTACGACACCTCCGACATTCTGTTCTTCGAGCCACTGACGACCGAAGATGTCCTCAACATCTGTGATAAGCTCCAACCCGATGGCGTCATCGTCCAGTTCGGCGGACAGACTCCACTGAATCTCGCCAAGGGACTGGAAGCAGCGGGCGTCCCGATCATCGGCACCAGCCCTGAGATGATTGATGTCGCCGAAGACCGCGAAAAGTTCACGAAGCTGCTGGATGATCTGGGTCTGCGACAGCCGCCCAACGGGACTGCCTTCGTCATCAAGGAAGCCCGTCAGTCCGCCGAGCGAATCGGCTATCCCGTCCTCGTCCGCCCCAGCTTCGTGCTCGGCGGTCGCGGCATGGAGATCTGCTACGACGACACCCAACTCGTCAAATTCATGATGGAGGCGATCAACATCTCGCCCGATCATCCGGTGCTGATCGACAAGTTCCTCGAAGACGCCATCGAGGTCGATGTCGATGCCATCTCCGACGGAGAAACCACGCTCGTCGGCGGCGTGATGGAACACATCGAAGAGGCCGGCGTCCACAGCGGCGACTCGGCGTGCGCCCTGCCCCCGTTCTCGTTGCAGGCTCCCGTCATTGAGGAGATTAAGCAAGCCACCTACGCCCTGGCCAAGGCCCTGCGCGTTCGCGGCCTGATGAACATTCAGTTCGCCGTAAAGCTGGAGGAGAGGTTAGAGGTAACTGGTCAGGGGGTGGCGAAAGACGCGGGGCTTAACGACCTGCCTGCCACTGGCTCCGCACTCTCTGTCGATCAACCATCAACCATCAACCATCAACCCTCTTACACCGTCTACGTTCTCGAAGTCAACCCCCGCGCCTCGCGCAGCTCCCCGTTCGTCTCGAAGGCGACCGGTCTGCCTCTCGCTCGCATGGCTGCCAAGGTCATGGCCGGCGTCTCCCTCAAAGAGCAGGGGATGACCAAGGAAGTCTGGCCGCACTACACCTCGGTCAAGGAGAGCGTCTTCCCCTTCAACCGCTTCCAGGGGATCGACATCATCCTCGGACCCGAGATGAAATCGACCGGCGAAGTCATGGGCATCGCCAACGATTTCCCAGCGGCCTTTGCCAAAAGCCAGATCGCAGCGGGGACCAACATCCCCTCGACCGGCAATGTCTTCATCAGCATGGCCCACGGCCACAAACAGCTGATCGTGGAGCCCGCTCGTCGGCTCATCGAACTCGGCTTCAAGATTCTCGCCACGTCGGGAACCGCCCGCGTCCTGCAAGCCGCCGGTCTCGCCGTCGAGACTGTTCGCAAGCTGCAGGAAGGCCGCCCGAACTTGCTCGACTACATGGCCAACGGCGATGTCCACCTGATCTTCAACACCCCCAGCGGCAAGGGCGCCCGAACCGACGAAGGCAAGATCCGCGCCTCCGCCGTCACCAGCGGAGTCCCCTGCGTCACCACCCTCCCCGGCTGCCTCGCCATGGTCCGCGCCATCGAGTTTCTCGACACGAATCCCGCCCCACAGGTCAAGACCCTGCAAGAGTGGGCGGCGGAGTTGTAGGGCCTGTGAGAAATCGGGTCTATTTCGTCCTGAAAGAGCGTCGACACATTCAACTCATTTCGGTTGCACGGAATGCGGTCGGCCTCCCCTCACATGCCACTACGGAGCGGTCTTCGCCTTCAGGCTCGCCAGCGATTGAAACCCTCGCAGATAGAGCCGACCGTTGGCCACAGCTGGTGTTGAATACGATTTGTCGCCCAGTGGGCTGAACCCGTGAAACTTAAAGGTGTCGCTGGCGTCCACCACGCCGACCATCCCGTCCTCGGACATGCAATAGATCTTGCCATCGACGGCGATCGGGGAACCGGTGAAGTTATTGCCGATGCGTTCGACCCAGATGTCCTCGCCAGTCTCTGCATTGACGCAGGCGACCATGCCCGCATCCGTCCAGAAGAACAACCGGCCATTCACATACAGCGGAGTCGGGACGTACGGCAAGATTTTGGTACGGTTGTAAACAACCTTGCCAGCTTTGCCGCCTTCTCCCCAGGGGTCGGTGGCCCACATGTACTTGCCTTGGCCCCCTTGTCCACACACGCCAATGACGAGCTTCCCGGCCTGGATCACAGAACTACAGGTACGTAGTTCCACGGTCCCGCTCGACCAAAGTTGCTGCCCCGTCTTCAGATCCAGAGCTGTGTGCCCGGAGATTCCAGCCTCGCAGATCAGGACGGGCGGGTGCCCTTCAGCCGTATAGACGATCGGCGTTGAGTAGCTGGCTTCGCGGACTTCGCGGTTGGTCTTCCAGACTTCCTTTCCGGTCTTTCGATCCACAGCCACGACCATGCTCGGGCCAGTCTGGTCGCTGCACAGGATCACCAACTCGCCATGCACGATCGGCGACATGCCTTGACCATGCTGCGGATTTTGCTGGGTGTCGATCGCTCCCAGATCGTATTCCCACACCGACTTCCCGGCGTGAGTGAAGGCTTGGATCAGATGGTGATCGTTATCGCCAAAGGTGATGTAAACTCGTTCTTCATCCACCGCCGGAGTCGCTGAGGCATAGTTGTTCTTGTTGTGCGTCTTATTCGCACCGAGCTTCACCGACTGCGCCCAGCGCTGCTTCCCCGTTACAGCGTCGAGGCAGCGCAGCGTCCGTTCGCCTTGGGTGTCCGAGGTCGCCAGAAACAGAGCGTCCTTCCAGATCACCGGTGACGAGTGCCCGACTCCCGGCAGCTCGATCTTCCACTCGTAGTCCTGCTCGGTCCAGTGGGTCGGAACCCCCTGGAGGTCGCTGACCCCGGCTCCATTCTCACCTCGAAATCGCGGCCACGTTTCCTGGGCTTGTCCCAGCGAACACAGGCCGAGGACACACGACAATACAAGCAGGCTGCGACACATCATGGACCACTCCCGAGGATCGTTCACGGAACTCCGTGTGTCGATAGGATGACGGGGTTTGGCGAAGGATGCAATCAGTCGGGTGTCTGGAGGCAGGTGTGCGTCGGAAAAGTCGGTAGGGTTTCCTCTGCCCCCTCTCCCCACTGGCGAGACCGCTTTCGGGGAGGACTTGACTGTGGGGAGAGGGCCGGGGTGAGGGGCGAAAGGTTCTCGCGAGGCCCCCTCACCCCAGCCCTCTCCCCCGCAGAGACACATGCTCCGAAAGTCACGTCGATTGCGGGGGAGAGGGAGCAGAAATTGGCCACCGGTCTATTTTTCTGACGCACACACCTGGGGGGTCGGGAGACTGACGCCTTACTCTGGCCCTCGACTCCCGATCCCCGACTCATCACGTTTGCGAGGAGTCGATCCACTTCGGCACCCACACCGGCAATGCCTGACGAAGCACTCCCAGCATCCCCGCCGGGTCGGTCGAGACATTCAGTACTGCTCGATGCACCGGCTTCAACAGCTGTTGGCTCACCGCGTGATCGAGGAATTGCAACAAGAGGTCAAAGTACCCGGCCACATTCAGCAGGCCGATCGGCTTCGTGTGCATTCCGAGTTGAGCCCAGGTCCAGATCTCGAATAGCTCTTCAAATGTCCCGAGTCCGCCAGGCAAGGCGAGAAAACCATCGGACAACTCGGCCATCAGGGCCTTGCGCTGGTGCATCGTCTCCACCACATGCAGCTGAGTCAGTCCGTGGTGGGCGACCTCCCGATCGGCCAGCGACTGCGGGATGACCCCTTGGACCCGTCCGCCCGCGTCCAGCACCGCATCCGCCAGCGTCCCCATCAGTCCGACTCGCCCACCGCCGTAGATCAGCTCGATCTGCTGCACCGCCAGGAGTTGTCCCAGCTCGCGGGCCGCAGCGGCATAGGCCGGTTCACTTCCGGAACTGGAGCCGCAGTAGACGCAGAGGGAGTTCATTCGAGAGTTTTCAGTCGTCAGTTTTCAGTCCTTACCAGAAAGCCCAGTGGTAGCAACCACTGGGCTTTCTCCTTAAACAACACTCACTCGCCGGTCAGGCCCTTATTCAGACGCTCCAGCGCTTCGCTCTCGATCTGCCGCACGCGCTCCCGGGTCAGACCCAGAATCTCGCCGATCTCTTTCAGCGTGCGCGGCTGACCATCATCGAGACCGAACCGCATCTTGAGGATCGTCGCCTCACGGGGGTCCATCTTCTCCAGCATGAGGTTCACATGCTTGAGGTTGTCCGACTCCAGCAGTTCGTCCTCGGGCCCCGGATGGCGATCATCGGCGACGATATCGCTCATGTTCCAGTTGGAATCGGGATCCTCGGACTGCGGCGTCGAGTTGTAGAGCTGGATCGCCTTCTTCACGATCTTCAGCTTGCGAGCCGGCAATTCGAGATGCTTGGCGACCTCCTCCACGCTGGGGGTTCGACCGAGTTGATCGGCCAGCTGGGCGTTGGCCCGCCGCCACTTCGTCAGCACTTCCACCATGTAGGCGGGAATGCGAATCGTCTTACCCGAGTTAATAATTGACCGCTTGATCGATTGCTTGATCCAGTAGCTGGCATAGGTCGAGAAGCGGATGTCTCGCTCGGGGTCAAACCCTTCGACGGCCCGCAACAGGCCAAGGTTGCCCTCTTCGATCAGATCCTGCAACGGCAGCCCCTTACCGGTGTAGCCGCGGGCAATGTTGACGACCAGACGCAGGTTCGCCCGCACCATGTGATCGCGGGCGGACGAGTCACCCGTGGCGATCCGGCGAGCGAGGGTCTTCTCCATGTCAGCGTTGAGCAGCGGCGTTTCGTTGATCTCCTTCAGATACGTTTCGAGAGGGTTTTGGACAGAACCAGTAGTTCGCTTGCGAACGGTTTTTTGCATGAT
>JAYSUV010000074.1:0-19378 GCA_043718945.1 Planctomycetota bacterium
CATGCTGCTCAAACTCGACTTTTTCGCGTCGTTGCTGTACGGCAAGCAGGCCCACATGGATCTGACTTGGGATGTGAAAGACGGAGTGCTGACACATACTGTTGTGAGTGGGATGCCCGTGGCCAATGTGAACAGCATTATCAAAGACTACGGCAAGTCGCGTCACTATACGATTCTGGAAACCACTCCGGAACGTATGCTGCTGCAATCGCTGACCGACAAGCAGAAGGACTTGTGGACCCGCACGCCCGCACCGCAGGAGTGGAAAGAGGATTCCCCTGCCCAGCCGATGGGCACGGGGCAGAAACCCTAATGCGACCGGCCCGAGGAAACTTCCTGTCACCTGGCCCCCCAGTGTATGGGCGGAACGGACTTGGGGGTCCGTTCTACTGGTCAAGCATCACTGACCCCTCGACTGACGCGGCCAGACTCTTCGCCGCCCGGTGACTCACCCGCATATCGAGTAGCGGTGGTCATCGCCCGACCTCTGAAATCTGTGAAAATCTGTGCTATCTGTGGACATACTCTTTGCTCTGGGGCAGATGACCAAAGAGGAGTGGTCCACAGATTTCGCGGATCTGCACAGATTGGTTCACTCGAAAGTCGAGCGATTTGAGGTTCTGAAGATTAAGAGATGGACTCACCAAACGGCAGTCGCTGAGCAGTGGCACGCTGTCAGGTATTCGCTCGTTTCAGCAGGGGACCGATCATGCCTGCCTTATGCCGCCTTGCGCATACGAGACGGACTCCACTCGGTCCCCGTGTATTCCTGGACGAGTTCGCGCAGAGCGAGCAATGTTGTTTGGGTCTCGCCCGTCGCTGCTTCGGAGAGCTGATTGATCCGGGAGATCATTTCCAGCACGGGGGGGGCCTGTTCGCTGTTACCGCAGAATATCTTCTCGTGAATCTTTTTCGCGCCCGTCTCGGTTTCATAGAACAGCTCTTCGTAGAGCTTCTCGCCGGGCCGCAGTCCGGTGAATTCGATGTCAATGTCTTCCGGGTAACGCAAGCCAGACAGCATGATCATGTCTTTGGCGAGGTCGACGATCTTCACCGGATCGCCCATGTCGAGGATCAGTACATCTCCCGTGGAGCCGATGGCCCCCGCCTGGATCACCAGTTGGACCGCTTCGGGAATCGTCATGAAGAACCGCTGCATGTCGGGATGCGTGACCGAGATCGGCCCCCCGCTTTCGATTTGCTTGCGGAAAGTCGGGACGACGCTGCCCATCGAGTTCAACACATTGCCGAAGCGCACGGTGATAAAGCTCGTGCCGCCGAGTCGTGAGAGCGACTGCACATACTTCTCGGCGATCAGCTTCGTGGCCCCCATCACGCTGGTGGGGCGGACGGCTTTGTCTGTGGAGATCTGCACGAACCGTTCGACGTTGTGACGGCGCGCCGCATCCGCCACGGCCTTCGTGCCGAGGACATTATTGGTGATCGCGGCCTGCGGATTGTCTTCCATCAGCGGGACATGTTTGTAGGCAGCAGCATGGAAAACGATGTGGGGTTGATACTCGGAGAACACGCGGTTCAGCGTGGTTTCGTCGAGGATGTCAGCGACGAAGTAGCGAATCTGGTCGGACGCCCCCTCGCGTTTGACGAACTCCTGCTCCATCGTGAAGACGCCGAACTCGGACTGGTCGTAGATCAGGAGCATCTCGGGGTTGAGATCGAGCAGCTGGCGGCACAGTTCGCTGCCGATGCTGCCTGCTCCGCCGGTGACCATAACCCGGCGGCCCGTGACGTAGCCCTGGATCGATTCCATGTCGAGGCGATTGGGTTCCCGCCGGAGCAAGTCCGACACGGTGACATCGCGAGCGGCCAGCTTGAAGCGACCGACCACCATCTCTTCGACGGTCGGAATGATGTGGACGTTAATCTTGGCTTCGGCACATTCGCGGAGAATCGAGCGCACGATTCGACCGGGGACGCTGCCGGGGATGAGCAGGTCACGAGCTTTCGACTCTTTACAGATCGTCTCCCAGCCTCGCGACGGGTTGTGGACGCTGACTCCCGCGATCAGGGAAGAGTGCCGACTGGCCGACTCTGACACAAAGCCGACCACTCGGAAGGGCAGGCGTGTCGAGTGCATCGCGCTCAGCATTTGCAGGATCCCGATCGACTGAGAATCGACTCCGTAGATCAGGGTCCGGCTGCGTCCCTTCTTCTGAATCAGCGGAGACAGAATCTCCATCCAGGCTCGGTAGGCAAAACGCATTGTGGTCAGTAACAGCAGCGAGAGTGCCGCGTCGACCAGCAATATAGAGCGGGGAATGGCGGTCGCTTCCGGCAGCAGCAGATTACAGATCAAAAGGGACGCCAGCGATCCGACCGTTCCCAGCCCGACGAACACGAGATCCAGAACGGACACATACCGAAATGTCCGACGCCATTCAGCCGTCGCCCAGCAGGCTGCGAACTTGACCAGCAGCACCAGAGGCAGGGTATTCCAGAAGACTTCTCGAAACTGGGCGGGTACGTCGAAATCAAAACGGAGCGCCGTTGAGGCCGCGTAACAGACGCAAAAGACCAACGCATGGACCGGCAGGATGGCGGCGAGGCGGTGCTTCATGAATCGCGATCCCGAGTACACCGGCGACCCTGCGACGTTCTCGTCGACGGGAGTCGACGCAGCATCTCCGACGGGCATCCGACCAGTTCGCGGAACGATATCCGCGAATAAGGGGTGTTCGGGATGTGGGCGGTGGTCACTCACTTTGCATCGCTCATTCTTCGAGGGGACTTGACAGGGAAAGATTCAAAACTGCGAGAACACTTCAACCGGGCCTGCCGACCAGCGGTTCCAGCCAGTCGAAGCCCTCACCGCATCACATCGGGGCGTCTAGGCAGCTTGTTGAATCATGGAGGTTGTGGCCCTCTGGAGGGTGTCGGCAACACGATTCCCCATCTCTTGCAGATGCTCGACCTCCAGTGTCGGATGCACCACAAACATCAAACTCCGCTCTCCCAGACCTCGCGACACCAAGCACGGCTGCTCGGGGGCCAGACCTGCGTTCTCGAACGCCCGTTCCAGGTAGATCTCGGAACAGCTCCCCACTCCGCAGGGCACTCCGCGTGCTTGGAGTTCACGCACAATTCGGTCACGACTCCACCCCTCGGCCAGACACTCGGGACGAATGAACGCATAGTGCTTGTAGCAGCTGTGGTATTGGTCGGGTCCAGGAGTGGGGACGTTGACGAGTTCGCAGTGCGACATGGCCTGTGTGAGGATGGCGGCGTTGCGGCGACGGAGATTGACCCACTCGGGGAGCCGGGCCAGTTGGACGCGTCCGAGCGCAGCTTGCATCTCGGTCAGTCGCCAGTTGGTGCCAATCGAGTCGTGCAACCAGCGGAAGATCCCGGTGTGTGGGGTGTTGTAGACGGTGTCCCAGCCTTTGCCGTGGTCCTTGTAGCTCCAGGCTTTCTTCCACAAGGCTTCGTCATGGAACGTCACCAGCCCACCCTCGCCTCCCGTGGTGATGATTTTGTCCTGACAGAACGAGAAGCATCCCACATCGCCGATGGAGCCGACCGGACGCCCCTTGTCAAAGGCCCCGTGGGCTTGGGCGCAGTCCTCAATCACGCGAATTCCCAGAGGACGGCACAGAGCTAGGATCGGGTCCATGTCACATGGCCAGCCCGCCAAGTGGACTAGGATCACGGCGCGCGTCCGGGAGGTGAGCAATGGCTCAATCGTCTTCGCCGAGATGTTCTGGCTGAGCGGATCGACATCGGCGAAAATGGGTCGAGCCCCACGGGTGACGACACTGCTGGCTGTGGCCAGAAATGTCCGACAGGGGACGATGACCTCGTCGCCGGGACCGATGTCAAAGGCTTCGAGGGCCAGTTCGATCGCATTCGTTCCATTGGCCACGGCAATGGCGTGGGGAACTCCCAATGACTGGGCGTATTCGGCTTCGAACTGACGGCAGACATCCCCGGTCCAGTAGTTGACTTTACCGGAGCGCAAGACCTGCTCGACGACGGCAATCTGCTCGTCATCATAGACTGGCCAGCTCGGCCAGCCAGACAAAGAGACTCCGTTGGGCGCAGCAGTAACTGCTGCCCCAGAGGACGAGGTGAGAGCCATAGTTTTGGTGGGGAAAGGCACTCGACGCGGACGCATCGAGTAGAGGGGGGAACACCGGCAAGAGCTGCCGAACAATCGATGGGCTTTCTAGGCCACGATCCGCTCAGCAGTCAACGCGATTTCTTTGAAGTCGAAACACTCGGAAACCCGATTGTAAGAAGGGAAATCAGTCGGGAACGGATTCTTTGGTAATCTTCGCCTTCGCCCGTAAAGACAGCACGGTCTTGTTCCACAACTGCTCGCCCAGCACTTGGAGTACCGCTTGGCGGGCATCTTCCAGGCTCAACTCGCCGGGTTGTCGCTCGGTGATTTGGATAAGATGCACCCCCAGTGTCGAGCGGACTGGGACACTGAGTTCACCCGACTTCAAGGCGAATGCCGCGACCCTCACGGGGGCTGGGACGCTGCCTTGATATCCAATCCAGCCGACATCGCCGCCTGACTTTGCACTCGGGCCGGTGGAGTGATCTGCGGCGGCGGCGGCGAACTCGATCTTCCCGGCAGTGATTTGTTGTTGCAGGTCGGCCAGTAACTTCTCGGCCTCGTCCCATGCGGCGGGTGTCGCGGAGGCGGGTAGTCCCCGCACGATCTGGCGGAGGCGGACTTTGGTGCCGTCAAATTGCTCGCGGTGCGATTCGAAATAGTCGCGAATCTCTTTGTCGGTCAAGGAGCGAGCCGCATAGGCTTGCCAACTCACCGATAACTCAGCGGCGCGTCGTACGTCGTCCTCGGTGAGCTGAAGTTTCCCCAGCACCGCTTCGACAGTGTCGCCCCCGCTCTCGATTCCTTTGCGAACGAATTGGACGAGGTTCTCGACATCCTCAGCGAGAGGATTCACCCCTTTGGCAGCGACAAACTTCGCCACCAAGGTCCGATCAATCACCCGCTCCAAGGCGGCGTTGCGATCCGCAGGAGTCGGTGTTCGATTGCCGGAGATCAACAACTCCAGATCGACATCCCGTTGCCAGACCGGGTGGCCATTGACGGTCGCGAGTCGGGGGGAGGGTGCCTCAGCGGCATAGAGCGTGATGCCACACAGACACATCACGACGACGGCATTCGCGATCGTCCAGTTCCGTCCCACCTGAAAGCCTGGCATGGCATCCCTCCCGGAGACCCGACGACGCAATCGGTCGCACGGGGTGGAGGAATCTTACCGAGACGTATGAACGCGGGTCACGCCTGAATCGATTGTTTCGTTTCTAACTCGGCAGAATCGGATTCGGCATTCAGATGCATCAACCGGTCGTAGAGGTCGTCCAGCAGCTTCAGGTCCGGGGTGGACTGGCTCAAGTCCGCAGGATCCGAGGGACCGGAGGGCAGTGAGTCGCTCTCATCCGGCATTTTGAAGCTCATACTACTGAGTGACAGGACATGCCGATCCAGACGGGTTTGCACATGCACTTTTTCATCCTGATCGATCTTCTCTTCACGCTGGGTGCCTTGGGACTCTAAAGCGATAAATGCCAGGAATCCCGCTAACCCACAAGACAGTACGTACGGAGACAGACTTTCGGACACGATCTTTCCGACGGTCAGACCGATCAGAAATCCGCTCAGAATGAGGATCGTTGACGCACTGATGATTTGCGTCTCGCCCTTTTTCTTGATGTTCATCTGCACTCTCGTCAAAAGGCCCAAGATGTCCATCAGTGGGCACCTCATAGTTCAAACGTAGGTCACGCTCCGGAGGTCGTCAAAAGGAAACTTCGGAGGTGTCTGGGAAACACAGCTGGCGAGTTTGTCACTTTGACTCCGGCTGGTTTGTCTCACACAAAGGCACGAAGGCACAAAGTGAAGTCTATCGATCACCGGATGGAGCGAATTGATCCCCTCTTGGTGCCTTGGTGCCTTGGTGCCTTGGTGTGAGAATCCTCTTTCAATGGCATTTCGCCGCAGTGTGACACACTGGCCAGCCGTGGTCTGGGAAACGGTCATGATTCCCGAAACCCACACCGAATGGTTACAACACATATTCCGGATGGCCCGAACCTGACGACAACTCCTACCCACTGAAATTCCGTGCCTCTCGACCCCGCTCTCCATGAAGAACAGCTGTGCGAAGCTCTCCAGACTTTGCTGGAGCAAGTGGAGCAGGGGCGGACCGTGAATTGGACGGAGGTCAACTCGCAGCATCCCGACCTCGTGGGCGAGTTGCGGGAACTGATGGGAGCGGCCCAGCTGGCCCAGGCCCTCGGACGCACCCCCACGGGTTTAGCGGACGGATTTCCGGTGGTGACGACGATCTCGGCCCCCGCTGGGTTTGCCGACTATGAACGCCTGACCGAGATTGGGCGCGGCGGAATGGGTGTCGTCTATCAAGCTCACCAGCGGAGCCTGAACCGCGATGTGGCTCTCAAGATGATGGTCCGGGGAGTGTTTGCCACGCCCGATGACTTGAGACGTTTCCGCACCGAAGCCGAGTCCGCGGCCAAGCTCACACACCCGCACATTGTCTCGGTGTACGAGGTCGGCGAGCAGGCGGGGCTCCCCTACTTCAGCATGCAACTGGTCTTGGGCGAAACCCTCGCGGAACGGATCAACCGCAGCCCGCTCGCCCCGCGCGAAGCAGCGGCACTGTTGATTCCGGTCTGTCGGGCGATTGCGTATGCCCATCGCAGCGGGGTGTTGCACCGGGATCTGAAGCCGTCGAACATCCTGCTCGACCGCGAGGACCATCCGTATGTCTCGGACTTTGGACTCGCCCGGATGGTGCGGATCGAGGGCAGTGCGCTCGCCGGGGCCTCGGCCAAGGAACTATTAGCCCCCTCCGTCGAGGCGCTGCGTTCTCTCACCCGCACCGGAGCGATCCTCGGCACCCCCGGCTATATGGCCCCCGAACAGGCGATTGGCGACCCCACGCAAATCGGCCCAGCCACTGATATCTACAGCCTCGGAGCGGTGCTGTTCGCCATGCTGACGGGGCGTCCGCCATTTCAATGTGCGTCGCCCGCCGATGCGGTCATCATGGCACTGGAGCACGAACCGCCGCCGCCGCGATTGCTCAACCCGGCGATCGATGTCGACCTGGAGATGATCGTCCTCAAGGCTCTGCAGAAGCCCGCCGATCTGCGGTACACAACCGCTGATGAGTTGGCTGACGACCTGCAGGCGTTCCTCAATCATGAGCCGATTCAGGCTCGCTCTTCGCGGCTGGCCGATATCCTCAGCCGAGCGTTCCGGCCGACTCACCACGCGGGCATTCTGCGGAACTGGGGGCTGCTCTGGATGTGGCACTCGCTGGTGCTGCTGGTGCTGTGCCTGTTTACGAACTACATGCAGTACCGTCAGGTCACGTCCCATCTGCCGTATGTGGGGTTGTGGACGATTGGCCTGGGGGCCTGGGCCTTGGCGTTCTGGAAGATGCGGCACCGCGCGGGTCCGGTCACCTTTGTCGAGCGGCAGGTGGCCCACTTGTGGGCCGCGAGTATGGCGAGTTCGTCGATGCTGTTCCTGATCGAGTCGCTCCTCGGTCTGCCGGTTCTCAGCCTCTCGCCGGTCCTGGCTCTGTTCGCCGCCAGCGTGTTTGTCGGCAAGGCCGGGGTTCTGTCCGGCGAGTTCTACATCCAATCCATTGTCATGTTCCTCTGTGCGATCCCCATGGCTCTCTTCCCCAAGATTGGAATCACCGTCTTCGGGGTGGTGAGTGCCCTCACCTTTTTCATTCCGGGCTGGAAGTTCCACCTCGAACTGAAGGCTCGCAAGTGATGCCGGGATTGGCGGATTTGCACTCGGACCACTTTTGACTACAGCAGTTCCGGCAGCGGAGCCCGGCCTTCGACCAGCTTTTGTGGGCGTCCCGCGAGGTCGGCGAGATAAGCCACCTCGGTATCGAGGCCCATCCAGCGGTACAGCGAGGCAAACACCTCGCCGAAGTGGACGGGGCGGCTGGCGATTTCCGCCCCGAGGCGGTCGGTCGAGCCGATCACCTGACCCGTCTTGAATCCCCCTCCGGCGATAAGTGCCCCGCCGACTTGTGGCCAGTGGTCACGACCGGCATCGCCGTTGATCTTGGGGGTCCGACCGAACTCGCCCCACGCGACGACAGCCACCTGTTTATCAAGGCCGCGTTCGTGCAGATCCTCGATCAACGCCGACAGCCCCTGGTCGAACTGCGGGAGATGCGTACTCTTCATCCCGTGAAAGCAGTCGCTATGGAAGTCCCAGCGACCGAAGTTCAGCGTCACGACCCGGGCTCCCGCCTCGACCAGTCTGCGAGCTGTGAGAAAATGTTCCAGGTTTCGCGGGGCTCCGTCACCAAAGTTGTTGGCGTCACCCTTGCCGTATCGCTCGCGAACGTGGGCTGGTTCTTTTGAGACATCGAGGGCCTCAGCCAGCTTGCTTGAGGTCAGAATCTCCAGCGCCGCCCGGTTGAGGTCGTCCAGCCCCGTCATCGAACCGCGCGCGTCGCTTTCACGGCGGAACCGATCGAGCCCCTCCAAGAGCGCCTGGCGCGAGCCGACCCGATCCAGCACGACACCCGGCGGCAGGACCATGTCTTCGCGGGCGGGACCGCTCGGACGAAATGCCGAGTGCGACACCCCCAGGAACCCCGGATGCCCCGGCGACCCATACGGCGGGTGCCCCGTATTCGGCGACAGCCCAAAGAATGGCGGAATCCCCGGCATTGCGGAGCCGGAGATCTTGGAAATCACCGAGCCGATCGCGGGCCAGCCGCCGGTTGGCTGATTCTGCACCGAATGACCGGTGTAGCAGATAAACGAATCATGGTCCCCGCTGGGCGAGCCATACATTGACCGCACCGGAATGCACTTGTCCATGATCCGGGCGAGACGCGGCATGTGCTCGCAGATCTCAATTCCGCTCACATTGGTCGGAATCGGACGAAACTCACCCCGGACTTCGGAGGGGGCGTCCGGCTTCAGATCGTACATATCCTGATGTGCGGGAGCCCCACACATATAGATCATGATAACCGACTTCTGGCTCTGCTTGATCCCCGCAGCTTGTTCCGCCTGAAGGAGATGCGGCAACGACAGCCCCCCCATCCCGAGGGCCCCAATCTGGAGAGCCTGCCGGCGGGTGATCCCGTCACACAAGCGAATTCGATTTCCAGTCAGAGCGAGCATGGCTGCCTCCTCACGTACTTGCATCAACAGTCAGACATATCAGTCTAGATCGTCCGGGCAGGGTTGTCGACTGAAGTTCCTTTGTCGACAGTGAACATCTGCTCGCGACTCCATGGTCGGCGGCCATCGATCGCCGCTTCCGTTCGACCCGGACAACGCCTGCTGTTGAGGAGAAACTTGAGTGGCCTCACGCGAAGACGCAATGGAACGGTACATTTTTCATTTCCGCTCCACAATCACTGCTGAGCCGCTCACATCCATGAGCCTCGACTCTTGGACGCGACATGGTTGAGTACCGCTACGGTCGGGAACTCATCAGTGCCGCCATCAGGACGCCGCTGGCGACCGAGACATTCAAGGAAGTCACCTCACCCAGCGGAGCCACGCGGCACAGCTCGTCGCACCGCTCCGAGACCAGCCGCCGCAGCCCTTTTTCCTCATTCCCCAGAACCAGCAGCCAGTCACGATCACGGTCCACCTCGGCGACCGACCGGGCTTCATGCTCCGAGGTGCCTAGAATCCACAAACCCGCTTCTTTGGCGATCTCGAATACCTGGACCATGTTGGGAACGATGGCGATCGGCACGACCTCGACTCCGCCGGAAGCAATGTCGTACACAATCGAGGTCAGCGGGGCTGACTGATCCCGGGTCATCACCACGCCCCGGACGCCGAAAAACGCAGCTGTGCGGAGAATCGCTCCGACGTTGTGGGGGTCTTGGATATGGTCGAGTGCCAGCCACAGACCGGGCTTGTCGGTGCGGGAAAAGAGCGACTTGGCACTGACGGTCGAGATTTCGCGGACGGTCGCCTCGTTGCCAGTGGCCCGTCCACCGTCCGTGGAGTGACGAACGCCGCGGTCCGGGTCAACAATCGGCAGATGCACTGGCTTCTGGTGCTCGCGAGCCAGAGCCGCCACCGCCAGCCAGGAGTCACTGGCTCCCTTCAAGTTGATGCGGAGTTCGAGCACGTCTGCGGGACGCCGCTGAAGTGCCGCGAGAATGCTATGCGGGTTGCGGAGCGAGTGAGTCGCCATGTGGCGGGCGTGTCCTGAGAGGCGTGGCGAGGAAAGAATCCCCAGTTTACCAGTTGCCGAATCTGAAAGGCACTGTGTCCCGAGCCACCGCTGAATGCGTGTGTGCGTCAGAAAAATAGGCAGTGGCAAAAGAACGCCACTGAGGAGGCATCGCGATTTGATTCTGGCACTTTGTGCATACGGCTGGCAGAGACTCGACAAGGAGAAAACCAGGAGTTGGTGAGCCGCAGATGAACACAGATGAACGCGGATCAGAGATGAATCGGGGCAATGTCCATTTGTTGTTGAGCCTCCTTATTCTGTGTTCATCCGTGTTCATCTGCGGCTCCCTTTGACTCATGAAGCACCGCGTGGAATCGCTGCCTACTTATCTGACGCACACAATCTGGATGCCTCGTCTACGATCAGATGAGGGACATGTCTGAGGGGAGGGCAAGGCCAGTGCAACGTACTCGATCGGTTGTAGGCGATGTCGCTCGCGACTCGCATTCCGCCAGCCAGAAACCACACTCACACACGGTTCAAAAGGACTTCCCACATGCGGAATCTCAGTCGCGGAGCGACATGAGCTACGGGCACGTAGGAAACGTACCCCACGGGCGATCGTGTTCACGGCGTGGCCCGTGGGGTTGGTCGCATCTGTCGTTGGACTCCTCGAATGCCAGTTCCGGGGTTCTCTGGCCGACTCTGTAGCGAATTCTCGCTTCCAATATCACAATCAATCCCTGCACTTGGCTTCCGGTAGCTGTTCGGGGTGGCCCATCTCCCGGTGCTCCTCGGTTCGGTCATACGGTGGCTCGCATCACCAGAGTTCCAAGAGGCCGCTGTGGCCTGATCTCCGGAATCCGACTGTCACACCACAACTGGTCGCCAATCCTCTGCGGTGAGATTCGACTCCTCCCTTCTCGCCCATACCCCGAAAGAGTTCGTCGTGCCTGCACTGCAAGTCCGCCAGATCGATCATGTCACGTTCGTGGTTCGTGACCTCGTAAAGTCTCGGGCGTTCTACGCCGACCTGCTCGGAATGACCGAGGTTCCACGTCCGGGGTTCCAGTTTGCGGGCCTGTGGTTCCAGGCGGGCAGCACGCAGATCCACCTGATCCTCGAAAGCACGGATTCCGGCCCGGCAACAGTCTTCATCCCGGAACAGTGCTCCATCAGCCGCACTCGGCATGTCGCCTTTGAGGTCGCCAGCGCCGCCGACGCGGTCCGCATCCTCGGCGAACAGGGGGTCGAGATTGTCGCCGGTCCCAAGGCTCGCCCCGACGGGCCGACCCAGCTGTACGTGTTTGATCCGGACCGGAATCTGGTCGAGTTGTTTTCCGTCGGTGCCTGATTCCGTTTCAAACTTCCGAAGACTTCGGAAGTTTTCCAGGCCCCACGATTTTTGCCGATCGTAGCGATTGAGTCTGGTGAGGTGCGCGGGCGATTCGCTATCCTCGCAGCCTGGAACCGGTTTGAGGGGCGGAGTGTGGCATACTTCCCCCGAGTGATCGATCGATCTGATCTAACTGAAAAGGCGCGGCCTCATGTCCGACTTGTCCAAGAAAATGGTGATTGGCTCGATGGTGGCCGCAGGGATCGTCGCGTTGATGTCGATCGCTGATCTGGCGACCAATTATCCGTTTTCCGGAACCCTGACCAAGACGATGGACATCATGTTCATCCTCTGTTCGGGAATCCTGGGGTACTTGTGCTGGTCCGTGATGAAGGATGCGAAATAGGCCGCATGCGATGCGATCCTTATCCACACTGAAAAGCCCATGGGGTGCCCCCATGGGCTTGGTCGTTCATGTTCCGGGAGTTTGAGATGCCTCGCCAAACCATCTTGTTACTGCTGGTCGCCCTGCCGATCGCGTTGGTCGCGATCGGTCTCCGCTCTGACGTTGCCCCCGTACAGGCCGACACGCTGGCCGCTTCGGATCAGCTGCGCTGGTATCGCGGCAATATGCACACGCATTCGCACTGGAGTGACGGGGACGACTATCTCGAATCAATTGCGATGTGGTATCAGAAGGCCGGTTATCAGTTTCTGGTCTTCACGGATCATAATGTACTGGCCGACAAGGAACGCTGGGTCGAGATCAAGAAGACCAAGGGGAAGCAGGCGGCGTTTGACAAACTCCAGCAGCAGTTCCCGGAGTGGGTTGAAGAGCGAACCCTCGAAGAGAAGCACGAGGTGCGACTCCGGCGCTTCGACGAAGTCGCTGAGCGCTTCAACCAACCCGGCGAGTACCTGCTGATTCAAGGGGAAGAGGTCAGCGATCGACTGACCATCAAGATCCCTCTCCACTTCAATGTCAGCAACGTGAAAGAGCTGCTCACCCCGCGCGGCGGAGAGAGCGTCGCGGAGATCATCCAGAACAACGTCGACGCCGCCATCGCTCAGCGTGAACGTACCGGGCAGCCGATGATCATCCACCTCAACCACCCGAACTTCGGGTATGCGGTGACAGCTGAGGATTTGATGCGGATCATCGGCGAGCGATTCTTCGAGATCTACAACGGCCATCCCGGCGTCCACAACAGCGGCGACCACCAGCATGCCGGGTGCGAGCCGATCTGGGACATCGTGCTGACCAAGCGACTGGCGGAACTGAAGCTGCCGGTGATGTACGGACTGGCGGTCGATGATGGGCACGCTTACCACCAAATCCCGAGCCGCGCGGCCGAGCCGGGACGCGGGTGGGTGATGGTCCTGGCGAAGGAGCTTTCGGCAGCGTCACTGATCGAGGCCCTGGAAGCGGGGCAGTTCTACTCCAGCAGCGGCGTGAAGTTGTCGCGAGTCGAATCGAGCGAGACGGGCTTGGCCATCGAGGTTGACGCTGTTCCAGGAGAGACCTACACGATCGAGTTCATCGGCACTCGTCGGGGGTACGATCCCGAGGGGCAGCCGGAGCGAGATGATCAGGGAGCTGAACTCCGCACCACCCGCCGTTACAGCCCCGAGATCGGTGCGGTCTTGGCCACCGTTCAAGGCACGCAGGCCAGCTACCGAATGATCTGCGACGACATTTACGTCCGAGCCCGAGTCACCTCGAGCGCCCCGCACCCCAACCCCAGCGAACCCGGCGAGTTCCAGCGGGCCTGGGTGCAGCCGGTTGTCGGGCCATCGGGGCGGCGCTAGCGTGGGATTGCTCCGCTGCGCAGAGCGTGTGTCGATAGAATCAATGGTCCTCGAGCAGATTCAGAATCTGTCTTCAGTTCGCACAGACAGGAATGTCTGTGCCACTCATCAGTGGGGCAGACATTCCTGTCTGCCTTTCCGGCAAACCACTTCTGAATCTGCTCTAGGCGACAGGCGAAACTGGCAACGGAAGGGAAATCGGATGTCGATATTCATTGGTGCTCCAGTCGATCTGATGGAGGAGGTGGCTCACTTGCATCTACCAGCTCTTGCCGATCAGCAGCTGCAAAGCCTCATGGATGCCAACACCAATGGCCAGTTGACGAAGCCGGAACGACATCAGTTGGAAGAACTCGTCGAATGGAGCGAGTCGGTCTCGCTGCTGCGAGCCCGCGCGAGACAACTCCTCAGTGAGCGCCTCTCGTGAGCGGGCTCGCGTTTGCAGCCATAGTCCTGAGACGGATTGATGATCGTTGTGAATTCTCCACCCTCGGTCCTAAGCTCCGCTTGGGATCGCATGTCCGCGAAGCTCCGCTTCGCCCGCGTACCAGACGACTCTGACTGGCGGTAGCGTAAGAATGCTCCGCTGCGAAAACTTCGCGTCGCAGCTAAACGGGCGAGGATTAATTTCTGTCGATCAACCATCAACCATCAACCCATGCCCGCACCCACTCTTGATGATCGACTTCGTATGCGTCAGCGTCCCTCGGGGCGCTCGGAGATGTTCCAGTCGTGGCGGGAGATGCTGTTCTTGCACTGGGATTTCCCGGCGGAGCAGATCCAGGCGACGCTGCCGCCCGGACTACATGTCGACACTTATGATGGGAAAGCGTGGCTGGGGGTCGTCCCGTTCCGCATGCGGCAGCTGCGACCGTGGTGGCTCCCACCGATCCCGGGTGTGACGAACTTTCTGGAGATGAATCTCCGCACCTACGTCCACGATGACCGGGGGACCAGTGGCATCTGGTTCTACTCGCTGGAGGCCAACCACGCGCTGGCGATCTGGGGCGCGAGGCGGTTCTATCACTTGAATTATCAGCACGCCCAGATGAGCCACTCGCACGATGCAGCCACTGGCTGGACCGAGTTCTCCTCGCAGAGGACCGGAGCCATCCCCGACCTCAACTGCCAGTTCCGCTACCGCCCCACCACCCCGCCCTGCCCCGCCGAACCCGGCAGCTTCGAGTTCTTCCTGGTCGAGCGCTACGTCCTCTTCGCCCGCTCCCCGCAAGGTCAACTCTCCACCGGCAACGTGGTCCACGCCCCCTACCAGATCAGCGAGGTAGAACTCCCGCAGTGGTCCGATTCGCTCCTCCCCCTTAACGGGTTCGAGCGCCCCGGTCGACCGCCGGTGCATGCTGCCATGAGTCCCGGCGTCGATGTCGATGTCTTCGGCCTCGTCCCCGTGGGATAGCCCTACAAACCATCTTCTTCGGATCGGGTGCGGTGCGTCGTGGAGAGAAAACGTTGGAGCTCAGGCGTTAGCCTGCTCCCCGGTTGTACGAGCCAGCCTAATGCTAGACTCCAACGGGTTTGTCTCGCAGGAGTTGAGGTGGTGCTGCGGATGGAGTGTCCTGAAGCAAGACACCCGCGTTCCCAGGCGGTATCCTGAACTCGAAAGCTGTCCTCTGATTCCCTCCTGGAGTTCCGTCATGCGAGTCCTGTGGTGTGGATGTTTCCTGACCGTCGTGGTGGCATTTGGCCTCCAGTCCAACCGAGCTTGTGCGGAGGAGGTTCTGACCGTTGAGGGAGAATCGATCTCCGCAACGGGGGTCACGATGACTGACCGGCAGTTGTCGATCCCCCAGCCCGAGGGGATGCCCGCGAAACAGATCTTGATCGATGATCTGGTTGAACTCGGCCAGACTGTGAATCGACAGATGGGTGAACTCCAGACTCGCTATGTTCGGGTCGAGCATCTCAGTCCGACTCCGACGAATCTCTCCCTGGCTGAAGTCCTGGTCTTCGAGGGGGACAAGAACGTCGCTCGCGAAGGGAAGGCGACTCAGATCGGAACCGACTACAACGGAACTCCCGAGAAGGCGATCGACGGGAACACCAACGGCGATCTGAATGCTGGCCAGTCGGTCACGCACTCCAGTTATGTGGCCCTCCCCTGGTGGGAGGTCGACCTTCAGCGAAACGTCAAAGTGAAGCAGATCGAACTCTGGAACCGGACCGATGACAACCTTGGCAAGCGGCTGGCCGGATCGAGGATCATCCTGTTGGATGCGGACCGGAAGCCGCTGTGGGTCAACTATCTCGACAATCCCGGAAAACAGACCGTCTTGAAAATCCCCTCGACCGGAGTGCTGTTCAGCAAGGCCGACATCCAGCAGTTTCAACGCTATTCCGGTGTCACCTCTTCGACTCCGCAAACGATGAACGATAAGGAGTCCGAGTTAGAACTGGTTGGCGGAGGCAAGTTCTATGGGACGATCACCGCCTGGACCCCGGATACGATCTCGGTGGAAACTCGCTTCGGAGACCAGACACGGACGCTCGCCCTCCCCCCCGTGGTCCTTCGCGAAATCTGGTCACAGGAGGTCGTTACGGGCAAGCTCATGCTACCTCGCACCGGCGAACAAGCGGAATTCGACAACGTCTACGCCAAATCCGAGAGCGGAGAAATCCAGCGTGTCGCCGGGAAAATCCTCGGCCGTGACGGGGACTCGTTGCAGATCGAGATCGACGGAAAGACCCGCCAACTGAAATGGGCCAAAGTGGCCGGGCTGGTCTTCAAACTCCTGCCCCCCGCGACCAATGACTCTCCCTACCAGATCGTCGACTTTGTCAGCGGACAACACCTCTCCGGACAGGTGACCGTCCTGACAGCTGACACTCTCCAGATGGAGACGATCTGGAAACAACAGATCGAGTTGCCGCGATCCCAGCTGGCTCGTCTCTTGGTCAAGAATGGTCGGATGCGGTCTTTGGTGGAGCTGACCCCGAGTCACGCGGAACAGGTGGGCTACCTCGATCTGGTCCGCCCGTATCAGACCAACAAGTCCTTCACGGGGGGCCCTCTGCAAATTGGGGACGAGAAATATGCCGAAGGGCTCTGCACCCACTCCCACACGGTACTGGATTATGACCTCGGCGGAGGGTTCAGCCAATTCCGCAGTGCTGTCGGGCTTCAGAAAGAGGACGGCGACCAAGGCCACGTCATCGTCCGCGTGCGGGTCGATGGCGTCGCCAAGTTTGAAGAATCCCTCGTTGGTGGTCAGCCTGCCAAGGCCATCTCCATCGATCTGACCGGAGCCAGGACACTCCAGCTGGAGGTCGATTTCGGTGACGGCTTCGATGTTGCCGATCACTTGGTGTGGGGGAACCCGGTGCTGCTGAAGGCGGCGAAGTAGGAGGGCATAGGGTGGGACAAGCTCGCTTTGGAGCGCAGGCCCACCACATTCGACGTTGTTTCCCCGGAATGGTGGGCCAGCGCCCAAAGCGGCTTGTCCCACCCTACGATCTCTCCACTTCCACCTACCGACTCCCTTGATTGTGCCGAGGTTGCCCCTGAGAATTCCCCGCGTGGCGATTCACGAAATCCAAAAGGCAGACAGCGATGCGTACCGATGGACAGCGAGAGAGTGAAAACGTCGAGGACCGCCGGGGACAAGGGGGCGGTGGACGGTCTCCCTTGGCACTGCGCGGCGGCGGCGGGATCTTAGGCATCATCGTAATCGCCGTGATGGTTTACCTGAAGGGCGGGAACCTCGGCGACTTTATCAAGCTGGCGTTGCAGCAACCCCAGGCACAACAGCAACAACGGCAACAAGGCGATCCACAAGCCCCCCTCGATCCAGAGCAAGAGGCCCTCAAAAAGTTCGTCGCTGTGGTGCTGGCCGACACCGAGGATGTCTGGGCGAAGCAGTTCGCCGCGATGGGCGATCGTTACGAAAAGCCGAAGCTGGTGCTATTCAGCGGAGAGGTCTCTTCCGCGTGTGGTCAAGCCAGCGCGTCTGTGGGACCGTTCTATTGCCCGGGTGACTCGAAGGTTTATTTGGACCTGCAGTTCTATGAGGACATGGAGACGAAGCTGAATTCCAAGGGCGACTTTGCCAAGGCGTATGTGGTGGCCCACGAAGTTGGGCACCATGTGCAGAACCTGCTGGGGATCACCGAAAAGGTCGACGCGATGCGGGGCGGTCCGCAGGAGAACCAGTACTCTGTCCGCTTGGAGTTGCAAGCCGACTACCTCGCCGGGGTCTGGGCTCATCACGCCAACAAGATGCGGGACATGATCGAAACCGGCGACATTGAGGAGGCCATCAACTGCGCCAAGCAGATTGGTGACGACACCCTGCAAAGCAAGGGACAAGGCTACGTGGTGCCGGAGAAGTTCACCCACGGCTCCTCGAAGCAACGGGCCTATTGGTTCAACAAGGGGTTCAAAACCGGCAAGATGAGCGGGGCCAATGAGTTGTTCGAGCTCGACTACGAAGACCTGTCGCGCCAGTAGCTGAGCGCCCCTCGGTCCCCAGCTCTGCTGGGGACCACATCTCCCCGAAGCTCCGCTTCGTCCGCGTGCCAGAGACCTCTCGCCTCAGCCCTTCAAGAGTTCTGAGTCGAGAACCACTGCCCCATCGCGAGTGGCTTCTTCAAGAGTCCGAGATGTCTGGCACGCGACGAAGCAGAGCTTCGAGGAAATTCCGTCCCAAGCGGAGCTTGGGACGGAGGGTAACAGGCTGGAAGCCTATCCCACGCAAGAGGACACTCCCGCATGGCTCATGCCTACACTCCCGGTCTCCAGGTCATGGAACGCACGCTGTTCCGGGCGGTGCGTACTTTGCCGATCTCCGGGGAGGTCCAGCGAAACGTCGGCGACCGAGTGACCTCGCAAGATGTCGTGGCCCAGACGCTGCTCCCCGGTGATGTTTTTCCGATCAACTTGGCGAACCAGCTGGGATTGGTTCCCGCTGAAGTGCCGCGTTCGCTGCTGAAGACAGTCGGAGATACGGTCGAGGTCGGGGAGCTGCTCGCGGTTTCGCCGGGTATGTTCGGGATGTTCCGCGCGGAGTATCACTCCAAGCACACTGGCACAATCGAATCAGTCTCCAGCATCACGGGGCAGATGATCCTGCGCGGGCCGCAAATCCCTGTGCGAGTCTTGGCTTACTCGACCGGGACAGTGGTCGAGGTTCTCCCGCGCGAAGGAGTTGTTGTCGAGTGCGAGGCGGCTCTGATCCAGGGGATCTTCGGCGTCGGTAGCGAGGCGTACGGACCGATCGCCGTCGTCTGCACCCGCCCCGATCAAGACCTGACCCCCGACCTGCTCACCGAGGCCCATCGCGGCCAGATCGTCGTCGGGGGCCGCCGCATTCTGGGAGCCGCGATCCGCCGGGCTGCTGAACTCGGCGTCTCCGCTGTCGTCGCCGGGGGGATCGATGACCAGGATCTCCGCGACATTCTGGGGTACGACCTCGGCGTGGCGATCACTGGCACCGAGCAGATTGGCACCACCGTGATCGTCACCGAAGGCTTCGGCGAAATCGCCATGGCCGACCGCACCTTTGCCATCTTCAACCGACACAATCGATTCCCAGCTGCGGTGAACGGGGCCACGCAGATCCGGGCCGGAGTGATCCGACCCGAGATCGTCATCCCCCTTCCCGACCGCAGCCACACCGACAAAGTGGCTGCCACGGTTGGCGGTGGCGTCCTGGACATCGGGTCGCCCGTGCGCATCATCCGCGACCCGTACTTTGGAGTACTGGGCACCGTGTCGAGCCTGCCACCCGAGCCGCAACAGCTGGAAACCGGCTCGAAAGCCCGCGTGCTGGAAGTCAAATGCAGCGACGGCAGACGCCTGACCGTGCCGCGGGCGAATGTCGAGATCGTCTCGACGTAGCTGCCACCACAACCCCAGCGAGCGGGCGGACATCACGGCCTGTTGATTTTATTGATGGTTTTCCACGTATCCTTGGTTTTCCCCTTTCCCCGGGGCGCGACGGGGCGGCGAGGGGGGGGCGGGTCGATTGATTTTGGGGGTCAGGGGGCGGCGATGAGGGGCTCCGGGTCGGGGCCGG
>JAYSUV010000731.1:0-2735 GCA_043718945.1 Planctomycetota bacterium
TCACCGGTGGCCGACCAGTTTCCCCGCGAACGGATCACGATGATCGTCGGACAAGGCGGGTATGTCGGCATCGCTTGGGCCGAGGACCAGCAACTCAGCGTGGCAGCTGCGGTCGATCCGCGCGTCGTGAAAGCGACCGGATCGCCGTCGAAAGCCGTGCATGAGATTCTGTCCGCGAACGGGATCGTCTTTCCGGTCATCGACCACGGGTGGTCCGGGACGCCTCCACTGACCACCGCTCCGCGCAGGAACGCGGCGGAGCGGCTGTTCGTGATTGGCGACGCGGCGGGATATGTCGAACCCTTCACCGGGGAGGGGATGGCGGCGGCCCTGGAGCAGTCCCTGGCCGTGCTGCCGCTCGTTGGACAAGCCGTTCAAGAATGGCGTCCCGAACTCGCAGACGCCTGGCAGAACCATCATCGCACTCACTTTCAGCGACGGCAGCGCGTCTGCCGGATGGCGTCGGCCATCCTGCGCCGCCCGTGGTTGTCCGCCACAGCCCTGCAACTGATTCGGATCTTTCCGAAAATCGCCCGCTACTTTATCCTTGCCATCAACCGCCCCTCCGCCTCGCCCCCCATCGCCCGATCGAGAGACTGATGACATTTGGAATCCACGGTCTGGGGCTGGCCATCCCGCAGCGTTCCGTGTCGCAAGACATTGCCGCCGAACACTCCGTCGAAATGTGGGGGGAGGTCCACGAACGCGGGGGAGTCGTCCGCGCCCTGTATCGTCGCTCCGGGGTCAAGCAGCGGCACAGCGTGCTGATCGACTCCCTCAATTATCCGGAGGTCGTTCGACAGTCGTTCTATCAGCCCGCCTGCGATGCCAGTGACCGGGGTCCGTCCACGCAAGTGCGCATGGATCGCTACGAAATCGAGGCCCTCCCGCTCGGCACCCGCTCCTGTACTGCGGCCCTCCAGAATGCCGGTGTCCGCCCCGAGGAGATTACGCATCTCGTCACTGTCTCTTGCAGCGGGTTCAGCGCCCCCGGCGTCGACATGGGCTTGATCGAACAGCTCAATCTGCGGCCCGAAGTCTCGCGAACCCATGTCGGCTTCATGGGCTGTCATGGAGCGTTCAACGGACTGCGCGTCGCGAAAGCCTACGCCGAGAGCGACCCCGACGCCCGCGTCCTGCTGTGCTGCATCGAGATTTGCAGCCTGCACCAGCAGTACTCCGACGATGCGCAGCAGATTGTGGCGAACGCTCTGTTTTCGGATGGGTCGGCGGCTGTGGTCGGCAGGTCATCGGACTCGGTGACCGGGGCGTGGCAGTTGAAGTCCCAGCGGTCTCTGGTCCTGCCGGAGACGGGTGACATGATGAGTTGGCGCATCGGCGACAACGGGTTCCTGATGACCCTCGATCCCCAGGTTCCAGATATCATCGGCAAACACTTGCGCCCGTGGGTGACAGAGTGGCTGCGACCGCTGGGGTTGAGCGTGGAGCAGGTTCCCACGTGGGCGGTGCATCCCGGCGGGCCTCGGGTGCTGACGGCGTGTACTACGGCGCTGGGGATTGCGGACTCAGCGGTGGATGTGTCTCGCGATATCCTCGCTCAGAATGGGAATATGTCGTCGCCGACGATCCTGTTCATCCTCGACGCTCTCCGTCAGCGGGAGGCTCCACTGCCGTGTGTCTCGCTCGCCTTCGGCCCCGGTTTGACCATTGAAGCGGCGCTGTGGGTGTAGGGACACCACTGTCGTGAAACGTCGGGAGGGCGAAGCTCCTGCCGAGCCGCGTTAGCGAGATGCCGCCGTCCCCAACTCGCAGACCCGGCAATCGCCGACATCCGGGAAAAAAAGTGGGTGGCGGGGTCAGCAGCGCAGCGGATGGCCCCGGCGCGGAGAAACGTGATCTGCCTATTGTATCTCTGGCGAATGCGATTGTTCCCGACACAACGCCTCAACGCTCCACGCCCACTCCGTCGGGGCCATTCGCAAAGCCTACTGACCCCGCCACCCGATGCCATTCAGTCTGGCCGAGGCCGCCCGCCGCAAGTCAACAACAAGGGAAATTGTTATGGACTCCTCACAACTCGAAACCCCATGGTGTCGCCGCTGTTGCCGGGTGAATTACAAATCCTGCTCGCAGCGCGAGAATTCCAGGGATCCTCAATCCAGGAACCTCCTCGTAAGACACGAAGATTCACTGAACCTGCGTTTACGCTTGGATCGTTCGTGATACCGCTGCGGGTCTTATACACTTCTGCGATGTACCAGTCATCGCACCACTCATACACATTTCCGCACATGTCATACAGCCCAAATGCATTCGGTGAGTAGCTGCCGACCGTGGTGCTACGCTTAAGGTAGATCCCCTTTGTAGTGGTACCGAATGGGCGGCTCCCCTTCACATTGGCTTTGTCGCCATTCAGGACATCTCCGAATTGAAACGCTGTGTTTGTTCCCGCACGAGCAGCGTACTCCCATTCCGCTTCGGTTGGCAGGCGATACCCATTCGTACCGGGCACGAGGGTCACCGTTGTGTTTACAATCGACTGGTAGTCATTACGTTTGATATTCGTCAGTTTGTAGCACGGGGTGAGGCCCTCTTTCTCGCTGAGCAGATTACAGAATTCGATCCCGTCGTACCAATTCACGTTGTCAACTGGAAACCGCGAAGTGTCCATCCCTGCGAAATCCTCTTCTCCGCCGTCGGTCGCGGAGTTCTGGCTCAAGTTGCGACCTGTGATCCGCAGGAACTCCCCTTGTGTCGTTTCATAGATTGACATG
>JAYSUV010000732.1:0-7598 GCA_043718945.1 Planctomycetota bacterium
TCACCGGTCACGAAGTCCTTCTGGGCCTTCTCTTCTTGGGCCTTCGAGACTTCGGGATTCGGGGTGGCGTCGACTTCGACCTCGCCGCGAATCCACTTCACAGCTTGTGTAATCGAGTCGAGATAGGCCGGGTTGGCCCATGATCCCTCGTTGTGGCCGAGGTTGTTGTAATACAGCTTCCCTTCCCCGTTGTTCTTGATCCAGCAAACGGGGACGTGGTAGCCGTGTTCGACTGGCACGCTGCCACCAATGGGGCTCTTGGAGTAGTCGATGCTCATCAGCACGCGGCACTTGGCGGGTTGCCAGTGGCGGTACATGTAGATCTCGTCCTTGATCTTGAACTCGGTGCCGAACGGCTTGGTAAGGGCGTTCTGCTCATGTACGGTCAGCGTCACGTCTGTGCCCGAGCCCCACGGATGGCTGATGAAGACCCCGCCCATCAGGTCCCAGTACGGCTCGTAATCGTGGTACGTATCGCCCGCCGAGTGGAAGCCCATGATCCCATGCCCCTTCTGCTTGGCCCACTCCGCGAACAGATAGTCGCGGTCGGCATCGACGATTGGCAGCGTCCCGGTTGTGTAGAACGCGACGATGTCGTACTTCGCCAGATTCGCCTTGGTCACATCCGACTTCACGTCCTGGGTGAGGTCAGCCGTGAACAGCTTCGAAGTCTCGCCGAGGGTCTTGATGGCGATCTCGGCGGGAGCGAGTTTCCCCTCCTCCTTGCGAGTCACCGAACCGTGCTTGAAGCCCACGCTCTGGGTGATGAACAACATCCGGGAGGGGGCCTTGTCCTCGGCCGACACAAACGCACACAGGCAGGTGGAGGCCACCATTCCGAACAACACGCGACGCAACATCAGAGGCTCCTAGGAGTGAGACAGTCGTTCCGGGGCTGCGATCGAAACATCGCATCCACGGACTCCTTTCTATCGAGTTCCGGCCAGAACCTCCAGATTCAGGGGTCGGGATTGCACGACTGGCCAGCTTGTCACTTTCAGTCGGGCGGGAATGTCTCGCACCAAGGCACCAAGGAGAACGCCGCATCTCTAGCCCGCTGCGCCAGCAAGGGCCGCGTGCCGGACACCGATCACTGGGACTGAGAGTCGACCTGCTGGCCAGAGTTGTGATTCCATCGGCGAGACAGCTTCCTTTTCGGAGAAGCAGAAGGCGACCAATGCAGCCCGCCTGCTGTGCCCGCTTATGTGCCAACTGAGGTTGCAGGCATGCGGCCCTTCCTGGCGCTGCGGGCTAGACGGATGTGACCGCCGCGCTCGGGACTTGGTGGGAGAAGTGTATGACACGCATGCCAGCGAGTCGAAGTCAGGCGACTTCTGCTACAGTTCGACGAGAATGCGAGTCGCGGAGCGACATCGCCTAGGTCGCTCGCGAGACTCACTCACCTTGGACTTCATACCGACCACCCTCATCAAGCTCCTCCAGCAAATGGAGGTCAACCGGGCGGTGGCGTTTTTGTTGCTCGCGCGGGGCTGGCAGTTTACCTCGGGGGTCGTCTCGGTCTTTCTGTTGGCCCACTGTCTCGATGGTGGAACGCGCGGGGTCTATCAGCTGTTTGGCAGCCTCGTCGCCATGCAGATGTTTGTGGAACTGGGGTTGCCCGCGATCGTCGTCTTGATGACGAGCCACGAGTGGTCGAAGCTGCGGTTTGATGATGCCGGGCGGATCGAGGGAGACGAGGTGGCGCTGGGGCGGCTGTCGAGTTTGCACCGGTTTGTGTCGCGCTGGTTTGGTGTCTGTGCGATGATCTTCCTGGTGGGAGTTTCGCTCGACGGTTACTTCGAGATCGGAGCTGCGAAGCCACACGTTGAGTGGCTGGGGCCGTGGCTGGCTCTCGTTGCCGTGAATGCAGCGGCGCTAATCTACGTGCCGAAGTTGTCGATTCTGGAGGGGTGCCAACAGGTCGGGACGATCAACTATTACCGACTGTTCCAAGCAGTGACGGGGACTCTCGTGGTGTGGGCCGCTCTGTTGGCGGGAACTGGTCTGTGGGCCCTGGTGGCCTCGAGCTTGGTTCGCTGGGCCTGGGAATTTTACTTGGTCGAGGTCCGCTATCGACCGGCCTTGGATTCGCTCGGAGAGCATCGCGAGCCCGTGCCCACTGCTTGGTCCCGGGAGATCCGGCCACTCTTCTGGCGGGCAGCAATCCAGACGATCGGCAGCTACTTCAGCTCCTACTTCTTCACCCGTGTGGTCTTCAAGTTTCAGGGGGACGTGGAGGCCGGTCGGTTCGGGATGACGTGGACGATTCTGATGACGCTCTTCGCGGCGAGTCAGTCCTGGGTGCTGACTCGCACTCCGGAGTTTGGGGCAATGGCCGCGCGGGGTGAGCATGCACTCTTGCAGCGTCGACTGATGAAGACCGGACTAATTTCGCTGGTCGTATTCCTGCTGGGGGCCGGGGTCTTTTCGGCAGTGGTATTCGTGCTGCGCCAGGTGGGGGTGAAGGCAGCGGAGAGTTTCCTGGCCCTGCCCGAGACTGGTCTGCTGATCGGAGGACTGGCCCTGGTGCTGGTGGCCGGTCTGTTCCAGGCCTCGGTGCGACTCTACAAACGGGATCTGTTCTTGATATTGAACACGACGGTGTCCGTGCTGATCGCCGTTCTGGGCTGGGAGGCGGGGCGACGCTGGGGCGTCATCGGCATGGCGACGGCCTACGCCATCGTGGCCGGGTGTGTTTCGCTCCCGGGAAGTGTCTGGCTGGCGTTGCGGCATTGGAGAGAGAAGGACTCGCTCAAGCAGCCCGACGCGTCAGCGAGGGCGGAGGCTCTGTAACGTTCCCTTGGAGTTCGGTTTACGCGAGGAGTCTTGCCTCGCAGGACATTTCTGGTGCGGGGAGTTTCTTGGCGGACACCTCGCTACGCTCGGCCCTCGCTGACGCGTCGGGCTACTGGATTGTCACCCGACGCGTCAGCGAGGGCGGAGGCTCTGTAACCGAATCGACATCGGTGGGCATCGGTTGAGCCCCTCTCGTCAAAACTCTTATAAACCAACTGTCCAACATATTCAGGTCCATTTCGATTCTGTCACCGAAATTCGCTCAAGTGAATGACTTTAAGGATTGCGAAAGGTCAACGTGCTGGGGGGAGTCGGTCGGTCGTCCCTGAGTTCAACATCCTGCGGAACATGCAGTTACGACACCCGACACTTTGTCTTCCCGGCCAGTCGCAATTTGACCACGCCCCACTGTGCGTGTAGAATCTTAACGCAACAGGACGGTCGAGACTGCAGATGAGAGACAGACGCTTGTACACTTGTCCGGGCTGTGTTGCACAGTTGTGATGACTCTGGGGGTTGGGCTGAATCTTTCGCCGAGGTGGAAGATGCGGCCCGATTGAGAGCGTGACAGCCGGGGTTCTTCCCTGTGTGTAATGTGGATGGGGTGCCTGTGGATCTCTCGAGCGACATCAAAGAACAGGTCCGTGCCCAAACGGACATTGTCGCTCTCATCGGAGAAGCGGTCGCTCTGACTCCGCAGCGGGGCGGGCGCGAGCATGTGTGCCTGTGTCCGTTTCATGATGACCACAACCCGTCGATGCGGGTGTACGCCGACCGGCAGACGTATCGCTGCTGGGTCTGTAATGCGGGCGGCGATTGCTTCGAATTCGTGATGAAGCGGGAAAGCATCGGCTTCCGCGAGGCGCTCGAAATCCTGGCCAAGCGGGCCAACATCAAGCTGCCCGAGTTCGCAGGCAAGCGGGGCGACGACGACAACCGCACCGCGATCTACGAAGCCCTCCTCTGGGCGCAGGAACTCTTTCACCGCACCTTTATGTCTGACCCTTTGGCCGAGCCCGCTCGCGAGTACATCCGCAGTCGCGGCATGACCCGCGAGATGGTCCAGCAGTTCCGCATCGGCTACCACCCGAACAGCTGGGACTGGCTGCAAGGTCAGGCTCGCGGCAAGTTCAAGCCGGAGCAACTGGTCGCGGCTCGACTGATCGGCGAGCGAAGCAACGGGCCGGGCTACCACGACTTCTTCGTCGATCGCGTGCTGTTCCCGATTCGCAACGAGCGCGGTCAGGCGGTCGGCTTCGGTGGTCGCATCCTCCCCGGTTCCACTCACCCGGCCAAGTATTGGAACAGCCCGGAAAGCGTCGTCTTCCAGAAGAGTAAACTCGTCTTCGCCCTCGACGCCGCTCGCGACGAAATCCGCAAGACCGAGACAGCTCTCATCTGCGAAGGCTACACCGATGTCATCGCTTGTCACCAGTATGGAGTGAAGAACGCTGTCGCGACGTTGGGGACCGCTCTCACCGATCAACACGTCACGATTCTCAAGCGTTTTGCCCGCCAGGTCGTTCTGGTCTATGACGGAGACGCCGCCGGGATGGCCGCTGCCGAGCGCGTCCTCGAACGGTTCATCGTGCAAGATGTCGACCTGCGGATTCTGACGCTGCCCGAGGGCCAGGACCCGGACGAGTTCCTGGCTGACAAGGGAGCCGATGCCCTGCGGTCTCTCGTCGAGAACGCCCCCGAAGCCCTCGACTTCAAGCTCCGTTGCCTGCAGGCCAAGTACCCCTCCAAGACACTCGATGGCCGGCAGCGAATCCTCGAAGAGATGCTCACCGTTCTCGCAGCTGCCCCGCGCATGACGCAGCACGTTCGCGAAGGTCTGCTACTGGCAGCTCTTGCCGAACGGCTCGGACTACGTGAGGAACAAGTACGAGAGCGTTTGCAAGAAGTACGCGGCGAAGTCAGCCGCCGGGCTCCTCGACTGGCCGACACTCCGGAACCGCAAGAGGCCCGCCCCCAGCTGCGGCCCAATGAAACAGCGAGTTTGTATGCCGGTCGGCTCACCTTGAGTGACCGATTGGAATGCGAATTGCTAGAAGTATTGCTGACTGCACCCGGATTGCTGCGGTTCGTCGTTCGCGAGATCGACCCCGACTCCATCCGGCACCCGCAGTTGCAAGTGTTGCTTGCCGAGATGCTGTATCACGGCGAGTCCCAACCCTGGAACTTCAAGACCCTCCTCGGGGCTCTGGAGGATTCCGAGTTGAAGCGTCTGGCCGTCTGGCTCGACGATCAGGCCCGGGCGAAAGACCTGGCCAAGAAACTCCGGGAGACCGGAGCCGATTCCGACGAGACTTGTCCTCTTTTCCTTCGTGCGACCATCGACAACCTCAGATGGCGACAGGAAGAACAGTCTCAACTCCAACGGGGGGCACCCATGTCCCCCGCACCCGGCGAGGGATCGCCTCCACCTGACGACGCCGACCAGCTGCGCCAGGCCTACCAGTTTCACCAGAGACGCGCCACCAAGAGAACGACTGCGTAAGCCAGCCATCCCCACGGCTGTCTCATTCACGTTCAACCCCGGAGGAAACCCCACCATGTATCAGCATGACGAAGCCCTGTGCCAACTGATTGACCTCGCTCGCCAGCAGCGGTTCCTGACGTTCACGCAGATCAACTCTTATCTGCCGAACGAAGCGGTCAGTCCCGAGAAGCTCGAAGAAGTGTTGATGCTGCTGGAGGAGTTGGGGCTGAGTGTGCGCGATGACCTCAAGTTGCGCCGCGTCAGCCAGGCCGACACCAAGAAGAAGACCGCCACCAAGGTCACCGCCAACGCGAAGCCGAAACGTGGCTCCGTCGAACTCAGCGAAGCCAAGCAGATTGAAGACCCCGTCCGCATCTATCTGACCCAAATGGGCGAACTGCCACTGCTGTCCCGCGAGGAGGAAATCTCTCTCGCCAAAACGATCGAAGTCACCCGCCGCCGCTACCGGCATCACCTGCTCGAAAACGACTACGTCGCTCAGCAGACGGTCGAAGTCTTGCAGCGTGTTAGTGATGGCCAATTGCCCTTCGACCGCACGATCAAGGTCTCGCTCACCGAAGGGTTGGAGAAGGACCAGATCATCGGCCGCATGCCGCTGAACCTGCAAACGATTCGCCATCTGCAATCGCGGAACCTCGCCGACTTTAAGATCATCACCGATCCCGCGACCAAGACCGTCGTCCGCAAGCAGACGGAAGAACGCCTCAACAAGAACCGCCGCAAGATCGCCAAGCTGATCGAGGAGATGGGCGTCCGCACAGCTCGCATCCATCCGCTGATGGACCGCTTTAAGCAGATCACTACGCGCATGGTCCAGCTGCGCGACCAGTTGAAACTTCACAAGGGGAGCGTCGAGTCCGCCGAGGCCGCTCTCAAGGAACTCAACGAACTGATGGAGATGACGCTGGAGACTCCCGAGTCCGGCAAGAAGCGGGCCGAGGAAATCCAGTTGCGGTACACCTCGTACGAGCGGTCAACACGCGACCTGTCGGGCGGGAACCTGCGGCTGGTGGTCTCGATCGCCAAGAAGTATCGGAATCGCGGCCTGTCATTCCTCGACCTGATTCAAGAGGGGAACACCGGCTTGATGCGGGCGGTCGACAAGTACGAATACCGCCGGGGCTACAAGTTCTCGACCTACGCCACTTGGTGGATTCGGCAGGCCATCACCCGCGCCATCGCCGACCAGGCCCGCACCATCCGCATCCCGGTCCACATGATCGAGACGATGTCCCACCTCCGCCGCGTCAGCAAGGTGCTGGTCCAGGAACTGGGTCGCGAGCCAACCGTCGAGGAACTCTCCGTCGCCTCGGGGATCGAGGTCAACGAGACCCGCCGCGTCCTGAAAATCTCGCGTCAGCCAGTCAGCCTCGACCGCCCCGTCGGCGAAGGGGACGACTGCTCCTTCGGCGACTTCGTGCAGGACAACCGCACTGAAAGCCCCGTCAGTGCAGCTGCCACCGACATGCTCAAGGGCAACATCGACAACGTGCTGAAGACGCTGACCTACCGCGAGCGGGAGATCATCAAGCTGCGTTACGGTCTGGGCGATGGGTACACGTATACCCTCGAAGAGGTCGGTCGCATCTTCAAAGTGACCCGCGAGCGCGTCCGCCAGATCGAAGCCAAAGCCGTCCGCAAGCTGCAACATCCAGCCCGCAGCAAGCACCTCAAAGGGTTCCTCGACCGCATCGCTTCGATCACCACAAACTGAGGAGCGAGTCCGTAGGACGGGCCCATTGGCCCGTCCTGCTTCCTTGGTGATGGCAACGTCTGAAGTTGAGCAAGAGAGCCCCAACCGACGAAGACACTGGCGACGCAATGCGGTCGCTAGTGGAGCCCAGTTCAATCCTCATTTGGCTCGGAGATGACCACTGTCGAGCTGTGGACGCAACCGGAAGACCAGTCTGGGAACGCCTCTATCCCACTGTGGTCGTCGGCCCCCTCAAAGCAGTGAGAGGCCGGGGCCAATCTGACAACGCCTCCTCGCCAGTCGTTGTCGCAGGACTGGCACCTTTGCTATCCTGACTTGAATTCGAATGGAATTCTCGTGGCGATTGCCACACTGGGTGTTGTTGAATTGAGGATTGCGACATGTCGCTCTGCCCGTCACTTCAGCAATTGTCCTGTTACTTGGATGGAAAGCTTTCACCGGATGATCTCTCCACGGTCAGCTCACACCTGCGGACCTGCCACTTATGTGAGTCCCGATTGGATAACCTGAAATCCCACCCCCGCACAGAGGACCGCCGGAAAAATGTATCCAGGGAAGATGACGCTCCAGTCGCCAGCAGTA
>JAYSUV010000733.1:0-7583 GCA_043718945.1 Planctomycetota bacterium
CCCTCCGAGGGCCCGCTCCCCGTCCGCCCGCCCAGGGCCCACCTTGCGAAAACCAAGAATCGGATACCCCAGAATGTGGCCGTGAATAATCCGAGATAGCTGCCACAACACCGGGTTCTGTAGTATTCTCACGGTGATCTCACAGACCTTTGAACTTGCATCGGCTGCCCAGTATGAAACCGCTTCTTCTTGTTCGTCTCTGGATCATGGTCTTCCTGCACTACTTTGTGTGGGGGGCGTGGTATGTGATGTTAAGCACGTACCTGTCGGAGACGCTCAAGTTCGAGGGGTGGCAGATCGGATTGGCGTATGGCAGTACAGCTGTGGGGGCGATGGTCTCGCCGTTCATCGTGGGAATAGTCGCTGACCGTTTCTTTGCGACGCAGCGAATCCTGGCCTTTCTGCATCTCGTAGGTGCCGGGTTGCTGTACTGGGTGTCGATGACGAAAAACTTCGGCAGTTTTTATCCGGTCCTGGTGGCCTACACGATCAGCTACATGGCCGGTCATGGCTTGACGAGTACGCTGACGCTGCATCATTCGAAGAACCCGGCGAAGGAGTTTCCGCTGGTGATGTTGATGGCGAGCGTCGGTTGGATTGCCGCCGGACTTTCTGTGAGCTGGCTGAAGCTGGAAGACAATGCGGGCATGTTCCACTTGGCATCGGGTGCGGCGCTGGTCATGGGGCTGTATTCACTCACCCTCCCGCATACCCCCCCAAAGGGGGCTGGCACGCCCGCCACGCTGGGCAGCTTGCTGGGCTTTGATGCGCTGAAGCTGATGCGGGACCGCTCCTTTGCCACGTTTATGATCTGTTCGTTTCTGATTTGCGTGCCACTGAGTTTCTACTTCACCTGGGGCGGCGTCTTTATGAAGGAGCTGAGCATCGACAACGTCGCTGCGAAGATGACTTTGGGGCAGGTTTCAGACGTGGTCTTCCTGGCCTTGCTCCCGGCGATTCTGCTGCGAATTGGAGTCAAAGGGATCCTGATGCTGGGGATTGGGGCCTGGGCAGTCCGGTTTGGACTGTTTGCGATGTTCTCCCAAAGTCCCTCGGCGTTGTGGATGCTCTACACCGGCATCCTGGTCCACGGCATGTGCTATGACTTCATCTTCGTGATGGGGAGAATGTATGTGGACAAGCGGGCGAGCGAGGACATTCGAGGTGCCGCCCAGGGGCTGCACGCGATTGTCACACTCGGGGCCGGGATGTTTGTCGGATCGTGGCTCGCGGGTATTGTCGCACAGCGTTATACGCTGGGCACGTCGCACAACTGGCAGGCGATCTGGCTGATTCCCGCTGCGATGGCGGTGGTGATGCTCGTCGTGTTCGGGTTCTTCTTCCAAGAAGATCGACGAGCGAACGAGCAGGCGGAGTAGCACCACCCCATGAAGGTCAAGCAGGCGATCTCCGAAAACCGGTTGATCCGACCTTTTTTTGGGGGATACATTGCACTGAGCGGACAGGCTGGTCACCACTGGGGTTGTGTTTAGCGGCACGACAGACCAAGGGAGATTGCAGCTTGTTCGCAGCGGGGTTGTATCGGGCGCTGGGGTTGGATTGGCATCGGGTTTGGACTCGTGGTTGTCGGAGCAGGATGGGCGGGTGTTGATCGAGGCTCCGCGCGAGGGATTGCGGTGTCGCACCTGCGGGAGAGGTGCTATCGGTTTGACGGACAGCACCTCACGAGGTATTCAGGGGGTCGCGAAGAATCTGATGTCAGTGCCATTGGGATCAGGCCTGCCGGTTCCCCTGACCACGATTCAGCCAAGAACGATATAGCGCCGAACAGTGATGAGATGAACCTGCGGCAAGCGCCGTGCCGCTCACAACACCATCCGATGGACTCACCATGCCGCTGATTCATGACATCCTCACCGACCTCGAACAACAGATCCCTCTCACACTCGCTGAGTCGTGGGACAACGTCGGCTTGTTGCTCGGTGATGCCAGCGTCGAAGCGAAGGGCGTGATGACCTGTCTCACCCTGACCGAGGAGGTCGCCGACGAGGCGATTCGCGAGGGAGCCAACCTCGTGATCACGCACCACCCGATTCTGTTCAAGGCGGTCAAGCGGCTGACAACCGCGACCAGCGAAGGCCGTATGCTGCTGCAGCTGGCCCAGGCCGGTGTCAGTGTCTACTCCCCGCACACCGCGTTTGACAGTGCCCGCGAGGGGATCAACCAGCAGATCGCAGTGGCTTTGGACCTCTCCGAGATTCAACCGATACGGGTGAAGCCTCAGTCGATTGACGGATCAGGCCGCTGGGGCCAGTTGGCCGCTTCACGGAAGCTGTCTGAACTACTTCCGCAGCTGAAGACGATCTGCCCCGCCGAGCAGTTCACCTTTGTTGGCGACCTCGATCAGTGGTGCGATGCGGTCGCGATCGCCTGTGGTGCGGCGGGTGACTTTCTCCCCGACGCAGCGGCCTTGGGCTGCCAGGTTTTCGTTACGGGCGAGACCCGGTTCCACACCTGCCTGGAGGCCCGTTCGCTCGGTATCGCTCTCGTGATGGTCGGTCACTACGCCAGCGAACGCCCCGCCGTCGAGGAACTCGCCCGCCGCCTCACCATCCGCTGGCCTCCTCTACGTGTCTGGGCCAGCCGAATCGAAACAGATCCCGTGCGATTTCACTCGTGACACTGCAGTGAGTGCCCGACTTGACCGGCCTGCACTGGTCGCCGGTTCTCTCCCCAGGCCCCGCACCGCCCCTTGACTACGGGGCTGCCGGATTGGCCGCAGTCGCTTTACTGGCGGGCTCCATCGAAGGTTCGGGGATGAACTGATAGGTTCCACGGCTATCTCTCGCCATTTCTTGGAGGTTCTGCTCCCCCTCTTGCCCGCCGAAGCCAATCGTGTGGATGGGTATCCGGCCCTGATTGAACTCGCGTACGCTGCGCACGCTGCGGTAGGAGAAGTCCCCATCCGTCAGGAAGTAGATCTTGTCCGGGGCCAGACGCAGGGCCATGTGCAGTGCTGACTCGGGGTTGGTTTGCCCGTTGCCGCGAGCGGTGAAGATCCAGTCCAAATGGCGTTGGATCATGGTGGGATCCGCCTTCACCATCCCCCGTGACTGCATCGGAATGGGTTCGGTATTGAAGAACACGACGAAGAAACTCTGGTCCGGGGTCAGCTTGCGGATGGTGTTGTATAACTCGATCTTCACACGCCCGAGGCGGTTCTTCGCTTCGCCCGGATAGGGATGATTCATGCTTCGTGAGGCATCGACCACGAACACGAATCGCTCGCCCGCCAAATCCATCCCGAAGAAACCCTCTCCGGTTCCATTCCCGGTCCCCGCTCCGACGCCGAGACCGTCACCACCGCCCAAGCCGCCCCCAGTGCCTCCGTCCGCGATGGCATCGGTGTAGGACAGACCCTCTCCCTCTCCAAATGCGATCGGTCGACCGGTACTGAATCCGTCCAGAGGGGACTCGACTGGAGCCTCTGTCAGCAGTGCGGGGGAGTCCGCTTGTCGCCTCCCGCCTCCACCGGCAGCGGGATTCCATTCCCCCATGGAGAGGATCACCGGCTCGGCCACAGCCACTACCGGATCAATGTCTGCCTGAACAATCCCGGTCAGATTCGTGGGGGCGGGTTTCGGCGAAATCACAATGCTCGCACCGATGCCGAAACAGGTCAGATGCACCACCAACGACACGGCCAATGCTCCCCAGGGAGCGGCTCGCGGAGTCGATAATGGGATAGCCTCTAACACATCGATCCCCCGGTGTGACCACTGTTTTCAATCGACCTGAAGCGGCTGCGAAACCAGTGAAAATGGCGCATGCCCTACGACTGCTTCAATCGTTCGTTCCTCAATGATGTCCGGTGGCATGGCTTCACATTTCAACACACTGTGGCATGGATTCCCATTCAAAAGTTCCCCGGTGGACACGGAACTGTGGAAATCGAGCCGGGCTGGGGGTGGATCAAGAAACGTGGGGTGTTGGACCAACAGCATTCGTCGCAATCGAACTCGGCGAGAATCTTGAGCGTACCAAAAAGCAAAACCCCGGTCGTACGACGACCGAGGTCTGTTCTGCACGTCCATACATCAAAAGTGTCGGGAGGCATTGTGGGGTTGTCTGTTAACAACACTCGACGATGAGAGCATTGCACCGAACTCTGTTACGCCCGATTCATTTCGTGGTCTTCAATACTTCGACTCCATTGGGCCCGATGATATTCAGACCGCCATCCGACTCGCGATCAAGCGATTCGTTCCATTCGGTGGTCAGATGCAGTCGGACCGATTGCCCTTCTTGTGGTTGAGGACTGATTCCGGAATAACCCGGAGGGATGAGCCCTTTGCCGATCCACCGTAGCTGGTAGTGACGGGCGTAGACGATGCTTCTCGGAGGCAGTTCCCCCTTCTCGCAGCGGTCAATGACGACTTCCGCAACAAACTTGGTGGTTTCCCAGTTCTCATTCCGAGAGGTGCTGGAGTAGGTGCATTTGACCATGCCCGACACAATCACAGTGGAATTCCGCTGCAACTGTTCGGGCGAAGCATTGGGTCGTGCCGCCCAGACCGACGCCACAGAGATCGAGGCAATAGCCAGCAGCCAGACAACCCATCGACACGTACGGTTCATCGCATTCTCCAAGAGTTGTTCGCATGACAGTCCCAGTCAGCCTTAATCTGGTCACTTTGATTCCGCCCGGGAATCCCCGGTTTTCGAAACCATCGTTGGCTGCCACACACAGCCGCCAGCATCACTCGTCTATGATATCAAATATATCCCACAAGCGTAAGCAAACAGGATCGGTCGAGCTGTGTGTGATTGTTCTTGGGACTTGCGGGCATCCTTGTACCGCAAGCACCGGACCGACTATTCCCGAAAGTATCCGGTAGTCAGACGGCAACTTGTCTACCAAAAAGCAAAACCCCGGTCGTACGACGACCGGGGTCTGTTCTGCACGTACCACGTGCAGAAGCGCGGAGATTGGATCCGTGTGAGAAGTCACGCAGGATGTGATGGAGCGGGGCACCGCAGGAGAGGTTGTTCTCTTTGGATGACATACATTGGGGTACGATTTCACTCTTCGGCAATCTACCGAGTGCCAATAGTATTTATGGAAGCCGGGGTGAACTTGATCTGAATCGCGAGATGTCGCTTCGAATCCCTCACTCATGGCCACTCTGCCCGACTCTTCGGCACTCACAGTGTATTCAGGATGCCGTGATCCGCGAGTTCCACCGACCGATCCCCTACCACCTGCCAACATCCGCTACGGATGCCGAAAAGCTGCGGTGCCAAACGCTAGTCACGCCTCTCTGCGGTCAGAATAAAGAGGGAGGGCGAGGGGATCGCCCCCGAGGAGGATTGCGCACACAGTGCTGCCAAGGAGGGCAGAATGGAGTGAAAGGCGATTTCCGATGGCAACGACGACGTTGGCCCAGGCGGAGTTCGCAACCAGTTCATGATCGACTCCCAGCGTCTGAAAAACGACTTGCTGGCGCTCGGGTGCCTCGCCCTCTCGGTGTTCCTGGCACTCAGCCTTGGCAGCTACGATCCGGCGGACCCGCCGGCGTCGCTGGTGTTCCCTGCGCATCGAGCCATCGCCAATCTTGCCGGTCAGCCCGGAGCGATCACCGCCAACGGGATGTTCGCGGTCTTGGGCGAAGCGTCCTGGTTTCTGGTGCTGCTATTGGTCGTGGCGGACTTTCGCTTATTCCGCCGCGTGCCGACCCCGGACCCTGGTGTGCGTCTGTTCGGGGGAGCCTTACTCGTTGGGGCCTGCGCTCTGGCTCTGCAACTGCTGATTCCCACATGGGGTCATGGGCCGGTCATTGGGAGTGGTGGCTGGATGGGGGCGTGGTCGGGAGCTGTGGTCGAGCGGCACTTCTCGCTGACGGGTGGTTTGATTGTGGTTGGCACGCTGGGAGTGGCGGGGCTGTTGCTGGTGGTGGACAACGTGATCTCGCAGTGGTGCGTGGTCGGGTTGCTGCTGCCGTTTCGCGTGGTGTTGTGGCCGCTGCGAGCCTGTACTCGGCGGTACGATGACACCATCGTCGAGCCCGCCCCACTGGTTGCTCCCGCCCCGCGAGCGATTCCGGTCCACGCCCCGCCGATGCCGCCGCCACCGCCCACACTCATCGAGCGTGTGACGGCGCTGGTGACCTCTCCGCTGCCTCCGCCTCCGGGGTTCAAGGTGAACCTGCCGCTGGGAGGACGGACCAAAGCCAACCGCCCCGCAGCCGCCCCTAACTCCAATGAACCTCGTCCGGTCCATCGACTGCCGGAGACGAGCCTGCTGGAGAACGCGCAGGAGTTCCCGTTCGAGAAGTTGGCGGCCAAGGCGCAGCAGAACGCCGCCACACTGGAGAAGACCTTCGAGCAGTTCGGGCTCAAGGTCAAAGTCACCGAGATCGACACCGGCCCGGTCGTCACCCTGTTCGAGATCGACCTGGAACCGGGCCTGAAAGTCGCCAAGGTCATCAGCCTGCAAGATGACCTCGCCATTGCGCTGCGCGTGCCCGCCGTGCGCGTCGTCTCGCCCATCCCCGGCAAGAATACGGTGGGGGTCGAAGTCCCCAATGACATCCGCGTGATGGTCCGCCTGAAGGAGCTGATCGAGGCCACCGGTCCGGAACTCGACAAGCTGCGCATCCCGATGTTCCTGGGTAAGGACGTCAGCGGGAACTCGCTGGTGGTCGACATGGCCAAGATGCCGCACTTGTTGATCGCGGGGCGTACGGGGACCGGGAAGAGCGTGTGCCTGAACACTCTCATCGTCTCGATGCTGATGACGCGCACCCCGGATGAAGTGCGGATGATCATGATCGATCCCAAGATGGTCGAACTCAGCCCGTTCACCAAGCTGCCGCACTTGATGCATCCGGTGATTACCGACATGAAGAAGGCCGAGGCGGTTCTGGCCTGGGCCGTCGATAAAATGGAGGAGCGCTACGACCTGCTCGCCCGTGTCGGCGTGCGGCATCTCGACAGCTACAACAAGCTCGGCAAAGAGGCGGTCCTCGAACGACTCGACATCGATCCCGACACCTACGAAGCGGAAGCGATTCCCGAGAAGATGCCTTACATCGTGATCATCGCCGACGAAATGGCGGATATGATTATGACCAGCGGCAAGGATGTCGAAGCCCACATCATCCGCCTAGCTCAGAAGTCCCGCGCGGTCGGCATCCACCTGATCCTCGCTACGCAAAAGCCGACGGTCGATGTCATCACCGGCCTCATCAAGTCCAACCTCCCCGCCCGTATTGCGTTCCAAGTGGCCAGTAAGACCGACAGCCGCGTCGTCCTCGACGAGAACGGCGCTGAGAAGCTGCTCGGCTACGGAGACATGCTATTCCTCGCTCCGGGCACCAGTACGCTGTCGCGCGCTCAGGGAACGTATATCAGTGATGAAGAGGTCACCGCCGTCATCGACTTCTTCAGCGATCAGCCGACCCAGTACTCGCCCGAGATTGCCGAGGCCACCGCAGCTGCGTTGCGTAAGGATAAAGAGAAGGACAAGGAGGCTGGGCCTGCGGAAAATGCCCGCCACAAGGACGAAGTCTATTTGCGGGCTTGCGAAGTGGTCATCGGGGAAGGTCGCGGCAGTGTGTCAT
>JAYSUV010000734.1:0-7541 GCA_043718945.1 Planctomycetota bacterium
GTGCTGCGCCCGCGACTCGTCCGCAGAATCCTGCTACGGAGAAACATCCGTGACGACGCAACGGCCCAAACGTTCCATCGAACTGTGGGACCACGATTCGATTGCCCCTGGGGAATCGAGAGACATCGAACTGAAGATGGGGGAAAGCTACAGTGGGATGTCGTTTTCGATCCCCCTGCATGTCCGCCGGGGGTTAGAGCCGGGACCGACGGTCTTTGTCACTGCGGCTGTGCATGGGAACGAACTCAACGGGACGGGGGCCATTCGGAACCTGATCCGCGATCCTCAACTGAACCTGCGGGCAGGATCGCTGATCCTGATCCCTGTGGTCAACGTGCTGGGGTTCGATCGACATTCGAGATATCTGCCGGACCGCCGCGACCTGAACCGGTGCTTTCCCGGTTCCAAGGGGGGCAGCCTCGCCCGGCGGCTGGCGAACCGGATATTTGACGAGATCGTCAACCGCTGCGACTACGGCATCGATCTGCACACAGCTGCGATTCGGCGGACGAATTTCCCAGTCGTTTGTGCGGACATCACCGATCCGGAGGTCGAGAAGCTGGCCCTGGCGATTGGGACACGGTACATCTCGAAGGGACGCGGGCCGCGTGGTGCCCTGCGCCGGGAGGCCTGCCTGACGGGCTGCCCGACCGTCATTATCGAAGGCGGCGAAACGTGGAAGGTCCAGTTCAATGTGGTGAAAGTGTTTGAGCGAGGCATCCGCAATGCGCTGATTCACTTGAACATGATCGATGGCGAACCCCACACACACGAAGTCCAAACCATCATTACCAAGGCCCGTTGGGTCAGAGCCGAGCGGGGGGGGTTTCTGGAGTTCCACGTCTACCCGGGTGACACGGTTCATCCTGGGCAAAAGCTGGTCACGATTGCGAATCTGCTGGGTCGCGAGGAGCTCATCCTGACCTCGACCATGGATGCCGTCGTCCTGGGAATGACCACACTGCCCGCAACGACCCCCGGCGAGGCGATCGTCCATTTAGGCGACCTGTCATCGGCGATTCATGTGAAGAATAGCACGCCGAATTAAGGGGAGCGAAGGCGGGAGAGGGGCACGAGACATCCGAAGAATTCGAAGAGAGTGTGGTCGCCATTGTATGCAGAATCCCCTGGGATTCTCGCCCCGAAGGGGCCTGACTCGAAAGCCCAGGGCGTAGCCCTGGGAATCCATGTCCCCTCAACCGACCAAGGCCCAACGGGCCGTCACTCGACTACGCCAACCGGTGACGGCCCGTTGGGCCTTAAGGAACGTTTGGCATCGAATTTCCCAGGGCTGCGCCCTGGGCTATCGGGTCAGGCCCCGTTGGGGCCGAAGAGAAAAGACCTGCGTACAATCGCGACCACACTCCGTCGGAGGTCTGCCGGCTCATTGTCCACGGTCCGCTTGCCTTGACCCCTTTCCGCCCGGAAATCGTCTGAATAGATTCCCCACAATCGCGTAACCGGCACCACCCGACTCATGAGTGCGATCGACCAAGTCGCATACCGGACAGCGAAAGTCGGCAGTTTCTGCTGTTAGCCACGAGGGCCATCCCCCGATAACTCTCCCTGTACCCCGCTCGTTCGTCGCGAGGTGCCGTGCGATGGATTGCCGCTACGTCACGTCAACAACAGCTGCAACAGCGTTCGCACCGTCTCGCTCTGCGGGGATTCCATGAGGAACCGCAGATCGAGGACGGAATCGGAGTAACATCTTGGCTCATTCGCACCTTGTGATTCGACATCTGGTGAAGGGTTTGGAGGCCCGCGGTCGGGAGTCGATCGACATCCGCGTTCCGGAAGTGATTGAGAGGTTTGTCACTGCCATCGCCGACCTGTTCGAACCCTTCAGTGGGGAGGCTCGTGTCGGGTATGAGTGCAACTTCGCCGACGACAGTTTCGAGATCTCGATGTTCGTGGGATCCCGCGAGATTGTCGGCGGCCCACAAGATGGCCGCCAGGAACCCCAGAATTTTCGCTTCAACCTGCAAGGACTGTTTGATCGTTTCGACTCGATCCAGTCATTCTTGTGGAACGCCCTGCCCGACAGCCCCCTGATGGAAGGTGGGATGTCGTTCGTGGTCATCGAGGGGCAGGTGCGGGGTCATCTGGTCCGGCTGCAACTGCACCCGACCGCTCCAGAGGAAATGGGGCCTGCCATGCGAGAATATACCGACGGGACGATGGAACTGGCCGATTGAGTCAGTTGCAGTGAGAATGCAGAAGACAGGCCCGTCGGTGAATACCGGCGGGCCTTTCGCATGGGTTGGCGGTTGCGAATGCCTGAGGCGAGCAGCCAGCTTGAGCGCACAAAGACTTCCGATGGAGTGCGGTCGCGATTCTACGCAGAATCCCCTCGGCAGCGAGCAACTCGACCACCCCGCCAAGGTACGGTTGCCCGGGTCTGTGTTTCCAGAGGAAACTCCCCTCTTTGTCCCGGTAGGGACACCCGACAGTAGCCCACCGTTTCAACGGTGGGAAAGCGATCTCGACCACCCGCTGAGTCCCGGCAGGGACGGCAGAAGCCTGCGAACGTCGTGGTCACGTGCAGCGAAAGCACAGCCAATCGTGTGGGATTCTGTCGCCCCTGACGGGGCTGGGGGCTCACAACACTGCTGTTCCCACCGTTGAAACGGTGGGCTATTTTCGGGTGTTCCTGACGGGACAAAGAGTGGCCAGCGGTGGCCTTTCGCCTAGGGGAAGCGAGCGATTTTCCTGCGTCCCGCACGTTGGAAGCTTTGAGGTGGAGGTCCGAAACCCTACTTAGGATGACGACTGCACTCCTTCCGATGTCTGGCGGGCAGGTGATTCATGTCCGCTTGCCTAAGTCACTCTTCTTAGACTGTGGTCGATGAACCCATTGACCTGCTCTGGATGCGTTAGTGAAATGACATGCCCACCCCCGGATACGATCACATCCGGTTGTCCGCGCAGGGGAGGGCTCGATCACAATCGCCGTGTATCCGAAAGACGGGACAAGTGAGGACCGGTGGTTCGGACCATGTCAGCATCTGCCGCATCGACCACCGCAAGACCGCCCGATCCGCTTGGCCAAATTGACGGGCCAGACTGCCGAGGTGTGGAGCCAGTCGCCGACCGCTGCGAGTCCCCAGCGGCCCCACTGACCATTGGAACATCGCCAGCGGGAGCCAGTCAGTCAATCTCCGGAGCGGACGCAGAGCCCGAACATGTTGTGGCAAGTGAGCAGGCTCACGAACGCTGCCGATTAAAAGAACCGCCAGTGGGTTCATGAACCGGGCCATCTCCAGGGCGATGATCCCACCGAATGAGGCCCCGCCGATCACGCATGGCCCCATCACTGACAATGTACTGGCCATCCGCTCGCAATACTGCGAAAGCGAATCCTCGGGCCGGGGAGTCGTCCACGGTGGTACGATCAGCTGCGGGAATCGGGCCAACTGCGGAGCGAATATCGAAGCGTCCGCCCCGAGGCCAGATAAAAGGATCAACGGCAGTGGCGATGAGGTCATGTGTGTCGCTCAGCAAAGTCAGCAACCTGTTCTTTATACTCACTCTCCCCACTGGCGGCGAGTCTTTCGGTGAGAACAAGATTGCGGTGAGAGGGTGGGGGTGAGGGGGCCGGGAGGAGACCGCCAATGGACGACTGCACCCGACGCAGAGTCGCTGACTCCACAGCTGACTTGAGCACCGACCCGAGTCCCGATCCGAGCACTCCGCTGGTGCCTCCGGAAGAGGTCCTCCCGTGCGGATACGAACCTCCCGGAAGTCATCGATCGCGATGTCGTGGCCACGCGTCACGATCGCCGCGCTTCGGTCGCCAATTCGCCGCGCGGGCCTAGTCCCCGGGCCTCTTCGCCGCGCCGCGTAAAGCGTTCATCGGCGATGGCAGCGGCTGACTCTGGACCGAATGGGAGCGCTAAATTAAAGCGTACGGATTCGTGCCGGTCCTCGATATTATACATGTATTAACTCATCTCTATGCGGCCGCCATGGCTGGTCGAGATCATGCCGTGGGCTGGAAGATTGATCGCTGCTGGATCACCTGAACCGGGCACGGCGCGGTCGCGAAATTCATCGCCGAACTTACCGCCCGGCAACAAGCACTCGGCCTCCCGACCGCTGCCGACGGCGACACCAGCCCCCGCCGCATCGTCAGCAAAACCCTGACCGACCTGCATAATCAACCGTCGCGCATGAACTCCCCGGCCTCCCGCCAAGAGGGCCATCTCATCACCTCGGCCCACATGGAATCGACTGTCAAACAGATCAACCGCCGCGTCCAAGGCCGCCAGAAATATTGTTCCGTAGCCGGTGCCGAAGACCTCCGGCCACTCACCGCCGACCACCTCTCGACCAGCCCACCCCTGACCCAATTCTGGCACACCCGCCCCCACCACCAAACCGGCACCCGAACCGACACCAAGTCCATCAACTGAGGCAAACAGTGATCACAAAGTGCGTCTCGCACTCGTGAATCAGGTACTTGCGGAAATTGACTACGGAGGCACGGAGACCACAATGCGTTCGAGATCGAATGTCTGTCGACATTTCTGATGCCATATCCCGTAGCAATCTTACTGTCCCTTGATTCCGCGACGAATCTTCTGGACAGTGTAGAGTGTCGCTCCCACCCCACTTTCTTCCGCTCAGTGATGGTTCTCATGCAGGCTCACGTCGAACGCTATTCCCCCTACGGTCTCGTCACGGACATGCTCGCGACGCCGGAGGTCGTCCGCCGTTTCGACGTGAGTCAGATGGCTGAGACCGCTCGTGAGATTGCCCAGGTCGGCCAGCTGTTCCTGACCGGGGAAGGCTCCAGCCGGATCTTCCCCGCGAAGAGTAGTATCGCCCATGCCCGCCGCCAGGGGTGGCCGGTGACCATGCACACCGAGGCCGGTCGGCAGGCTCGCGAGTATTCGCTGAAGGATTGGGCTGTGTTCGCGTCCTCGAACTCCGGACGCACGGCGGAAGTCATCGGCCTGTTTAACGAACTCCAGTCCGCTGGTCACCAGGCCCGCTACAGCCTGACGGCGTTCGCGGGCTCGAAGCTCGAATCGCTCTCCGCCCAGGGCTACACCCTCAGCTGTGGTCCCGAGGGAGCGGTGGCGGCGACGAAGAGCGTGATGGAGCAGGCCCTGTTCTACCGGGCGTTGCTGGAGGCAGTGGCGGGAGTCTCGACGCTGGCGAGCCGCCTGAGTTCGCTGGGTGATGCGATTCACGCCGCACTGACGACGGTCGTGCCACCGGATGTGGTCGACCGCATCGCGAAAGCGGGAACGATCTACTGGGCTGGTCGCAACGATGGCGTGGCCGAGGAGTTGTCCCTCAAAACCAACGAGATCACCCGCAAGCCCGCTGACTACCTGGAGGGCACCTACGCGGTCCACGGGATCGAAGAGGTGATGCAGGCGGGCGATGTGCTGCTGTGGATCGACCCCTACGCGGAGTCCGAGCAGAAGTTCGCCGATGTGCTGGCCCAGGGAGTCGGCATGACGATCGTGGCCATTGCCTCGCGCCCCACGCAGTTCCCCACGATCCTGATTCCCGAGGTCGGCGACCTGAATCCCTTCGTGCAGATGGCCGCGGGCTGGAATGTTCTCGTCGATGTCGGCATTCAGCTGGGGATCGACCTCGACAAACCTCAGCGCGCCCGAAAGGTCGGGAACGAGTTCGTGGGATAGCATGCCTGTTGAACAGCGTGGCATGGGCATCTTGCCCATGCGGGAAACGCCAGGAATCACGGGCTGGAAGCCCGCGTGCCACGGAGGATTTCAAGAGGCTGTTCGCAGGCATTGTGTGCCAGACACGTTGGTGTCGTATAATGCTTGGGAGCAATCAGGCACCACTGCGGCAACCCGCTGAGATCCGCAGTGGAGCTTGCTAGCCCTCGCCAAGGCTGATAACCTGATTCGTAAGGACTCCTTAGAAAGTCCCTGTCTCGACACGCATCAGCCCCCATGACTGTCCCCGAAGGAGTCAACATGCCTGCACAAAACTTCTGCGGTCGTACCCGCCGAGAGATGCTCTGGGAAACCGGATGTGGATTCCCAGCTGTGGCGCTGGCGTCGATGCTGGGGCAGGATTTGCTTTCGGGGAATGCGAACGCCGACGAGTTGGCCGCATACCAGAACCCGCTGGCTCCCAAGCCGCCTCATCATGACCCCGATGCGACAGCGTGCATCTTCCTGTACATGTATGGCGGTCCCAGCCAGGTCGACACGTTCGACTACAAGCCGGAGATGTATGGCCGCGACAACCAGACCGTGGAGATCAAGACCTTTGGGCGCGGAGGCCACAAGAACGGGGGCCGCATTGTCGAGCCGCGCTGGAAGTTCAAGCAGTACGGCGAATGCGGCAAGTACGTCAGCGACCTCTTCCCGCACCTCGGTCAGAAGGTCGACGACATCGCCTTCCTGCACTCCATGACCGCCGAGAGCCCGATCCACGGCTCAGCGCTCTTGATGATGAACTCGGGCAAGATCCTCAGCGGCAGCCCGTGCCTCGGCTCGTGGCTCAACTATGGACTCGGCACCGTCAATGAGAATCTGCCGGGGTTCTGCGTGATGCTCGACCCGCGCGGCGGACCGATCAGCGGACCCAAGAACTGGTCGAGCGGCTACATGCCCGCCACCTACCAGGCGACCGTCATGCGCTCGCAGGGCAACCCGATCCTCGATCTCGCCCCGCCAGGCAGCTTCACCACCGCAGCCCAACGGCGACTGCTCGATGAGCTGCGAGTGTCGAACGAGGAACACGAGGCGACCCGCCGGGACAACTCGAACCTCTCGGCCCGCATCGCCAGTTACGAACTCGCCTACAAGATGCAGGCTCACGCCCCCGAGGCCGTCGACATCTCTCAAGAAACCGAGGCGACACAGAAACTCTACGGCCTCGACGACCCCAAGACAGCTGCGTTCGGGCGGCAGTGCCTGCTGGCTCGGCGGCTGGTGGAGCGCGGAGTGCGATTCGTGCAGATCTACTCCGGCGGGGCGCACAACGACGACAACTGGGACGCCCACAGCGATATGGAGAAGAACCACAACCTGCACGCGGGGGAGACCGACCTGCCGCTCGCGGGTCTGCTGGCCGACCTCAAGCAGCGCGGCCTGCTCAGCAAAACCATCATCGTGTGGAGCGGCGAGTTCGGTCGTCAGCCGACCGCCGAGTACGAGAAGGGGACCGGCCGCGACCACAACTGCTTCGGCTTCACCTCCTGGATGGCCGGCGGCGGCATCAAAGGCGGCCTCAGCTACGGCACCACCGATGAACTCGGCAGCAAGGCCGTCGAGAACCGCCTGGAAGTCAAGAACCTGCACGCCACCATCCTGCACCAAATGGGCCTCGATCCGAATGGAACGAGTTACTTCTTCGGCGGCCTGAATCAGAAGCTCGTCGGGGTGGAAGAGGTCGAGCCGATTGAAGAGATCATCGCGTGATGGTGAATGCGTCCGCACTCCAGATCGGCAGCGAGCGGGCGGACATCACGGCCTGTTGATTTTATTGATGGTTTTCCACGTATCCTTGGTTTTCCCCTTTCCCCGGTGCGCGACGGGGCGGCGAGG
>JAYSUV010000735.1:0-24003 GCA_043718945.1 Planctomycetota bacterium
TTCTTGATCGTGCCTTCGGCCATGCTTGCAATCCTGAGTGTCTGCTTGGATGGGCGTCGCCTGACAAGAGGTTGTCAAATGTCCGCCATCCCTGTTGGGCAGAGTGTACACAGTTCATACTCGCAAACGCAAATAGGTGGCTTGACAATCTTTTCAAAAAAGTGTCCAGATGCGTATTCCCACAAAATAGACTGTTTGAGTAATTCTCCACACAGTCTCGATGGCTAGGAGAAAACCAGACGCCCAACCGCTGTGGGTCTGTCGAGTCGACGTGCTGGAGGGGTTGCATCCCCCACTGACAACAGTCGTCAGGCACCCTGGAAATACAGAATGCTCGTCTATGTCAGCGGGTTCGGGGTCAGCGGCCTCGGGAAAATACTCAGTACAAAATCCTCCGGTGTGTCCTCGGAGTCCAGGGAGCCCGCTGACCGACACTGTCAGCAAAAATCAGCGACAGGGTCAGCGAAGCATTCGCCTTTCGCAATCGTCACGCCCGCGATAACTTTCAACCTGCCGAGAAGTTCTCCCCCCACCAGTCCATCGGACTTTCACTCCGAGTTGCCAGCAATCCATGCACACCCTTTCTCAAACCTCGGTCAATTGGGCAGCACTCCTCGAACAGATGTCGACGCTGTCGACTCCCGTAATTGTCGGGCTGTTCGGGCTGCATGTGGTGTTGTTCTTTGTCTTGTGGGTGTGGTCGAAGCGGGACTTTCGGGTGATTGCTTCGTCGCTGTTTGACTTCACCAAGGGGCTCAAGAACCAGAGTCTGCTCGATGCGAATTCGCATCTGGGCGACCAGATCGAGGTCTTTCTCGCCGATGTCAATGATGTCCTGGACGACCCCACGCGCGGGGCGGATCGCAACGCGCTGCTGACCCGGATGCAGGTCCTGGACGAGAAGCGGCGGTATCTGCAATCGATGTCGTTCGACACGGTCTACAACAGTACACGCACGATGATCGAGGCATACCCGCTGGCCGGTGTCCTGGGAACGATGCTCGCGATCGGAGCGGCACTGAATACCAAGGCCGGGGGACAAGCGGCTTCCGTGGCCCAGGTCGTCGAGCGCTTCGGCGAGGCCATCTGGTGCTCGTTCGCCGGGCTGATCTCGGCCATCATCCTGATGTTCATCAACAGTTGGCTGGAGCCATCGTTTAACCGCCTGTCCGAGGACCGCAAGCTTGTGCGCGAGACGGTCGGACGGGCCAAGCGGGAACTCGCTCTGTCGGTGTCTAAGACGGAAGGGCCCGACGCATGATCACCCGCCGCCGCCTGACGCTCCAGATCACACCGATTCTTGACATGCTGCTGATCGTGCTGTTCATGCAGTTCCTCGACATCAAGGAGCGGGCGGCTGCTTTGGAAACGCAAGCCTCCACCTCCGCAGCTTCCGTCGTTGAAATGGAAGCCCAGGTGAAAGACGCGCAAGCCCATGTGGCCGTCGCCCAGCGAGAGACCGACCGCGTGCGCGAGCAACACGCTGCGGTCGCTCGCATGCTCGGCGAGGTGTTCCGCCTCACCCCAGCCGAGACGCAAGCCTTCGTCAAGGAGATGCGGGCACCGACCCTGACCGGCCCGTCGCCCGCTGCCGAAGCCCAACTCAAAGCACTGGCCAGCGGGTCGCCGGAGCCGATCCTGCAACACCTGCTGACCTACGACGAGATCCGCAAGCGCTGCGATGTATGGGAGCTGTTCATCGACGGCCAGAACGTGGCCCACCTCGATACCGGCGATCGCGAACGTGAGCTGCGGGTGAACCTCAACACCGCCGAGGACGCCGACATCGAGCAGTTCTCGGTGGAACTCGAAACCGCCTACCGCAGCCTCCCCCAGCCGAAGCACCTTGTGATCCTGCTGCTGACGTATGATCGCAACTCGCGGTTGACCGTCACCGAGGGGATCTCGGCAGCGCTGCCGAAGATCGTCGACCGGTTGACCGGGGCCAGTACCGGGCTGACGCGGTTTGAGTATGCCGATATGGGCGTCCGGCGGGTTTCCCTTTCCAACGAGAAGTAAGGTCACGCTTCCCCGATGTTCCTGATCGACACGCATGCCCATCTCGACGAGCAATCGTTCGAGGCCGATTTCGACGAAGTGCTGCAGCGGGCGCAGGTGGCTGCGGTACGCGGGATCGTGACGATTGGGACCACGGTCGACTCGTGTCGCCGGGCGATTGCGCTGACGGAGAAGTATCCTTCGGTGCGTGCGGCGGTGGGGATTCACCCGAACTATGCGTCGCAGGCGGCGTTCGAGGATTGGGGCCTGGTGTGCGAGATGGCCCGGCACCCGCGAGTCGTGGCCCTGGGTGAGACGGGACTGGATCGGTATTGGGACCACACGCCGATCGAGTTGCAGGTCGATTACTTCGAGCGTCATCTGGCCCTCTCGCGCGAGACAGGCAAGCCGTTCATTGTCCACTGCCGCGAGGCCGAAGCCGAGACGCTGGCGGTCCTCGAGCGCGACGCCCAGCTCGGCCCGCTGAACGGCATCATGCACTCCTTCTGCGGCAGCCCGGAGACCGCAGCCCGCTGTGTCGAACTCGGGATGCTGCTGTCGTTCTCGGGGATGCTGACCTACAAGAAGAACGAAGCCCTGCGGCAACTGGCGGCCACGGTGCCGCGCGACCGTCTCCTGGTCGAGACCGATTGCCCGTACCTCGCCCCGACGCCGCATCGCGGGAAGCGGAACGAACCGGCGTTCGTGCGGAACACCGCACAGGTTCTGGCCGAAGCCTGCAGCCTGTCGCTGCCGGAGTTGGCGGAACTGACGACGGCTAACGCGAAACGAGTGTTTGGCTGGACGGATTGAGGACTTGACGGGCACGCAGGCAACGTGCCCCACGGGGGGGCTATGCCCGCTTATAGAACGGCAGCGCACAGACAGTCGCTGGTTCCTGGCTTCCGCGAATTTCGACGTGTAGTTCGGTGCCGGGAGAAGAGAGTTCAGTGGGCACATACCCCATCGCGATCGGGTGGCCGAGAGTCGGCGACTGTGTGCCCGAGGTGACGTGGCCGACCGGTTGACCGTGGTGTGTGATCGGCATCTTCTCGCGCGGGATGCGCTTGCCGCTGAGCTTCAGGCCGACCCGCTTCTTGCCGAGCGGGGTCGCCTTGATTCGCTCCAGTGCCGCGCGGCCCATGAAGTCGGCGGTCTTGGCGAGTCGCACTCCGAACGACAGACCAGCTGTCAGCGGGTCGAGAGAGTCGTCCATCTCGTGCCCATAGAGCGGCATCGCGGCTTCGAGCCGCAGCGTGTCGCGGGCTCCCAGACCGCAGGCGGTGATTCCCAGCGGGGCACCGTGCTGCATCAGCTTTTCCCAGAGAACTGCCCCCTGGTCTGCTGGGCAGACCAACTCGAACCCGTCCTCGCCGGTGTACCCGGTGCGGCTCGCAACGCAGGGGATGCCCGCCACGCTCGCATCGGTGAACGTGTAATACTTGAGAGCCAGGACCGCGCCTGAAGTCAGTGGTCCGAGTAAATCGCAGCTGAGCGGGCCTTGGACGGCGATCATGCAGGTGCTGATGGTTTCGTCGATGAGTCCGATGTCGCGACCGGCTTGTTGCTTCCCAAACCAGGCCAGGAGCTTCTCGCGGTTGCTGGCGTTGACGACCAGTTGCCACGTCTGCTCGCGGCGGTAGAGCAGTACGTCATCGAGGATTCCGCCATCTTCCTGGCAGACGAGCGAGTACTTGACATCGCCGACCGCCAGCTTGTCGCAATCGGTGGTCAGAACCTGTTCGAGGAATGCCAATGCCTCGGGGCCGTTGAACCGCAGTCGCCCCATGTGAGCGACATCGAACAGCCCCACCCGTTGGCGAACGGCAGTGTGTTCCTCGACGAGCGAGGTATACAGCACCGGCATGTGCCAACCCGCGAAGTCAACCAGCTTGGCCCCGTGCGCGGCGTGCCAAGTGTGAAGAGGTGTTTGCAACATGACATGTCCTGACTGATCGAATCACATCGCCCCAGACCAAGCTCCACGGCTGGCCAGTTTCACTATCTGGGGGCCATGAATTCGCCTGAATCTTTCTCACACAAAGGCACGAAGGCGCTAAGAAGCGTCAAAGATTCAGCATTCTTGAGGAGGGGCGGATTCTCTTTGTGCCTTCGTGCCTGTGTGTATGAAAACTTGACCATCCCAGTTTCACAAACTGGCCAGCCGCGAACCAAACTCGGGGGCTACTTCTGCTTCAGTATCTCATGCAGTAACTTCGGCGGGGACATCGGCAACTCCGTCATGCGAATTCCGGTGGCGGCGTGGATCGCGGCTCCCAAGGCGGCGGGTGGAGGGCAGATGGGGGCTTCGCCGACGCCGCGGACGCCGTAGGGGTGGGCCGGGTTCGGCACCTCGACGATGATCGTGTCGATGTTCGGAATGTCGAAGCAGGTCGGGATGCGGTAGTCGAGGAACGTCGAATTCCGCATCGTGCCTTTGTCGTCGTAGAAGTATTCCTCGTTCAGAGCCCAGCCGATCCCCTGGACCGCGCCGCCTTGCATTTGGCCCTCGACGTAGCTCGGGTGGATGGCCGTGCCCGCGTCCTGGGTGGCGGTGTAACGGAGGACCTGGGTCTTGCCGGTGTCGGGGTCGACCTCGACATCGACGAGGTGGGCGGCAAAGGCTCCGCCGACCGCACCAATGGCCACGCTGGCTGTGGCTGTGACAGGATCACCGGTTTCGTGCAGCTTGCCAGCGAGCTCCTTGAAGGACATCGTCTTGCCAGCGGGGCCATGCACGCCGCCATCCTCATAGCGAACTTGAGCGGTGTTGACCTCCCAAATCTCGGCGGCGCGGTCGACGAGTTGGTCGATGATCTTGAGGCCCGCTTCGTGAGCAGCCTTGCCGGTGGTGTGCGTCACGCGGCTGCCGCCGGTCACATCGGTGTACCCGACGCCATCGGTGTCGGCGATGACCGGGGTCACATCCTCGGCGGTGATGCCGAGGGTTTCGGCGAGCTGCATCGCGAGGCTGGTGCGTGTGCCACCGATGTCGGTCGAGCCTTCGACCAGCGTGACCTTGCCATCGGCATTGACCGAGACCGTCACTGACGATTTGAACCCGACGTTGAACCAGAAGCCGCAGCCGACGCCGCGACCGCGATTCGGCCCGGTCAGCTTCGACTTCCAGTGGTCGCTGTTCTTGAGAGCTTCCAGGCACTCGACCAGCCCGACGACGGGATAGACCGGCCCGTCGACGCGGCGGGTGCCCTCGCGAGCGGCGTTGAGCAGCCGCATCTCTAATGAACACATGCCGAGTTTCGCGGCGACCTCTTCGAAGACCTGCTCCACGGCGAAGGCGGCGTTTGTCGACCCCGGAGCGCGATAGGCTGCCGAGCGAGGCTTGTTGACGCACACGTCATACCCCGTGACCTTGGCATTCGGGATGTCATAGCACGAGAAGATGCACATGCAGCCGCAGGCCACCGGCGACCCCGGATAGCCGCCCGCTTCGTAGGCCAGGTACGCCTCGCCCGCGACCAGTTTGCCGTTCTTGTCGGCCCCGAGTTTGACGCGGATGAAGGAGCCCGGCGTCGGACCGGTCCCCTGAAACACATCGGCCCGGCTCATCGTGACCTGCACGGGACGACCGCTCATCTTCGAGAGCAGCACGGCGACCGGCTGCTCATAAACCACAATCTTCCCGCCGAAGCCGCCGCCGATTTCGGTCGGGATGACTTTGATCAGCGACTGCGAGATGTTGAGGACCGCCCCCACCTGCAACCGGACCGAGAAGGCCCCCTGCGTGCTGCTCCAAATCGTGACGCGGCCATCCATGTGCCACTGGGCGGTGGCGGTGTGCGGCTCGATGTAACCTTGATGGACGGTCGCGGTACGGAACTCGCGTTCGACGATGACGGCGGCATATGCAAAGCCTGCATCCGGGTCGCCTTGCTCGAAGTAGTACCGTGCCCCAACGTTGCTCGGCGATTCAGAGATCTTCGCCCCCATCTCCTGGGTGAAGAGATCGGCGTGCAGCAGCGGAGCATTCGGCTCCATCGCCTTCCGCACATCGGTCACCGAGGGCAACACCTCATACACGACAACGATCTTACTCGCCGCCTCTTCCGCCAGATCAAGCGTGTCAGCCGCCACAGCTGCGACCGCATGCCCGCGATACAGCACCTTATCATCGGCCAGAATATTGGTGCCGAGGTGCCGCAGGTTGACCGCCCCCTCGCCGAGTTCGACGATCTTGTTGCCATGATCGGGGACATCCTTGCCGGTGATGATCGCATGCACCCCCGGCATGGCCAGAGCTGCCGACACGTCGATCGACTTGATATTGGCATGAGCATGCGGGCTGCGGAGGATCGCTCCGTGCAGCATCCCGGTCAGGCGAATATCGGCCCCGTACTTGGCTCGGCCCGTGACCTTGTCGGCTCCGTCGTGCCGAATCGGGCGGGTGCCAATGACCTTGTACTTCTTCTTCGGCGATGCGTTACCGGTCGACATGAGCGAACTCCAGAGGCAGCGGAGGCAGTGATCAAGTGTCGTTGTAAACCGATCTGGGCCACACGGCAAGGGAGGACGAGGGTGATGTCAGCCAGAGGGGGGGCGTTCGTCCATTGGCGTACTGGGCGAGTGACTGGAGATGATGCGAGAGGGATTCCCCAATCGGTCGAGTTCGGTGGCGGTTTCAGTAACCCGAAGCGTCAGCGAGGGAGTGCGTCTCCCGATGTTCTCCAAGAGCCCGGCCCTTAGCAGACGCCCCGGTCACGCAGCTGGTCCGGACGATTCTTGATGTGAGTCCTCACTACGCTCGGCCCTCGCTCACGCTTTTTGAAGTTGCGCTATTGGGACACGGACGACGCGGAAGACACGGAGAATGAGGCGTCTGTCGTCGAAATCGTGAGACATCGGACATCGCGAGATCCATGTCCGAGGGCTCATCACTTCGACGGCAAACAGGCCATTGTCCGTGGACTCCGTGTCATCCGTGTCCCAATAGCGCAACTTCGAAACTGACGCGTCGGGTTGTTGATCCCGAGACACCCAGCCGTGTTTGCCAGTTCCCGTTCGCTTGGCATTTGATCCGGGAGGCGAATACGATAACAGTCCGGCTGACATTCATCCGCCGGATGGCCGTCTCGGGGAGGTTCTCCATGCTGCGTGTTTTGCTCCTGTTGACTCTCGTGTGTGTGATGTCGTCGTCCCTCGTCGCGGAAGACCCGATTGAGTCCGCGAAGGTCGCGCTCGACAAGGCCAAGCAGCTGTACTCCGACACAACGGTACGAGCGAAAACCGATTTGCAAACCGCCGTGACACGCGAGATCAAACGTCAGCGGGTCAATTCCAAGAAGTCGGTGGAGGACCAACTGGCCCACATCGAGACACTGGAGCGGGAACTCCGTCTGTTTGAGAATGAGGATGTCCTCCCGAAAGCCGAAGTCCTGAAGGACGAGGTGACTGACTACAAAGAGTCGCTGCGCAAGGCGAAGCTGAAATGCGAGAAGGCGTTTGACGCCCTCGCCCAGAGATATGTGACAGCCAAGGATGACTCGAATGCCAAGTTGGTCCTCGCTGACAAGGACAGCTACTTCGGCTGGAAGTTCAAACCGGGGGCGTTTCAACTCCAGACGAATCCCCCCTTGGGGCGGGCTGTCGTGGATTTGAATGTCGACGGATCGTTTAAGTCTGTGCAAGACGAGTCTTATTCGAGCGCCGGCACCTGGTCGCAGGTCAAAGAGGAGGTGGTCATTCGGTTCGACAATACGAACTACGGAACCGTGACACTCAAGAGTACCGACAGAGATCACCTGACGGGCCAGAACATACATACCGATGGACAGACTTGGAATTGGAAGCTGGTCCGGTTGTCCGCAGTAACGTTTTCGCCGGGGACGTTTTTGTGCACCACGGTGCCCGATGAGGGGGAATGGACGTGGGTTCTGAAGAACGATGGGACGCACACCAACACTCGCGACGGACGGGTGTTCAGCGGGAACTGGGAACAGGCGGGTGAAGAGATCGTGTTTCGTTTTGCGGAGAAGAATTTCTACGAGAACGAGTTCTCCAGCGGCCGACTGAAGATCGTGGATAAAGACCACCTTTCGGGGACCAATGTGCAGAACAATGGCCAGACTTGGAAGTGGACCGTGGTGCGTAAATCGCCGACCGAGACGAAGAAGTGATCCGCTGACAACTTGACGCGAATGTCCTCTCCGGGGATGCTAGTGGCGAGCGGCCAGTGGAATGTGACCCGCCAGACTTCCGAAGTCTCGGAAGTCTGCGGAAGTCTTTGGGGACGCCAATTCTGGCCCCTCGCCTCAGGTCGCGTGATTCCGAAACATCCCCCCTCCTTACGGAGAGATTCCATGCGAGTTAATATTCGTCTCCTCGCGGCAGTTCTCGTTGGGTTCCTCGGGCTGCTGCTGGTCTCGGGGTTCGCCCAAGACAAGAAGAAGACTTATGCCAAGGGCGACAGTGTTCAGGTGAAGTATGTCGGCGAGGTGGTGACGGGGAAAGTCGTTTCGGCCAAGATATCGGGCTTTATCGAAGTGGAGTTTCTGTGGAAGGGGACGAAGATGTCCAAGACCTTCCCACTGACTCTGGTCGTGGACTCCGTGGCTCCCGCCGTGCCCCCGGCGACTCCCAATCCGCCCGCGACAGGAACGCCCAAAACTGTCAGTGGCTCGAAGCGACCGCCCCCCGCCAAACCGGCGACCAAGCCAGCGTCTCCGAAACCCGCTGGGGTCGCTGAGCCGGAGTTGCGGACCTGGGCCAGCGACACCGGAAAATTCACGATCGAGGCGAGGTTCGGAGGGCTGGAGGACGGCAAGGTCAAGCTGCTGAAGCCGGACGGAACGACCGTATCGGTTCCACTGGAGAAGCTCTCGGAGGCGGATCGCGAGTTGGCCACACAACTGGCCAGCAGTGCGGAAAGCCCCTTCATGGAGTCGCCCGATGAAGCGGGTGATGACCCGTTCCAGGAATCGCCGGACCCGGTCGCTCCCCAACTGGCTGCGAACTCGAAGAACGGCCCGGCCACCTCAAAGAGCCGAGGCCCGGGGCCGAGCGGGAAAAAGCCCGCGACTGAACCTGCTACGCAACTCCAAGACTCCTCAACTCCCGTGGTCACGACCCCCGTCGACTGGTCGGGTGTCCGCCCCCCGGATCGATTCCCTCCCCCCAGTACGCCGCCCGAACCATTTCAGCTGGAACCTGATCCGGCATTCGAGACGACCTTGGAAGTCTTGGACCGCCCGTATGTGTTCGCCACGAAGACGCCCTCTCGCAAGGGAAAGGTGCCCGTGCTCGGATTTTTCGAGTCGCCCCGCGCGCTGATGATGGACCCCGCTTCCAATCAGGCCATCGTCACCTTACATGACAGCCCACCCGGAAAGCCTCCAGTACAGCGCGTCATTCGTATCGACTTGAAGGATGGCAATCTGACTGGGGAGCTGTTCCCTTCTCCGGTGCAGGTCAGTGCCTACGAGCCTTCCTCCCGACGTTTTCTGGCGATGTCCACGTCGCATCTTCATCCGGAGGACCATCGCGAGGAAGTGTTCGGCATGTGGCGGCAAGGGGACGCCGGGTTTGAACTCCTGGGGGCGTGGAACCCCGTCTCCAATGACTTCGGTGTCGGGCATGCCCCCGCAAAAGTCGAGTTCGCTGGTCAGAAGCATGCGGTCTTGTCGTACTTCCCCTTTCGAGAAGTCGCCGTCTGGGATGTCTCGGCAGGGGTTCCCCTGTACGTCCTGCCTGGAGGCTTTTACCCCACCGAGCTGGCCATCAGCGCCAACGGAAAGTACCTCGCGGCCGTCGGCCAAGATAACTCCGCGCACATCCTCGATCTGCCCACCGGACGACTGCTGGGCAAGCTCCCTGGCAAAGACATCCAAGTCATGGCGTTCGATCCCACGGGACGCTACGTTGCAGCTGCGTCGGATATGCGCGTTATGGTCTACGATCTGAAAGAGGGTCGAGTTCATCGGGAGATATTCCTCAGCCGATCACTGCACATAGGTCCCCTCGGTCGGGCCATGTTCTGGCTGGATGACAGTCACCTCCTCGTCGGTGCCGGTTTTCTGATCGACCTGGAACGGTCCACGATTCTGTGGCACTACGAACTGCCCCGTGGGAATTCCGCCGAGGTCGAGCCAGTCTACTGCGGGGGGCGATACTGGTATGTCCTTCGGAGTGATGACCGGGAACAGCTGGGCCTGTTTGGCGTCCAGCTTCCGCATCCCGAAGCGTTGACTGCGGCGGAGGCCATTGACCCGAACGCGATGGTCCTGAAGCCGGGGGCCAAGATTCGACTGGTGCTGAACACCTCCGCGACTCCGGAAGAACAGGGGCGAATCAAGGCGTCCCTGTCGAAACACATTGAGTCGCTCGGGATGCTGGTGGATGACACGAGTCCGCTGGTACTCACCGGGACGACCAGCATCGGGCAGCCCGCGCAGCAGACCTACAAATTTGAGGGAGCCCCCGACCAGACGGTGACCTCGACACCGCAGATCGCGACCGTCACCCTGATGCTCGGGAGCGAGGTGCTGTGGAAACAGGAATCCGTGATCGGCGGGGCGATCCCCTTTGTCATCTCACTGCAAAAAGGCCAATCGGCGCAGGATTACGTCAACTCTTTGTCGAAGCCCAATTTCGACTTTTTCCATGACCTCGAAATCCCAGCGAGGCTCGCCAAGCCCGCCCCCGGCGGTGCCTATGGGTTTAGCAAACTGACTCCCCGAGGGATCGAAAAAGGGAGTCCTCCCGGCTGGTGGTGATGGTCCACAATGGGGCTGCGTGGAGTGAGCAGTGACTCGTTCATTGCCCCGTCGTTTGGCACGAGCGTTACATTCCCTGTGAGCGGTTGAGCATCGCATTGAGGAGTTGCTCCGGCCATGTGACCCAATTGGCTGGTAGGGAATACATCGATCATATGGGATGGTCCGAGACAGCGTCCTATTCCGTTTTACTGACAAACGCCTCTTAAAGCTGAGGGATATTTTATGATTTTCTGACGAGTACGACTCTCCAGTCCCCGATTGATCCGGATGAGATACTGTTCCATGTGAAGTCCTCAATCCACAGGGAGAACACGATGTTTGCGCTGTCTCCGGCCCGCATCGTTGCTTGCGACGACCACGCCCATATTACCTGCACCCTCGACATGACTCTCCGCAAGGCAGGGTTTGAAATCGAAACGTACCCGAGCGGGGAACTCGCTCTCGAAGCGATTCGCCATGAGACCCCTTCGCTCATCATTACTGACTGTCAGATGCCGGGCGGTATGGATGGCCTGCAACTGTGCCGGTTGATTCGTCAAGACGCCCGGTTCGATCATGTGCCAATCCTGATGCTGACTTCGAAGGGGTACGAGCTGTCCGACAAGTTACTCCAACGTGAGTTGCGAGTCTCCGCGTTGATTGGCAAGCCCTTTAGTCCTCGTGAATTGACGAAGTTGGTGCAAACACTCATCGGTGTTGAGCTGGCTCTCCTCTAGAGCAGCCAGGGCAGCCAGACGAAAATAGATTTCTCGCCACACCGCTCCTCCCTGTGCAGAAGGGGAGGGAAACAAGGGGTTTATCACCATTTCCAGCCCGAGGGCATCCGCGTCGAGCATATCCGGCACCGGGCGATCAGCCAGCCTCTCACCCGCCACGTCTCAGTACGGGTGATGGAACATCGACCGCGTTCGCGGCAGATGTCAGTCTGCCGCTCGCTAGAAAATGCCGAGTTTGTCCCGCGCATCATCTGTCATGCGGGCGGGGGTCCAGGGCGGGGACATCACGAGGCGGATTTTCGCTTCGGTCACGCCAGGGAGTTGTTCCAGCGCCGTCTTCGCCTGATGCACGATTTGCGGACCGGCGGGGCAACTGGGGCTGGTGAGGGTCATCTCGACTTGCACTTTGCCCTCGTCCCCTTGATTGATCGTGTAGACCAGACCGAGGTCGACGATATTGATGAACAGCTCGGGGTCGATGACGCTGCGGAGGGCTTCGATCATCTGCTCTTCGTCGGCGTCGAGCAGTGTCGCGCCCGCTGGGAGTTCTGTCGCACAGGCTGCGGGGGTGGCTCCCTCGATGGGCGGATGCGAGCAGCAGCCGTCTCCGTGGGAATGGGCGTGGGCGTGGGCAGTGGCGGGTTCCTTGGTACAGCTCGCGGGAGCGTCCATCGAAACTACGTGCAACAGATTCTCAATCGAACCACTCATCGGTCGGGTCAAACTTGGGAAGGACCAGAATCAGCACCTTCATCCGCCCCAGGGCTCGATGACGCGTTTCCGGTCGGATCAGAATGCAACTCCCCACCCGAACCGGAATCAACTCTTGATCCAGCTGCATCCGGGCGTCGGCCTCGCATTCGAGGACATAATAGACTTCGGTGAGGGTCCGGTGGTAATGCAAACGGGCCGTTTCCAGAATTTCGGTGACATGCACCGTGGCGGGAAAGTCGGCCAGGTCGCCAAACGCCCGTTTCGCGAGTCCGCAGGGACAGGGCACACCCGGAATCGCGTCGAAGTCGGCGATTTCATAACCGTTGATGGGATTCCCTCCATGTGGCTGGGAGAAGCATGAGACAGCGGAACTGTATTTGACATGACGCGTGGAGGGATGTCATGGCGACTCGATTCATACCTTGCAGCCATTCAGGAATCGACAACTTGCGAAACAGGCCACACCGCCTGATTCGTTGTTCCCGAATGAAGTATTGGCGAGGTCCAGTTCTCAAACGGCAGAATCGATCCACGGTCCAGTGATCGGCATACTCATGAAATGGTTGATTCACTGGCGGCTGTCAACAGCGAAGCAATGCCCATACCGCCTCCGATGCACAGCGCCGCGAGCGAATTTCGGGCTTCTCCGCGTGAAATGGTCCAGGCCAAATGGACTAACAGGCGGGCTCCGCTCGCGGCGAGCGGATGCCCCATGGCAATCGCACCTCCGCTGGCATTGAACGAGTGAGAGGATGCCTTGGACCGCACGAGAGGATTCAGGGGGTCGTTCAGATCCAGTGAAAGATCCAGTTCGCCCAGACATGCCAGCACTTGGGACGCGAATGCCTCGTTGATCTCCAGGGTGCCGATGTCGCACCAGCTGATTCCCTGTCGGCGGAACAACTCTCGGATCGCATGGACCGGCCCCAAGCCCATTCGCTGGGGATCGCAACCGACTGTCACACAATCCGTCCATTCGGCGAGGATGGGCCATCCCTGCTGGCGAGCGTGCTGCTCCTCGGCCAGCACCAGCATCGAGGCTCCGTTCGCCAGTCCCGACGAATTCCCCGCAGTCACCGTCCCAGCGGAATCGAAGACGGGATGCAGGTTCGCCAAGGTCAGCTGCGATACATTGGGACGCGGCGGTTCGTCCTGAGTCATCCCCGAGAGGAGGACCAGTTCGTCGTGGAAGTCCCCTCGTAAGTGTGCAGCGGCGTATAGGAGTTGACTTCTGACGGCGAAGGCATCCTGTTCCACTCGGGTCAGCTGGAACTCGCGAGCGAGCGTCTCGGCGGTCTGGCCCATGTGCTGATGAGAGAAGCTGTCGAGGAGGCCATCGTGTGGGAGTGTGTCGAGGGCCGACTCGGGGTTCAGGGGTTGACCCTTCGGCGGGCGAGGGAGGGCGAAGGGGGCGAGGGACATCGACTCGACACCACCGACGAGGGCGACTTTCGCCTCGCCCGTGCGGATGGCTTGTGCCCCCAAAGCCACTGCATGCATTCCGGAGCCACACATCAGATTGACGGTATACGCCGGGGCGGTGAGCGGCACACCGACCTGCACGGCCACCTGCCGAGCGAGATTCATCCCGTGTCCAGCGCTGTACACATTCCCTAGGACTGTGAGGTCGACGGCCTCGGGTGTGATGGACCCCAGCGCGGCACCGGCAGCTGTCGAAGCCATCACCAGAGGAGTCACCGACGCCAACGGGCCGCCCATCCGACCAAAAGGAGTCCGACGAGCGGCGACAATCATGACGCGCTTCATGCCGGGTCAACTCCCTCGTACGGAACGCTCGGTTCGGCAGGAGAGCGGACGATTCCCGTGATCTCCTGACCACTCATCTTCAAGTAGGTCACGGCTTTCAAGACTCCATTCCAGGACTGTCCGAACAGCTTGAACCCAAAGATGGTCACGACAATGCTGATGGCCGAAATGGCGACCGATGTCGCCAGGTTGCGCTGGGAGAGATCCTTCGCCAAGACAAAGGCGCGGCTGTCCTGCCCCCCCGTCTGTCGATCCGCCCAAATCCAGATATAGGGCCAGAAGAACAGATACACAAAGACTCCCGGAACAATGAATGTCACCAGGCCAAACATGCAGATGACGCAGAACATCGTGGGGAGCATCGTGATCGCCCCCCGGCCCCAGCCGATGTGGAAGGCGTCGAAAATGTTGGTCGGTTCACCGCGTGCGATCTTGAGAAAGAACTTCGTCTGGCTGCAGGTCATGGCATTCATGAGGTACATGAACCCGAGGCCCCAGACGAGAAACATCCCCACGACTGAAAGCGGGGGAGCGAGCCCCACGGCTTTCAACAACACTGCAAACGTTCCGACAGCCGGAATAAAGATCAACACGATCCCGATGATCCACAGCAAGATATCGATCAGGGCAACGGCCAGCAGCAGCCACAGGTTCTCGACATAGAGCGTCCAGGTGTCCCGCAGGATGCTCTGGAGCGACACCGTTTGCGGATTCCAGACCGATTCGGCAGCCAGTGGGGCGCCCGCAGTGGCGGTTTCCCAAACGGGATCGTCATCGGGCACGACGAGTTCCATGCGACACGCCGGACAAGCCACCGCGCTGCCCGCATGGATCGTGGCCACACGCAGCAGTCGGTCGCATTGATCGCAGCGGAATTCGATCTTCATCGGGAATCGGTTCCGGGTCTCGGCACAGGCCTCATTCCAGCGGGACTGCCTGCCGCTTACAACTCGAACTTCTGGGGGGGGTTCGATCCCGAGGTGACATCGACCTTGTGCTCGGATGCCATCCCATAGCTCCGTGGAATCACCACGGCTGGATCACTGGACTCGATCGTCACTCGACACGCGCCGACTTTGACCCCCTCGGCTTCTGCGGTGTAGTACATGTCAAAGTGGCCTTCCGCGTCGGTGACCCCGACGGAATCTCGAGCGTGTTCCTTTTTCTCCTTGGCCCCTTCAATCGAACGATCCAGAGGGCAGAAGTAGACCTTCACCCCGACCGCAGGCTTACCACCCAGAGTGACTGTCCCGCTGACATAGCCGAGTGGAGGCAGTCTGATCCGGGTCCCGATCATGTTGTTCATGCCCCACCAGACTCCCAACACCGCCACGATCACGCCCGCTACGGAACCCAGGCCCTTCACGCCGATCTCGCGAAAGAGACCCGCGAAGTCGAAACTGAAGCGGGGCTGCTCCTCCGGCATTTCCGAGGCGCGGATGCGGCTTTCCTCCATCGACTTGGCCAGCAGATCCCGCGCGGCATTTTTCGAGCCGTCGAGCGAGCTCACTGCGGCCGCAGCGTCTTTCTTCGCTCCCCACTTGCGGGTGGGGGCGGGCTTCTCGGTCTCCTGCTCCGGGGCCGAATCGTCATCATCCAGCGAAAAACCGCCGCCGCCACCATTGCGGCTCGGCTTGGATTCCGTCATCGGGCTGCGCGATGCAGGCACGGGGTCGGGATCCAGCGAGGGCTTCTTCTTCGGACCATCCATTAAGAATGAGACCGGGTCGAATTCCTCCTCCTCGGCAGGCTTCCGTTTCGGCTTGTCTGTCGCAAGCGCCGCAGGTCTTTCAGTGGACTTCGGTCCGGATTTTGAAGCCGCCTTTGCGGTCGGAGCAGGCTCATCTAAGGCAACCGCAGCTGGCGAGGCCGTCGCTTCCTCGGACACAATCTCACCATGAGCCTCCTCACCGGTGATGTGCGGGACGACAAATCGAGTCTTGCATTTCGGGCACTTGCCGTCGGTTCCGGCGAGTTCATCCTTGATCTTGAGTACCGATCCACACTGATCACAGGTCACGCGAATCGTCATGGCGGCCAACCGGAGAGACAGGGAGGGAAAACACATTGTTCAGAGGGGACTGTCCCCTCAACGAAATCACGGACAGTCAAGGATAGCATACATGAAAACAGGGCGGTTCCACGAATGTCGCGGAACCGCCCTGCCTGATTTTTGAAGATTCACTCCGCTTAGAATGGCGTTTCGACAGGAGTGCCCTGTGCCATGTTGCCGAGGTTTCGCCAGGTGCGGGAGTCGATATTCACGCTGACTCCATGCACCGTTCCGTCGGCCAGTCCCACTTGGACAATCCCCACGTGCATGCTGTCCGCTTCATCGTAGTGCAGTCCGGTGTGTGGCGAATTCCGGAAGCTCAGCAATGTGGCTGGCCCACCGAAGGCCCAACCATCGCTGCTGCGAATCAGGTTCAGATTCACATTTTGGTTATTGTTCTGCACCAGTGGATTCAAGAACACACGACGTTCAGAGACCATGACGACGTTCGAAGTCCCATCCGTCACATCCCCCATCCGGGTGGACGAGTTGACTCCAAACATGCCCACATTGAAGCTGTGTTGTGTGTACGGGGAAATTCCGGCACTGGTCACTGTCCCTTGCAGTTGGACAGGGGTGAGCCAGTAGGTCTGACGAGCGGTATCACTGAAGCTGATTCCCGCACCAGTGACAGCCGCGTAATCGTTGCCACCCTTGACCCAAGTCACATCAATGCGCTCCGTACCGCTGTAGACGTTGGACGCTTTCATATCCGTTCGGCGGGAAGGGCAGTACATGACCTCCAGATCGGTCTTCGGCGGAAAAATCGCAGCGCTCAAGTCCGGAGGGATAATTCCGAGCTCTCCATTGGTGCGAACATTCCAGTTGAAGTTCCAATAGTTGTAGAGTGACGCTTCGTCGATGTAGGGCAATACGTGAACGACCCAACTCGTACCGTGATAGCCGATGCCGGGGTTCGAGAGAAGCTGAGCCTCAGTCGGATTCACATAGCGTCCGACACCATCAGCGACCACGTTTGAGCCGTTTGGTGCAATACTGGCGATCTGCCCTGGTGGGAAGGTCCTGTGGCTATCATGGTAGTTGTGCAGCCCCAAGCACAACTGCTTGAGGTTGTTCTGACAGGCCGACCGACGAGCGGCTTCGCGAGCCTGCTGTACGGCGGGGAGCAGCAGGGCCACCAGCAAGGCAATGATGGCGATAACGACCAGCAACTCAATCAACGTGAATCCGCGGTGACGCTTAGAAGGCATCATTGCTCCACTCCTGTGTGTGCTCGAGACTTGTGACAGTGGGAAAACAATCCCAGCAACCGCCGGGGATAACTCGGTAGACAACGTCGGTGCTGCAAATCATTGTTCCCGAATCACTTGCAGCCTGTCAAGGGCTTTTAACCAGTCGACGGTGGACCGAAATCCACCCGCAACGCCCCACGGACATCCGAACTTCACTTCGGAGCGTGTCTGGCCAAACGTGTGTTCATCCTTGATCTACGTCTGATTCGCCCTCGGAATCAATTCAATTAACGCAAAAACCGGGCCTTTTTGTTTTTTTTTCTTCAAGGGCAGGTTTCGTCGATAGAAGTGTGAGATCCGGCAGAGGGGCCCGAGAGTCTTTTCGATCCTTGGACATCAGATCACATGCAATAACGACATCGTGGCTTTTCGAATCACTGCGTTTCGATACAGGCCGCAGCAGACCCTACTACCCTTCCCCCAGCCGCTCCACAACATTCCGTAGAAACAACCCCAACCGAGCGGCCGCCTGCACCGACTGCTCTCGCAGCTGCCACAGGTCGCTCCAACTCGATGGCCGTTTCCAGAGGGCACTCAGGACCGCCCCCGCCCTCACAAACCCGGTGCTGCCAAAGACGGTCAACACCTCTGGCGGGAGGTCTTTCAACAGATCATCACTGATCACCCGGACCGCCATGAACCGCACATTTCGCTCCGCACACACGCGAGCGACGGCCAGTGACTCCAGATCGACCGCGATGGCCCCGGTCGATTCTCCCAGCTGTTTCTTGTCAGCGACGGTTCGCACGATCTGGTCGGTGTTCAAAAACTTGCCCACATACAGACCGTCGCTCGGGGCAGACTGCATCTGGACGGGAACACTCAAGCCCTTCCCCTCGGCATTCACAATCGCATTCGCGACGACCAGATCTCCGACCTTCAGGTGCGACTGGAGCGCTCCCGAGAACCCGACCGACAACACCCACTTGGGCGTGTGGCCATCCAGCAGCGTGTGCGTCGCGCGGGCCGCTCGCGCAGCTCCCGCCCCGGACTCCACGACCGCCAGCCGAGTGTCGTGGAGCAGTAGCCCCTGAATCCGGAACTTCTCCCCGACGTACGACTGCACCGGTAAACAGCGCCCCGCAAACGGGGCGACCTCCATGTGCAATGCGGCCACAATCCCGATATCCGCCGCGGCATGATTGCGAGAGATGGCCTCGGGTTCTGAGGAGGACGCGGGTGGTGTGTCGGCCATAGTCCGGTGCGGCAGAGGGGAGTCAGTTCGGTACGTCACGACCTATCCTACCGCATCGGGGACGCGACTCGTAGGGTGTGACCAGCCGCTTTGGGCGCAGGCCCACCATTGCAGGTTTCTTGCCTAACCACCGCTTTGTATGTGGTTCCAAGCGGCGGTAGATAAGCAATGCGGTTCAGGTATAGAGTACAGCAGACGCAGACTACGGCTTACTCCTCCCATTCCAGAGAGAACGAAATGGCATCCAACATAGACTGGACATGGGAAGATGGTTGGATCCTGATGGCAATCTACTGTGCTGCCAACGAAGATGGTGCCGAGTTATCGGATATCATTTCGGTAGCGGATGCGACAAATCATGCCATTCCAATGACCAGTGAATTGTCATCGGCAATGACAAAGTTTGTTCAATGTGGCCTGATCTCCGCCGTAGACAACCGTTATCACATTGCCAAACATTTTCTGGCTGCAGTGAGAAAGGCGTTCGAGGGTCGAGGAGGTTTGTTCTCGTCGGGAGACAAGGGACATCGATTGCTTAAACGCACGAACGTATCACCAGATAACACCATACGAGTCGAGTTGTCTGAAGTGGAAGTCACCGCAGCTTACAGAAATTATATGAAACGGTTTTCGAATCGTGGAAAACGCGATTGAGTCGTCATTCGATGTCACTTATCGCTGATTTCCTTGCAATGCCTCGGCCACGCATTGCAGGAACCGCGCTGCCGGGGCCCCGTCGATCACTCGGTGGTCGAACGTCAGGCTGAGGGTCAGTTGGTCGCGGGCGGCGAAGCTGCCGTTGTCGAGGACGATGAGTTCCTTGCGGATCGCCCCGATGCCGAGGATGGCGGTCTCGGGGAGGTTGATGATCGGCGTGAACGCCTCGACGCCGAACGAGCCGAGGCTGGTGATCGTGAACACCGCTCCCTGCATTTGGTTGGCTTTGAGCTGCCCCGTGCGTGCTTGTTCGACGAACGACCGAAACTCGGCGGCGAGTTCGGGGATCGTTCGCCGGGCAACATCGCGCATGACCGGGACGAGGAGCCCGTCCTCGGTGTCGACGGCGATGCCGATGTGCATGCCGTCCTCGCTGGGGTACTCGATGCAGTCATCGGCCCAGCGACCCCCGAGCAGCGGATGCTCGCACAGGGCTTGGGCCACGCACTTGGCGATCAGGTCGGTATAGGCCGGGACGACCGCAACACCGGTCGACTTATAGTGATTCCGCGTGGCGACCAGTGCCGTGGCATCGACGCGCCGCGTGAGCGTCACCGGGGCGGTCTGTTGCAAGCTCTGCACCATCCGCTGGGCGATCGTGCGGCGGCGCGAGGTGATCGGGATCGACCGCAGGCCCGTGGTTGTGGCCGCTCGTACGTCGCGCTCGCGCACGCGCCCATTGGCTCCGCTGCCTGTGAGTCGGGTCCAGTCGACGCCCAGTTCGCGGGCGATCCGCTTCGCACGCGGCGAGGCGATTGTCGCCTTTTTCTCCGAAAAAGGACGCTCTTTCGCGGCGACCCGGGTGGCCGGGTCTGAAGGCTTTGCGAAAGGCCCGGTACTCGCCGCAGGCAACGCACTCGACAGGGCCATGCGCAAAGCCTCCTGACCCTGCCACCCGCCGCCGCTGTCGACCCCTTTGACATCACTCGCCATGATCCGCCCTCCAGGGCCAGACCCGGAGACACTCTGCAACGAGACACCGACCTCGCGGGCCATGCGTCGAACTGATGGAGAGGCAGGTGGTGGTTCTGTGGATGCGGACGCAGTGATGACGGGTATCGGACTCGCACCTGCCGTTTCAAACGGAGCCGCCTCGCCCTCACCTACGAGGTACGCGAGTAACGCCCCCACCTGGACCACATCCCCTTCTTTCGGGCCGTTCAGGCAGATCCGCAGCACCCCGGCATCGAGCGACTCCACCTCCTGCAGGGCCTTCTCCCCCTCCAGTTCAAACAGCGGCTCACCCGCCGAGACTCGGTCGCCATCGGCCTTCAGCCAACCGACGAACTTGCCCTCTTCCATCGACCAACCCAGTCTCGGCAATCGCACTTCGCTAGCCATGCTTACTCCTCCACCAGTTGACGGATAGCTGAGGCAATGGCCTTCGCATCGGGGACGACGACCGCTTCGAGCGAGGGGCTATACGGTGTTGGCGTGAAGGCTCCGGTGAGTCGGCGGATCGGGGCGTCGAGGTCATCGAACCCGCGCGAGGCCACCTGAGCGGCGATCTCGGCAGCGAACCCGCACGAGGCGGGCGGCTCGTCGACAATGAGCAGTCGTCCGGTCTTCTGGACCGAGGCCAGGATCGTCTCGACATCGAGCGGCACCACCGTACGCGGATCGACCACCTCGACCGAGATGCCCGCTTTCTCCAATTCGTCGCAGACCGACAGCGTGAGATGGACCATGCGTGCGAGGGCCACTACCGTCACATCGCGACCGGGGCGAACGATGCGGGCCTGGCCGAACTCGATCTCATAGTCCTCGGTCGGGACGGGGCTCTTGGTCTGAAGAATCTCGCGATGCTCCAGAAACAACACCGGATCTTCACACCGCAAGGCCCGCTTGAGCAACCCCTTCGCATCGTAGGCCGACGATGGCACCACCACGCACAGGCCCGGCACCTGGGCATACATCCCGTAGTAGCTCCCCGAGTGGTGCGTGGCAGCGGAATGCCCGATGCCAATGCAGCCGCGCAGCAGGACCGGCATCTTCAGTCGCCCGCTCGACATGTACTGCATCTTGGCGATCTGGTTCACGATCTCGCCGACGCCATCGAGTACAAAGTCGGCGAACATGAAGTCGATCACCGGGCGCGTCCCAGTCATCGCCGCCCCGCAGGCGAGGCCCACAAACCCGCGCTCGCTGATCGGAGTATCGCACAGCCGGACTGGTCCGTACTTCTCGAATAGACCAGCTGTCGTGCGGAAGTTGCCGCCACGCACGCCGATCCCTTCGCCCATGACGAAGATTGTGGGGTCAACGGCCATCTGCTCGGAGAGGGCTTCGAGCGTGGCTTGGGAGTACGTGATCTCGCGGCCCGAGCCGGGTCCGGGCTCCTTCGCGGGCGGTGAGGTCCGCGCGGCGTAGATGTGCGTCATGGCCGTCGCGGGGTCGGGCGGCGGGCTGGCCTCCGCAAATTGTTTGGACTCCGCCACCAGTTGGGCGATCTCGGTCTCGACCTGCGCAATGTCGGCCTCGGCGATCTGGAACTCGGCGAGCAGCCTCGCACGCAGCCGCGCGATCGGGCACTTCTTCTTCCAGGCTTCGACCTCTTCCTTGGTGCGGTAGGTGAAGTCGCCCATCCCTTCGGCGTGGGCTCGAGTGCGGTAGGTCTTGCACTCGATGAGGGTCGCTCCGCCTCCGGAGCGCGCCCGCTGGACGGCTTCTCGGGCCGCCTCAAGGACCGCGAGGACATCGTTCCCATCCACCTCAATGCCGGGCAATCCGTAGTTGGCCGCTCGCCGTCCGACATCCGGAATCCCGCTGGAATACTGGAACGGCACCTCGGTCGCGAACTGGTTGTTCTCACAGATGAACAACACCGGCAGCCTCCAAATACTCGCCATGTTGAGCCCCTCGTGGAAGGCTCCGTTGTTCACCGCCCCGTCGCCGAAGAACGCCACGCCGACGTTCCCGGTCTGCATCAGCTTGGAGCTATATCCTCCGCCACAGGCTTGCAGAATGCACGGCCCGACGATGCCGCTGGTCCCCATCATGCCGATCTCGGGCGAGAAGATATGCATGCTCCCCCCTCGCCCGCGCGAACAGCCCGTCGCCCGCCCGAACAGTTCCGCCATCAAGTCGCGCGGCGGCATCCCCTTGGCCAGCGCATGCCCATGCCCGCGATGGGTGCTGAAGACGGTGTCCTGCGCCGTCAGGTGGGCACAGACGCCCGACGCGATGGCCTCCTGCCCGACATAAGTATGACACGCCCCATGCACCAGCCCGCGCTGGTGACAACGGGCCAACTCCTCCTCCGTGAGGCGGATCGTGAGCATCGTGCGGTAGAGTGACAGGAGGTCGGTCGGAGTCGGCATGTTGGGGGAGTTCTCAGTCTTCAGTTCTTAGTTTTCAATGGCACAAAGCCCTGGGGTTGCAACCCCAGGGCTTTCGCGTTCGATCAAGCGAGTTGCCCGGCCTTGATGATCCCGCCCTGCATCACGGCGATGAACTTCTCGCGTTTCTCCAGGATCGAGATATCCTTCGCGACATCGCCATCCACGATCAGCACATCGGCCAACTTGCCGACCTCCAGCGTGCCGAGTTCGTGGCCGCGACCGAGGATCTCGGCCCCGGTCTTGGTGGCACACAGGATCGTTTGCAGTGGCGTGAATCCGACGTAGTTCACAAAGAATGTTAGCTCCTTGGCGTAGTCTCCGTGCGGGTTCCAGGCGAACCCGTAGTCGCCGCCCATGCCCAGACGACCGCCCTCCTTCAGGATGCGGCGGGCCGACTCCGCCCCGCCTTCGAGCGTCTCCTGGTGTCCGTCGATCACCTTCTGCCCCATGCCAAACGCCGGGCCGTTCTCAATACTCGCCAATTCGAAGTACAAGGCCGGGACCACCGGCACATCGCGGGCCAGCAGGAGTTCCATCGTCTCGTCGTCCATGAACGTGCCATGTTCGATGGCATCGTACCCGGCCTTGAGGGCGTTCTTGATCCCCTCGGTCGCGCGGCAGTGGCCGGTGACTTTCATCCCGTGGTTGTGAGCCGTCGCGACCACAGCGTACATCTCCTCGAACGTCATACAGAGCGTGTGATGATCGTTCACATCGGGGGCTGCGGCGTCGCCGGTGGGGTAGGTCTTGACCCACTCGACGCCGTCTTTGACGAGCTTGCGGACGGCTGCGCGGGCCTCGTCCGGGCCATTGATGAGCAGCACCAGCCCCTCCATGCCGATCTTGCGGTAGTCGGGGTTCCAGTCCATCAACCCCGCCGCACCGCAAATCTCGCGACCGCTGGCGGCCATGCGTGGGCCGGGGACCAAATCGTTCTCGATGGCCTTTTTGAGCCAGACATCAATGTTGAACAGACTCCCCCCGCTGCGAGCCGAAGTGTATCCGCACTCCAGCGCCAGCTTGGCATTCGCCGCCGCCAGCAGCGTGACGTACTCCACCGGGTACTTGATGTCGAGGTCTTCCAGAGCCGCCACATTGAAGTAGGTCGGGTGGAAGTGGGCCTCGACCAGCCCCGGCATGATCGTCCCGCCCTGGGCATCGATCCGCTTCGCATCGTACGGGATCGTGTCGGCGTCATTCGCCGGACCGACATAGCTCAGTCGGCCATCCCGGATCATCACGATCCCATTCGGAATCGGTGACGCGCCCGTGCCGTCAATGATCTGTCCATTGGTGATGACAGTCGTACCAGTAGCGGTCTTCATCGGCGGGCACCTGAGCGGGAGAACGGGCAAGGGCTTTCCTTAACGCCCGCCACTGTACGTCCCAGTAGTCCTCGCTGGCAATTCCACAATGCGACAGCGAGCGGGCGGACATCACGGCCTGTTGATTTTATTGATGGTTTTCCACGTATCCTTGGTTTTCCCCTTTCCCCGGTGCGCGACGGGGCGGCGAGG
>JAYSUV010000736.1:0-23985 GCA_043718945.1 Planctomycetota bacterium
GTACACCGCCGGGGACGTAGCTCAGTTGGCAGAGCGCAGCGTTCGCAATGCTGAGGCCGAGGGTTCGACTCCCTTCGTCTCCACTGGCCAGTGCCGCGAGATCCGTCGACTTCGGTCGGCGGATTTTTTTTGGCGGGTTCGTGAGCGGCACGGCGCTAGCCGCCGGTTCTGCAGACCGCGAACGGTTCGGGGAACCGGCGGCTAGCGCCGTGCCACTCAGTGCATTTTTCTTGATCAACCGCAGCAGGATTCGCTGGGTGATGTCGTACACCTCGGGAGCCGAACTGGCTCGTGGCCCCGCAACGTTGAGGCGGGTGATCCCAGCCTCCGACATCCATGCCAAAATCTTACAGGCTGCGTTCCGCCGGTCGGACGGGTCGGCGAGGTCGATGCGCAGAGTCGGCTTCTCATATCGGGCCGCTAGCCGAGCGGTCAGCCCCGTCCCGCCCAGGAGTCGACCATACGGCAGCAGCAGCGTCCCATCCGAGTCGCGGACATTCCACTCGGTTCGCTCGGGATACCGGGCAGAGGGGGTCTCGCGCAGCTGGTAACGCTCGGGCAGGACACCGTCCTCGGCAATTCGTCCGCGGGGGCACCAGCCATCGACCGGGACATTGAGCTTCAGCGCGGCATCAAGTGCCGCCCGGTCGACACCGGTTTGTCCGCCACTGATGATGGTGAGCGTCCGTGCCATCGCGAGCTGGGAGTTCCTGGGACGTGAATATGAGGTGGGGGCCACCGCCATCGGGAAGCATACCAGCGATGCCACGATACGTCTTGCGCGGGACTACGGCACCCCCGTGACCTTGGGCTGGATGCCCGTGACGAGCAGCTGGTCCGGCTTGATCTCGCCCGCGACGACCTCAGTGAACCTCCCATCGGTCAGGCCGACCGTGACGGGGACCGCGCGGAGCTTTTGTCCCTCGGCGACCCACACGTGGCGCTGGCTGCGCTTCTTGCGGGAGTCGGCACGCTCACGAGCCGACTGGGCCACGACCGACCCGACACTGGCCTCGCCCGAGGGTTCCGCTTCGGTCGGCTGGCTACTGGCCAACCCCTCCAGGATGGGGAGATCCTCGGTGCGGACATACTTCGCTTCCGGATAGTACCGCAACGCGGCATTGGGCAGCTTGGTCACATTGGCCCGTTCGTCGACTTGAAACGACAGACTGGCTGTCATGCCGGGGAGGAGCTTCAAATCGGGGTTCGGTGCCCCGACGATCACCGGATAAGTGACGACGTTCTGGGTGGTCGTTGAGCTGAGACGGATCTCTTTGATCCGGCCCGCGAACAGCTCATCCGGATAGGCATCGACCGTAAACGTCACGGGGTAATTCTTCAGCTTGGCGGCGTGAATCTGCCCGATGTCCGCCTCGTCGACACTCGCGTGAACGTGCATCTCCTCCCGCATGTCGGGGGCGATGATAAACAACTCGGGTGTCTGGAAAGCAGCGGCGAGAGTCTGCCCGGGTTCGATCTTGCGGTCGATCACGATGCCATCGACGGGGGACCGGATGTCGGTGTAGTCGAGATTCAGCTGGGAGTTGTCGAGAGTGGCCTGGGCCTGCGCGATCGAGGTTTTGGCGACGGCGAGCTGGGCTTCGAGCCCGATGCGGGTGAACATGAACTTGTCCATTTCCGCCTGGGCCATAAAGGTCTTGTCCTCTTCGCGGAGGGCGATGGCGCGTTTTTCGTCGCGGATGGCCTGCTGAAGTTGAGCCTGGACGCGGAAGACATCCGCGTCGCGGTTCGCCAGAGAGGCGGTATCTCGGGCGACGTTCGAGGCGTAGATGCGAGGGTCGATTTGGGCGAGCAACTGATCCTTTTTGACCTCTTGATTGAACTCGACATGAAGTTCCTTGATCGGGCCAGAGACAAACGAGCCGATGGAGACCTGCAGCTTCGGCTTGAGCGTCCCCGTCGAGTTCACGACCGCGATGATGTTCCCTTGCTCCACCTTGGCCGTACGCCAGATGACCTTGTTCCGTTCGGCGAGGTAGGCTTGAATCGGCCCATACGCGGCGTACCCCAGACCACCGAGGATGGCGAGGACGATCAGGAGTTTGAGGAGAGTTCGCATAGGGAGGTTGATGGTTTAGGGTTGATGGTTGATCGACAGACCTCGGTCCCAAGCTCCGCTGGGGACCGCATCTCCTCGAAGCTCCGCTTCGCCGCGTGCCAGACAACTCCTGTTCCGTAAGCGGCACGTCGCTCGCCGCGAAGTGTCGGGTGGTTGGGAGCCCAGCGATGTGTGCTTCAGAATTGTCGGCAGTGGAGTGCTTCTGCCCCCTCTCCCCACTGTGTGTGTGACTTTCGGGGAGGATGTGGCTGTGGGGAGAGGGCCGGGGTGAGGGGCTGAAAACGAGCGATGTGGCCCCCTCACCCCCACCCTCTCCCCCACAGTGGAGTCCTCTCTGAAAGCCGTGCCGATTGTGGGGGGAGAGGGGGCAGAATCTCAGGGCTGGCGACTTTTCTGATGCTCCCCCAGGCGACTTCTCTGTTGCCCGACGGTTGCTCCTTCTCGCATCCTCACGTCACAATCGACCACTCACCCGTGTGTCGTCCAGCCCAGACGGAAAGAGGCCGGTTCTTTGGCTCTGATCGAAATTCGCGACTGCTCCAAAGTTTACGACTTGGGCGAAGTCAAAGTCGAGGCGCTTAAGAACGCCAATCTGACCGTGGAGAACGGCGAGTTCATCGCTTTGATCGGCCCGTCGGGGTCGGGCAAGAGTACCCTCATGAACACGCTGGGGTGTCTCGATCGGCCCAGCAGTGGCAGCTATCGTTTGGCCGGGGAAGAGGTTTCGCAAATGGCAGCTGCGCAGCGAGCGCGGATTCGCAACCAGCGGATTGGGTTCGTGTTCCAAAATTTCAACCTCTTGGCCCGGACCTCGGCCTTGGAGAATGTCGAGTTGCCGCTGCTGTATTCGGCGGGAGTGTCGTCGACGGATCGACACCGTAGGGCGGTGGAGAAGCTGGAACTGGTGGGGCTGGGAAATCGACTCGATCACCATCCGAGCCAGTTGTCCGGGGGGCAACAACAACGCGTGGCGATCGCTCGGGCGCTGGTGAATGAGCCCGCGATCCTGATGGGGGACGAGCCGACGGGGAACCTCGACTCAAAGACCAGCCGCGAGATTATTGCCCTCTTTCGCGACCTGAACGAAAAGAACGGCATTACCGTTATCCTCGTCACACACGATCTGAACGTGGCCAAACATGCCAAGCGGATTATCGTTTTGCGGGATGGTGGGATTGTGACGGATACTTCGGACTTCACTGAGGCCGCAAAGGTGTTACAAGCGGGCCTTATGGAGTAACCCCGGAGTTGCGAGCGACCGTGCGACGATGGAGATGCGGGAGAATCCCGATTCCACGCACGAGCGCTCCACGCATGATCTTCGGCAGAATCCGCAACTGGCTTTCGCAGCGATCGATCGTGCGGAGTTGCGATGCGCACACAGAAAGCCCAGGGGTTGCAACCCCCCGGCTTTGGCAGAGAAATTCTGTACACACAACAGGGTGCGGCGAAAGATTTAGGAATTCAACGCAAAGGCGCAAAGGCGCGAAGACGCAAAGGGGGAGACTCTGTCCTGTTTTCCTTTGCGTCATCGCGCCTTTGCGTCTTTGCGTTGAACTCTTCGTGAAGCCGTTCTCGATTCCGTTTCGTGTTCGACTGACGATCCTCCTCGTCACGCTCGCATGGTGTGAGCCCGCCTTTGCCCAGCGCCGCATCGGCACCATCTTCCCCGAACGTCGTACGACCCAGGTCCGCCAGCCGCATCAGCTCCCGCGTTACCAGATGCCCACGGCCCTGGCCCCCTCAACGGTGTCGAGACCCATGGCCGATCTGGAGCCGCAGTTGCTGGCACTCGATGGGGCGATCCGGACCTCGATGCGGAACCTAGATGTGGTCCGTGTGCTCAGCGGTGTCACAGCCACCAACTCGGGCCGTTCGGTCTACGATGTCGCGCTGAGTAATACCCTGATTGACCAGCAGCAGGCCCGCTTCGACCCGCTGCTCTCGGTCGACAACAACTGGAATGTCCTGGAAAACCCGCAGGCGATCTTCGACCCGCTGCCGCCGAACTCGCGGATTACCGGGTCTCAAACGCGGAACTTCAACACCACCACCCGGCTCAGCAAAACCGATCTCACCGGCGGCAACTTCGTCTTCGGGGTCGATGCCACTCCCACCTCCGTCAGTCCGGGCACGCTCGCCCTCAACCCGTTCACTCGTTCATCGACCTTTGTCAGCTACACCCAGCCGCTCCTCAAAGACGGCGGGATCGAGTTCAACCTGGCCCCGATCGTGATTGCCTCGATCAACACCGAACGCTCCTACTTCCAGTTTAAGGACGCGATGCAAGAGCATGTCCGCGGCGTCATCGAAGCCTACTGGTCGCTCGTCGCCGCACGGACCGAACTGTTGGCTCGCAAGCAACAAGTGGTGCAGCTGACCTACGCTATCCGCCTCGCCAGCGGCGAAATGCGGGCTGAGCGCGAGAACAGTGCCTACCTCGCTCAGTTCCAGCTGGCTATGGCCAACACCAAAGCCAGCGTCATTACTGCCCAAGGCAACGTGCTGCTGCGTGAGGCCGCTCTCCGCAACATGATCGGCGTCTCTCCCTCAGATGGCACGCTGTACATCCCCACCACCCCGCCGATCAACGAACGGTTCATCCCCGACTGGGATCAGATGCTGCAACTGGCCGAAGAGCGGCGGCCCGACCTGATTGAACTCAAGCTGATTCTCGAAGCCGACACGCAACAGCTGTTGATCGCCAAGAACGGCTCGCGGCCGCATCTGGATGCGGTGGCGTTGTATCGCTGGAATGGATTGAGTGGGAATACGCCGACGGGTTCGCGGCTTTCATCGAGCAACGGGCAGTTCACGGATTGGACCCTGGGAGTCAACTTCTCGGTGCCGCTCGGACTGCGCCAAGCCCGAGCAGCGGTGCGGCAGCAAGAGCTGGTGATTGCCCGCGACCAGATCCACCTCAAGCAGGGGTTCCACGCCACGACGCACACTCTGGCCACCACCGTGCGTACGCTCGACCAGCAGTACGAACAATACCTCGCCTTTCGCGAGGCCAACCTGGCCGCCCGCGTGAACCTCAGTTACTATTTGGGCCAAAGGAAAACGGGAATAATAAACCCTCTCAACGTGTTTCAGGCGATCAGCGACTGGGGCAACACCGTCACCGCCGAGGCCAACGCCCTGACCCAATACAACTCTCAATTGGCCGCGCTCGAACGCCAGACCGGCACGATTCTGGAGACGCACGGCATCTACTTCATCGAAGAGAGCCAGCAAGCGGTCGGGCCGCTCGGGCGATTCGGTGACACACGCAGCTACCCCTGGGGCACGCGACCGACCGAGAACAGCGACCTCTACGAAGACTCGACCGAGCCCGCCGAGAATTTCTTTGACCTGATCCCGCCGACCAATGTCGGAGCCCCGGCGAAAGAGATCGACTATGATAAAATCAAGTTGCCAACGCTCAAGGAGATCATGGAAGAGTAGAAGCCGAAGTTCATCGTGTCAGCAAAAATCGCATACTCCACGAATTATCGTTTAGCTGCGACGCGAAGGCTCTGCGCAGCGGAGCATCCCCGCTCGACCAGAAAACATCCGAAGTTTGCAGCGACCGTTTCACTCGGCCGCGAAACGGAATAAATTCCGTTCTACAGATGCCACCCGATCACGACCGGCACGAACCGAATACGCGGTTGATGCCGCTCCAGTCGGTTGAGCCAGTGCCAGTCGGTCGTCGGACCCTTCAGTGGTAGCTGTTGTTCCCACAGCTCCCGCAGCGCCAATTCGCGGCGGACGCATACGCACATCGTGTCGACATCGCCCTTCCGAAATGAGCCAGCCCACTGCCGAGGAATCGTGACCTGTCCCGCGCGAGTTCGGCAGCGATACCGCGTCTGCACGACTCCCATGTCAGCATCGACCGCAGCGGCGAAAAGTGTGGCGAGCGCGTGCGGCTCGTACAGATTATCATCGTCCCAGAAGCAGACATACCGGCCCTGGGCTTCGCGAACTCCGACATCCCGAGCGAGCGACCCCCACTGCCCGCCCGGCTCGGGTCGTTCGATATACGTCGCCCCGAATTGCCGACTGAGCGCACGGGCTTGCGGGTCAACGCCGTCCGAGACGACCAGGTGCTGACACCGCAGAGTGCCAAGGCTCTGCTGCCGAAACTGGAACAGGCAATTCGCCAGCTGCGCCGGTCGCCGACAGGTCGCGGTGATGACGGTCAGGTCGTAGTCAGGTCGGGCTGTTGCTGGCATCGGCACTCCAGATGGGGTTCGAATGACCCGCTCCGGGTGCGCTGGAGTTGGTGACATGGGCTATCGCTCTCGCGAAAATGAGCCCGGCACGGTGACCAATGAGTCGCTGAATCAACAGCTGGCGGACCTCGAATCATCCGGAACAGCTGGCACTGGGATGCAGCAGGTTCAGATCGGGGTCAGGCGAGCGGCCAGTGGAAACTGACAGTAGCCTGGCCCCCTAGGTCCGGGCGGAACGGACCTGGGGGTCCCGTTCTACTCCTCGGAGCACAAGCAATTGTGGAATGCTCTAGACGGTTCTCCAACTCCACAGGAAAACCTCGATCTCTGGATTCGCGGCACTGCTTGTGGGTGTCAAAAAGGCGTACGCCAGCATGCTTTTCGCGAACACTCCCCACCGAGATTGACTGAGCAACCCCCGACCCGTCCCGAGCGATCTACTCGTACTTCGCCACCTTCGGCTCGGGGATCTCTTTCAATAATCGCACGATCAGATCATCGCTGCTGGACCCCTCCGCTTGGGCCTGGAAGTTCGGGGCCAGACGGTGACGCAGGACCGGGATCGCCACTCGTCTCACGTCCTCGAACGACACTGCGGGGCGTCCATCCATCGCCGCCAGCGCGCGGGCTCCGTGGATCAGGTACTGCCCCGCGCGCGGACCGGCTCCCCAGTCGACCATCTCTTTGATGAACGCCGGGGCGGACCCATCACTGGGCCGCGTCGCTCGCACCAGTCGGGCGATGTAGTTGATCGTCAGCGGCCCGACCTCGATCTGGTTGATCTGCTTTTGCAGGTACAGAATCGACTTGGCTGAGAGTACCTTCTTCACCTCGGCCCGCTCCCCGCTCGTCGTCGAGGTGAGGATGCGTTCCTCCTCTTCGAGCTTGGGGTAGTCGACCTTCACGTTGAACATGAACCGGTCGAGCTGAGCTTCGGGGAGCGGATAGGTGCCTTCCTGCTCGATCGGGTTCTGCGTGGCGATCACGAAGAACGGCTCGGGCAGCGGATAGGTGTTGCCCGAGACGGTGACCTCGTGCTCCTGCATCGCTTGCAGCAAGGCCGCCTGCGTCTTGGGCGGCGTGCGGTTGATCTCATCAGCCAGCAAGATGTTCGTGAACACCGGCCCCTGCACAAACCGAAACTCGCGGCGGCCCCCCTCGCCCTCCTCCAGTACGTTCGTCCCTGTGATGTCCGACGGCATCAAGTCGGGCGTAAACTGAATCCGTTTGAACTGCACATCGAGCAGCTTGGCAATCGTGCTCACCAACAGCGTTTTCGCCAGACCCGGCACCCCGACGAGTAAGCAATGCCCGCCCGTGAAGATCGCCGAGAGGATCTGCTCGATGACATGATCCTGCCCTACGACCACCTTGTGCAGTTCCTCGACCATCAGCTCGCGGTGCCGCCGGAACTTGTCGAGGAACTCATCGAAGTCACGTTTTTCAGCCACAGCGGGGTGTTCCAGTCATGTGTGTGGGAGTCTAACTGCCGGGCCACAAGGGACCACCCCGGTGATTTCACTGCCAGACTTCGCCAAAGGCTACCAGCCGGGAGGGTTCGGACCAAGGGACAGCCCGTAGAAGTGGGACTGACAAGGCGCAGAGTCGCGATGACAGAGAGGACATCTGCGGCCTCACCCGCTGGATTCATACCCCTCTTGTTCCACGTCCCGTTGTGCTTTGATGGTTTGGTTGTTGGGACTGCGTGAAAGATCCCTGGTCCCGGCTGTTGCGGGAGGAGAGCGGATCAGATTGGACTTGGGGCAGCGGGACAGCACGGTGGTCATCCGTCTGTGGCGGTGAGGAGTCGTTGGATCGTGTTGTTCAGGTCGCTCACATATGGCCAGTGGAAGCAGAGGCACGACGATATGGTGGCCACTTGAATCACGCGAGTCCGCCCGGTTTGAGGGGGGCGATAGCCTTAGACATCTTCGATCGAATGGCGGGCGACTTGCTGCTGAACATTCAATTCACGGGATGCCAAACCTTCCCATGTTGTTTTCGTCGACGCTTGACCTCTCGGATCAATCCCGCGAGAGTCGATGCCATGTGGCCACTGTGGGCCTCCTGTCTCCTCACGCGAACACCTCCCGATGTCCCTGCTGCTCCCTCCCGAACTTCAGTTCCGCTGGATCCTCCCAGTCCCGCGTGTTGATCGTCTGCCGGGGAATGGGAAGCCGCTCTGGACGCTGCCGCAGGAAGCCGAACTGACTGTCCCCAGGCAGCTGGAAGAGGCCAGCATCCCCGTCGTCTGGAAGGCCGCGTGGAACACCGAGGGACTCGCCGTTGTCGTCGAGGTGACCGGCCAATCGGCGTGGGCCTGCAACCCCGATCGACCGCTCGAATCCGATGGCCTCCAGCTCTGGATCGATACGCGGGATACGCAGAACGTCCACCGCGCGACGCGGTTCTGTCACTGTCTGTGCGTGTTGCCCAGTGGTGGCGGCGAGTCGGGACGTGACCCCGTGGTTATCCCCGTTCCAGTCCCCCGAGCCAGCCAAGACGCCAAGCTCGCCGACAGCGACGACTTCCTCGTCTATTCCGAGCATTCCAAATCCGGCTACCGCCTCGCGGTCTGGATCCCCGCCAAAACCCTCACCGGCTTCGACCCCACCGCCCAGCCCCGCATCGGCTTCTTCGCCCAGCTGCGCGACAAGCAACTCGGCACGCACTCGTTGGCCCTCACCCCCGAGTTCCCCTTCGACGGCGACCCCAGTTTGTGGCTGACGCTGGAGTTGGTGGCGTAACTGCGTTTGCCAGAGTGCACGGGGGAGCCAGATCGGAATCGTCGCCTTTTGCTCCGCAAAAGAGCGTCCTTTTTCGGAGAAAAAGGCGACAAACCTACTCAGCAACGAGCGCCGCCTTCAGCCGGTCTTCCAACCGCTGAACGTCTTCTTGGCACTTTGATCGCACGCGGGAGTAGTTCGCAGCGGCTTCTCGTCCCAATGTCGTCCGTCCTTCACCGGGTTCGTTGGTGAGTCTTCTGGCGATTGCGAGAGGCTCGAAATAGGCTTCCTTTGGATCGCGGTGCTGGCGAATGTCGGCCCACTTCCAGTCTTTGGGAAGCGGCTGACCGGCGATGGCCCAGACCTCAATTTCCTGCCAGGCGTTCTCGGCGAGGAGTCTGCGACTCGGCGAGCCAAGATGTTCCGCAGCCTTCTTCTCCAGATTATCGAGAGCGAGGCGTCGAGACTCGACTCCATCTCGATCAACGATGAGCAGAAAGACCTGCACCATCGGGTACATGTCAATGACTTCTTGAATACGCTCCCATTTGGTGGCTTCCGAGATGCCCCCCATCAGTGGGTCGAGACAGACCCGCACGTTTGCGTTCGCCTTACCGATTTCGGCGAACATCTTGCGAATCAGCGGAGCGACGATGTACTGATCCTTGCGGAAATCCTCGGGGATAATGAGGACGTTCATGGCGTCTCCACCACGTTGGCGAACTGCACCGCATTTTCCAGCCAGCCCGATTCATGCAGCCGACCGAGGTTCTGGGTCTCCAGCACTTCGTTCGCTCCAGGGATGTCGACGATGCGAGTGATCTTGGCCTCGGTGGACCCCTCCAGCCGGTAGACCAGCGACGCATGCTGACGGGCTTCGGGGCTGAGCATCGCTAGCAACTGCGGTGAGTGCGTCGTGGTGACGACCTGGATTCCACGCTGCTTCGTTTGCTGCTCAATCAGTTGCAGCAACAGCGCCAGCCGCGTCGGATGGATCCCGTTGTCGATCTCTTCCAGGAAGTAGAACTTCGCCGGGTCCGGTCCCATCAAGGCTGCGATAATCGCCAGGAATCGCAGCGTGCCGTCTGACGCACTGTAAGCCGAAGTGCGCCGCCCGGTGGATTCGATGAGTGTGAGCAACACTCGCCCCGTTTGGTCAGGAACGAAGTCAAAGTCACTGACATCGAGAGGGGTCAGTTGGCGGACCCACTCGATCATGGCCCGCTTGGTGTCCTCGTCATTGCAGATGGCTTGCAGGACGGAGGAGAGGTTCTCGCCTCGATCACCGAGAATGATCTGGCCCGGTATCGAAGGGTTCTTCATTGCATCGGGGGAGAGGTCGAGAAATCGCATCGATTCCAATCGTGTCACCAAGTATTGAGCAACATCAAATCCGATGTCAATTGTGTCGTCATCTGAGTACTGCGAGAGAACTGGTTGAGAATTGAGATACTGTTTGGATTCATAACCACTCCCGAAATTATCACGCACGTGAATATTAATAGCATAGGGAGGTGGGCTCCCAGGATCCAGTTTTGAATGCGCGAAATATAATTCAGCCTCCCCTTCTCCCTCTAATCGCTCGTGGACGACAACTGGCCCAGACCTGAAGTCCGAAACATTGACTGCGATGATATGCTCGACTGTTTTGTGGTGTTGAATCCGTGTGGTCAGGCTGAACTCATCCCAGCTTGAGTAACAGACCTCGCGAATTCCGCCCCGTATCCCCTTCCAAACCAACACCCCGCCCTCGACGTACTTCTCCCCAATAATCTCTGCCAGCGAATACCCACGCCCCATGCCGTGCAGGAACCGAAACGCATCGCGGATGTTGCTCTTCCCGGAGGCGTTCGTCCCCACGATCACCGTTAGGGGGCCGAGTTGCAGCGTCGCATCGCGGAAGTTCTTGAAGCCCTCCAGTCGGACGGACGTGATCATGGGGAATGGGCCTTGTGCGACAAGCGATGTGGGATGGGGCCAAGTGCGACTCGGTGGACACCCGGCTCTGATTCTACCGGGAATCGCTCCCCGCGAAAGAGCGATGGGCACTCCGAATCGCAAACCCCGAGACGTTGGCGACCACCATCCCGGAGGGATGACAGACATTAGCCGGTGGTTGAGCGCAGCGACACCACCGGTCCGTCGGTGATTGATAGAACTGCATCCCGGAGGGATGCCAGAGAGATTGAGATTGCCCAAGACGGCACAGATCCGGGAGTCGGCTGGCATCCCTGCCGGGATGCTAATTGGGACGCCGACCGCATCTCCGGTGGTGTCGCTACGCTCAACCACCGGCTAATGTCTGTGACCCCTGCCGGGGTCGGATCGCTCCCTCGTATTCTGCCAACGCTTCGGCTGCCATGGCATCGAGTTTCCCCGCCGCAGCATCGCTTTCAATCTGATGATCCCACACCGACTCATCAAACTCGGAAAACCACTGACGGAACTCGGCCAACTCCGACGCGGGGAGTTGTTGAACAGCTTGCTCGATGGCCTGTCTCGTTGTCATTGAGGGTTCTCTTCTGCGTGAACAACCGCACGGACGGGCAAATGTGCCCGTCCCACGATTGAATGTGCCCGTCCTACGAGAGGATGCCGGTGACCACTTTCCCCTGCACGTCGGTCAGTCGAAAATCGCGGCCCTGGAACTTGTAGGTCAGCTGTTCGTGGTTGACGCCCATGCAGTGCAGGATGGTGGCGTTGAGATCGTGGATGTGGACGGGGTTCTCGGTGATGTTGTAGCTGAAGTCGTCGGTCTGGCCGTAGGTCAGGCCGCGCTTGATCCCGCCGCCGGCCATCCACATCGTAAAGTTGCGGGGGTGGTGGTCGCGACCGTAGTTGTCGGGGGTGAGTGTGCCCTGGCTGTAGACGGTGCGGCCGAACTCACCACCCCAGACGACGAGGGTGTCATCGAGCATGCCGAGGCGTTTGAGGTCCTTCACAAGGGCGGCGCTCGGCTGGTCGGTGGCGGGGGCGAGGTTGCGGATCGCTCCGGGCAGGCCGCCGTGATGGTCCCACCCACGCAGGAAGACCTGCGTGAACGGCACCCCGCGTTCGGCCAGCCGTCTGGCCATGAGGCAGTTGTAGGCGAACGTCCCCGGCTTGGTGACCTCGGGGCCATACATGTCGAGAACCGACTGCGGCTCCTTCGAGATATCAGCCAGTTCCGGCACCGATGTCTGCATTTTATAGGCCATCTCGTACTGCGAGATGCGGCTGGTGATCTCGGGGTCGCCCATCGCTTCGTACCGCTGCTGGTTCAGGTCGGCCAGACCATCCAGCATCTTGCGGCGTGTCGCCTTGTCCACCCCCGCTGGGTCGGTCAGATACAGTACAGGATCGCCCGAGGACCGCAGCGAGACTCCCGCATGCTTCGTGGGTAGGAACCCCGAACCCCAGAGGCGAGAGAAGAGGGCCTGCGACGACGACCCATTCGCCAGCCGCGAAATCAATACCACGAACGCGGGCAAGTCCTTGTTCGGGCTGCCGAGTCCGTACGAGGTCCAGGCCCCCATGCTCGGTCGACCGGGGATCTGGCTACCGGTTTGGATGTAGGTGATCGCCGGGTCGTGGTTGATGGCCTCGGTGTGGACCGACTTGATGATTGTGATGTCGTCGACGATGGTTGAAATGTGCGGCAATAGCTCGCTGACCCACCCGCCCGACTGCCCGTGCTGCGCGAACTTGAAGATCGACGGGGCACACGGAAACCGCGTCTGCCCCGAAGTCATCGTCGTGATCCGCTGGCCGTTGCGGACGCTCTCCGGCAGGTCCTTGTCGTAGAAGTCCTTCAGCATCGGCTTGTAGTCGTACAAGTCCAGCTGCGACGGGGCATCCGCCATAAACAACCAGATCACCCGCTTGGCCGTCGGCTTGTGGTGCAACTGCTTGAGCGACCCGAGTGCGGTCAGGTCCGGCCCGGCGGCGGGAGCAGTTCCCTCCCCGAACAGTTGCGGACTCATGCAGTTCGCCAGTGCCGCAGCCCCGAGGCCGCAGGCCGAGCGGTTGAAGAAGTGACGGCGGGTGTGGGAGAGGAAATGGTCGTCAATGGGATTCATGGCAGGGCTTCCGGTGGAAGAATCAGTCACTACCAATGTATCGACCAGCGGGACGCTTGGGAATTGGAAGTGTGGATGAGTCCGCGAAAGTGCCTGTTTCATAACGAGAAAGCCGTCCTGTTTGGACGGCTTTCAGCAATCGAGCCGAGGTTCGACCGGATTCGTGATGTGAATTCAGAGGGCCTTAGCCCTTCTTGGAACCCTTCTTGATATGCGGCTTGGTGATCGACTTCTTGGCCGCCAGATCGTGGGCCTTCTTGGCCTTGCCGCCCTTCGTGAACACGTTGTCCCAGTTCTTCCAAAATTCCGGGGTCGCCCCGGTGCGTACAATTGGTCCACTCATCAAATCAGTCCTGTGTAGGCACTCGTCACACCTCGACAAGAACCCCCTGCCCGGCGACGACATCATCGGGCCGCTGCAGGCGACCCGGTCTCCCCTATATGTTGAGGTGCTGCGGGGGAATGTCAAGACCGCGAGCCGAATGCCGGGGTTTGGGTATGTACGTCAGAAGAGTAGGTATCGCATTTGACGATGAACACACCGATGCCCGGTCGAGGAGAAAAGCTCTGCACTGCAAACGTAATGTATCCTCTCAGCCGGAGAGAATATCTTTTACACCGCGAGATCCTGGAGTTTCGTGCTGCTGGCTTGGCGGTAGGCAGGGAGTTGGCGGAGGTCGTTTCCCACTTCGCCCTCGAATCGGGAATCGATGCCTTCGCCTGTCGGGAGCCGGGTGCGACCCAGGAACCGCATCACGTCCCGGCTGCCGAACGTCGTCATCGCCTGCCGCAGCAGCGAGGGATCAAGTTTCGCCCACGCGGCGGGCGAGCGGAACATCACATCGGTCGCCCATTCGGTCTCGCCTGCCGACCGATCGTACCACAGCGGCGAACCCCGCATGCTCAATTCACTCAGTCCCGGACACGCCTCCTGCAGCAAGTGCGACAGCCCGCTGCTCCAGTCGTACCAAGGCTGCGCGTCGAGCCATTTCTAAGCGGCGGCCTGGCCATCCACTTGGATTAATTGGACAGCGCCACTTGTGGCCTTGCGTCAGGAAAACACCCGGGTGGCGGGGTCAGGAGGCTTGGCGGATGGCCCCGACCGAGGTGGACGTGGAGCTTTGAGGGGATGGACCATCGCGTGGATCGGAGCAGAGACAGCGAGGCGACGGTTCCCCCCGCCGGGGCCATCCGCCAAGCCTCCTGACCCCGCCACCGTCAACGATCGGCACAACCACTCGCGTCCATTGACGCACACAAGCACCGTCATCGACAGCCATGATTGAATTCGCACATGACACCCCCATAGCGGATGCACGAGATACAGAGACCCGTGCAGGCACTGCCTCAGTCGCGGAACGGAATTCATTCCGTTCTCCTTTCACGACTGGATTCCCGGCAGCGAGGTTGATCCAATAGCGAGGTCCGATGTGTCCCCGCTCTCTTCGGAGGTCTCCCATGTCTCGCCCCATGCGTTCTTCCCGTCGTGCCTTCCTCGCCCAAACGGCAGCCCTCGCAGCCGGGTGGCATGTCGCCTCATCGCGTCCGGCGTGGGCAGCTCCATCGCCGAATGAGAAGCTCAATGTCGGCGTCATCGGCCCCGGAGGTCGCGGGTTCGACAACCTGCAAGGGGTGGGCGGCGAGAACGTCGTCGCTCTGTGCGATGCGGACGATCGCTCGGCGAAGCGGGCCTTTGAGCAGTTCCCCAAGGCGACCCGCTATCGCGACTTCCGCCAGATGATCGAGAAGGAGAAACTCGACGCCGTCGTCGTCAGTACGCCCGACCACATGCACGCCCCAGCTGCGCTGTGGGCCATGCGGCGGGGACTGCACTGTTATTGTGAGAAGCCGCTGGCGCACTCGGTGTGGGAGACGCGGATCATGGCGCAGACGGCGAAGGAGCATCACCTCGCCACGCAGATGGGGACGCAGATTCACGCCACCGATAACTACCGCCGCGTGGTCGAGGTGGTCCAATCGGGAGCAATTGGCCCCGTCACCGAAGTACAAGTGTGGGTCAACAAGGACTGGGGCGGCGGCGAACTCCCCACCGACACGCCCGAGGTGCCGAAGGAGCTCGACTGGGAGCAGTGGCTCGGCCCAGCTCCAGCTCGGTCGTATCACTCGGCCTACTTACCCGCGAACTGGCGGCGGTGGTGGGCCTTCGGCAATGGAACGCTCGGTGACATGGGATGCCACTATATCGACCTCGTGTTCTGGGCGTTGGCCTTGCGGCATCCGACGACTGTCGAAGCGAGCGGACCGGCTGTGCATGCGGAGACCTGCCCGCGCGGGATGAAGGTCGTGTGGGAGTTCCCGCAACGAGGCGAGCAGGTGCCGGTCAAGATGACCTGGACCGATGGGAACATGACCGAGAACAAGCACGACGGCCACGAGTTCCCCGGCTCAGGGATCTACTTCAAGGGGACCAAAGGCTCGATGTTCGCCGATTACGGCGGCTACCGGCTCTTCCCCGAGGAGCAGTACAAGGAGTTCAAGGCCCCGCCGCAGACGATCGCCGCTTCGGTCGGCCATCACCAAGAGTGGATCAACGCCTGCAAGACCGGGTCGCCGACACTGTGCAACTTCGATTACTCGGGAGCGCTGACCGAGTCGGTGCTGCTGGGGATGGTGGCGTTCCGGGCGGGGCAGAAGCTGGAGTGGGACGGGGCGACGATGACGGTGGCGAATAGCCCGAAGGCGCAGGGGATGCTGAAGCGGGAGTATCGTCCGGGATGGGAGATGTGAGGCGAGCGGCCAGTGGAAACTGACCGCCAGACTTCCGAAGTCTTCGGAGACTTCGGAAGTCTCTGGGTACGCGAAGTCTGGCCACTCGCCTAAGCGCATCTCTGAGTCAACCGCGACGACTGACATACCTGCCAACAATGGTCAGGACTATACTGAACCCGTCCGTCCTTTCGGTGAGATTGCCATGACAACCATTACCTTGGCGGAAGCCCAAGCTGATTTGCCGCGACTGATCGATCAACTCCTGCCTGGTGAGGAGATGTTGATCGTCGACTGCGGCGAACCATGGGCTCAGGTCAGAAAGGCTGACCGTACGACCACTCCCTGCCAAGCCGGGACAGCCAAGGATCAGATCCTGTGGATTGCGCCGGATTTCGATGCCCCACTCGATGAGTTTCGGGAGTACGGTGTGGTCCGCTCATGGTAGGGTCAGGATTCTTTATTACCGGAACTGACACGGGCGTTGGGAAGACGGTGTGTACGTGTCTGTTGGCGCGGAGTGTCGCCTTTCGCTCCGCGAAAGGACGCTCTTTTGCGGAGCAAAAGGCGACTCTGGCCCGCGTCGCGGCGTACAAGCCGGTCTGCTCTGGAGCCACGTCTCGGGAGAGCGAAGCTCCTGGGGAGGGCGAGGCTCCTGCCGAGCTGCGAGCGACCAGCGACGCTCGCGATGGGTTTCCCGCAAGTGTCTGGCCCCCTCACCCCGACCCTCTCCCCCACGGTCGAGTCCCCACTGAAAGTCCTGTCGAATGTGGGGGAGAGGGAGCAGAGGGGGTGTCCAGCGAGTCGATTCCCAGGATGGGCGTCGCGGGTCGCGCGCGGCTCGGCGGGAGCCTTGATTCCGGTTCCCTCTCCCCCGCGAGCGACATCGCCAAACCCTGCGATGTGATTGCGGGGGAGAGGGCTAGGGTGAGGGGGCTGCCCTCGATTGTCTGGCCCCCTCACCCCGACCCTCCCCCCCCCCGTCGAGTCCCCACTGAAAGCCACATCGAATGTGGGGGAGAGGGAGCAGAGTGGGCGGCATATCCCGTCCCCTCGAAGCCCGACTCCCGAAGCCCGAAGCCTATCTGGTCCGATGTCGAGGCGCTACACGCCGCCACGAATGCCGCCTTCCCTCGCGAGCGACTTTGCCCCCAAACATTTCTCGCCCCGCTCAGCCCCCCGGCAGCTGCCGCTCTGGAAGGTCGCGAGGTGGATGAGGCACTGCTCCTGAGCGGCTATCACTGGCTGGCCGAGCGAGCCGAGCTGGTCCTCGTCGAAGGGGCAGGCGGGTTCTACTCGCCGATCTCGACGAACTGGCTGAACGCCGACCTCGCCGAGCGAATTGGGCTACCGGTGTTGATCGTGGCCCCGAATCGGCTGGGGACGATCAACCAGACGCTGCTCACGATTGAGGCGATTCGACATCGTGGGCTGACCGTGGCGGGGGTGATTCTCAATCGTTTGAGCGAAGCGGATGACCCCTCGACGGCCACCAACGCTGCCGAAATTCAACAGCGGGGACGAGTCCGCGTCTGGGGCGAATTTCCGTTCCTTCCCGCTGCTGAGTTGCAGTCGAGGCGTCTCCCGGAGAGTATGATTTGTGAACTTGGGAATTTCGGCTCCGAAGTCGACGGCTGACATTGGTCCTCCAGCTGTCTCACCCACTCGCATAGACAGACATTCCATGACCGCCCATGGTGACGGCCTGAACTTTGATTTTCTTGATGAACCGAGTCCGGCGAAGAAGCCTCCCGTGCCGCCGGAGGATATGTCCGCTCCAGAATCGCCACCCGCCAATATCGAGTCTCTTGGTGTGCGGAACGGAATTCTGGACGATGTCAACGACGAGGTTCCCGACGACGGACACTCCAGTTCCATTTTTGATGATGCTCCCGTTGCCACCCCGGTGAACCCCGAAGTGCAGCCCCCGGGTGAGTTGCCGAACATCTCGGGGGGCGACACAGAAATCCTGGTGCGTGGACGCACGGAGCTTCGAGATTTCCCCGAGGACTTTGGAGCCAGTCCGCTGGGAACATTGCCCGCTGAAAACACAGCTGAGGCACTCTTTGAGGGAACGCCCGAGTTCGCTGCGGCACTGACCAATCCCTCGGTTGAATCAGAAAGCCCCTCAGTTCCAGACGCGATTCAGAACCCGCTCGGGGGACTGTTCTTCCCGACCGATAAGGAGGGAGACCTCTCCCCGCCAGCCGCCAGCGAGACAGAGCCCGTCAAGTCCCACGAGGACACGGTGATAACCGAATTCTCACTCCCTAGCCGACCGGTGTCTGCCGAGCCAGAGTCACCGGCTGTCGAGACGACTCCCGAGCCGCTCTCTTTGGAGAGCGACGATACACATGTCACCGCCGATCCCCCCGAGGTCTCGCTGGAGGGACTGAATGACTCGGGATTGTCGCTGTCATCGGTCACATCGGGAGGGTTCTCGGACATAGTTCCCTCGACAACTGGTAGTACTCCAGTCGCCAAGGCGGCACCGGCACCGGCGGGGAATCGCGTCGTCTTATTCGCTCTCGGCGGGTACGCCCTGCTGGTCACCGCATTGTGCGTCACGTTGCTGATGATGCTGTCCAAGGCGCGGGAGGCGGGCCAGCTGGAGAGCTTGCCCGATCTCAAGCCGATTCCACCGGGCAAGGTCGCGATCTATAAGATCAATACCGAACTGCCAGCCGGGCACACTCTCAAGCTCGGCGACCATCAGCGGTATGGTAATCTCCGAGTGGAACCCCTCAAGGTCACGCGCGGCACCATCCAGTTTCAGCACTTCTCGAAGAGTGAAGACTTCAAGGACTACGAGTCGGCACCGGTTCTCAAGCTGTGGGTCAAGTTCACCAATGAATCGAAGGAGCAGGCGATTGTCCCACTCGATGCGGATCTGGTGTTCCGCCGCCATTGCGATGCCCAGGATGTCGTGCGGGCCAACAACTTCCTGGTGCATCAGCAGGACAAGCCCCGCAGCTACCCGCTGGTATTCGTCTTCGACCACCCTCAATCGAGCGACTGGGACATGGCCGGACAACAGCTCGGCAAAGAACTCCAACCGGGTGAGTCGCTAGAGACCTACATCCCCACCACCGAAGAGGGGATCGACCGCCTGCAGGGTGACCTGCTCTGGCGAGTCCAGCTACGCAAGGGGCACTCGCCCAGTGGGAATGGTGTGACCACGTTGGTCGAGGTCGCGTTCACAGCGGATCAGATTCAGTCCGAGGGGACGTAGTCACGCCCCTCCTGCCCCACATTGCCAATCACTGCTACACCAATCCTGGAGCCTCCCATGTCACTCAAACTCGACCGTCGTCAGTTCCTCGGCACCAGCGCAGCTGTGGCAATCGGAGCCTGTGCCAGTTCACTGCCCGCAGCGGATGCTCCGAAGCGACCGAAGCTGAAGATCGCGGTGAAGTACTCGATGATTGGCATCGACGGTGACGAGCGGGCCAAGTTGGAACTGGTGAAGAAGCTCGGATTCCAGGGGGTCGAGATCGACAGCCCGAGCGGGATCAACCTCCCCGCGCTCAAGGCGGCTTGCGAGGCGACTGGGATCGTGATGCACGGGTCGATCGACTCGGTTCACTGGAAGGACACGCTGTCTCATCCCGATGCCGCAGTGCGGGCCAAGGGGGTTGAAGGGCTCAAGACCGCCATCAAGGACGCTCACTTCTTCGGGGCCGACACCGCGCTGCTTGTCCCCGGCGTGGTCAAAGAGGGAGCCACCTATCAGGAGTGCTTTGATCGCTCGCAGGCCGAAGTCAAGAAGGTACTCCCGCTGGCTGAGGAATTGAAGGTCAAGGTCAGCATCGAGACGGTGTGGAACAACTTCATCACCACCCCGGAACAGCTGATCGAGTATGTCGACTCGTTCCAGAGTCCGTGGGTGGCGGCCTACTTCGATTGCAGCAACATGCTGAAGTACGGAGTGCCAGCGGCGACCTGGATTCGCAAGCTCGGCCAGCGGATGGTGAAGTTTGACTTCAAGGGCTATCACATGGAGAAGAGCTGGTGCAAGATCGGTGAGGGCAGCGAAGACTGGCCCGAGGTACTGACTGCTCTAGCGGAAATCGGCTATGACGGGTGGGCGACCTCAGAAGTCGGCGGCGGTGGGGAAGATGTCCTGAAGGATGTCGCTGCGCGGATGAAGAAGGTGCTTGAGTTGTCGTAGATAACGATCTCCGCCCCAAGATTTGCTTGGGACGGAATATCCCCGAAGCTCTGTTCGCTGCTAGCCAAGCCACTTCATTCTGGGGGATCTCACTCGTGCTGGGATGGTCGTCCTCCAACCAGTACTCCTCTGGAAATGTGAGCTGGGTGAAACGGTGATTGGCTCGTGGGCGAAGCGGAGCTTTGAGCATTTGTTGTCCCCAGCGGAACGAGGGACCGAGGGGAATTCGGCCGATATCTGCTACTCTACTGTGGAGTCCCGCCCCCGCTCAGATTTGAGATGCCATGCCTGATTCCGAAGACACAGAAACACCCCGCAAGTTGACCCTTGACCAGTTCCTGAAGATCGTGGGCTGGGTCGATTCCGGGGGGCAGGCCAAGGTCGCCATCCAATCGGGTCTGGTCCAAGTGAACGGCCAAACCGATACCCGCCGCCGACGGCAATTGGCGATCGGGGACCGCGTGGAATATCAAGGGCAGGCGGTGGTGGTGGCCTCGTTGGAGTAGGGGCTTCACCCATAAAATACTTGTGTGTGCGTCAGGCAAGTCAGCAGCTGCCAGCTTCTGCCCCCTCTCCCCCACATTCGGTTTGGCCCTGGGAGTGAACTCGACTGTGGGGGAGAGGGTTGGGGTGGCCTGGTGAAACGGCCAGACACTGGGCCGCTTGCAGCCTCTCAGCGAACGAGGTTTTGTGACGCACCCAAGCCCTTTGACGACCTCCGAACGAGTGCATAGCCTGACATCAAATCTGTGCAAATCTGTGAAATCTGCGTACCACCCTTGATCTGGATCCCTTTGGCCAAAAGCAGGTTTTGTACACAGATTTCACAGATTCACACAGATTGAGGAGCTGGCCTGTGGCGATCGCGACTCGATGGAGTGGAGGCTGTTCCATGCGGTGGCTGGGAATCGTTGACCGTTCACAGATCATTCGACAGAAACAACGCCGATTCATCAGGCCGGGGTGAGGGGGCCCACGCCGCTCGCTCTGGGCCCCTCACCCCGGCCCTCTCCCCACAGTGATGTCCCCACTGAAAGTCGTGTCGCCCGTGGGGAGAGGGGGCAGAAGTCGCGGGCTGCTCACTTGTCTGACGCACACAAAAAAAATCCTCCCGCTGGATCAGTTTGTTTGCATGATTGGATTGGACAGCGGTATGATAGATTCGCTAGATCAGTCTGCCCGAGTGCATGCGTCCAGAGACGCGGGGGCGAGTGTGGGTCGAGGTCTTCCTCAGGAAGTTGTCATGCAATCTCGTCGAGTTCTGTGTCCACGGTCGGTGAGCACCCCTCGGGGATTCACGCTCATTGAATTGCTGGTGGTCATCGCGATCATCGCTCTGCTCGCCTCCATGCTGTTGCCAGCCGTTCAAAAAGCGCGTGAAGCCGCCCGCCGCAGCAGCTGCCTGAACAACATGAAGCAGCTCGGGCTGGCCTCGCACAACTATCACGACACTCACAACACGATGCCGTCGGGGTGGATCGAGGATGTCAATCTTCCAGTGGCAGACTTCCCATTCCAAATGCCCAGCCCTGTGATTTTGCCGCTGGCTAAGAATCAGCAGCTGACGCTTACGGACTGGTCACTGGGCGGGTACTTCGGCTGGCACGCGTTGATGCTGTCCCAGATGGATCAGGGGACTGTCCTGCTGGATTTCTCACTCCCGAAGAACGATCCGAACAACTGGAGAATGATCCAGGTGCCTGTGGCCTCCTATGTCTGTCCCAGTTCCAGTTATCCGGCGGCCCGGCTGCAAGATTTGGGATACACCAGCTATCGGGGCAACATGGGCTGGTGGGCCACCAACGACCCGAATGCACCGCTGAATAACGGAATCTTCTACCGCAACAGCCAGACCAACTTCCGCGATGTCACGGATGGACAGACTCAAACCATTCTGTTTGGGGAAACACTGTTCGGTGGGTATTGGGGAGACAATTATGCCTGCTGTGCGCGTGCTCGCGATGACCAGCCGAATTTCGATGCTCATTGGCCGATTGCTGGTGCCAGCGGTGGCAACATCCACTTCTTCAGCTTTGGCAGTTTTCATGGGGATGTCGCGAACTTCTCCATGATGGATGGATCGACGAGGAACCTTTCCAAAACGATCGACACCAACGTATTCCGTTCGTTGTGTACCCGAAATGGTCGTGAAGCGATCTCGGTCGAGTACTAACCCTTCGTGACTTTGCGGTCGTACTCCGCTTTGTAACAGCCCAGGCCGCCTTCGGACGACTTGGGCTGTTCTGTTGGTGGTCTCCTGCGTCTGGTGTGCCCGACCTCGTGTGATTGATCGATCCGCCCACTCTGTGAGTCTGCTGAGATGCGTCTACGACCTAGCCTGTTCATCCTCGCGGTGTTGACTCTATTTTTGGGCGTACAACATCCACTGTCGGCAGACGATGAATGGCCTCAGTTCCGAGGCCCAGGCGGACAAGGCCATGCGACAGCCACCGGACTGCCGATTCGCTGGAGCGAGACCGAGAACATCGCCTGGAAGACAGCCATCCCTGGCGAGGGGCACTCCTCTCCGGTCATCTCTGGCGATCAAGTGTGGGTCACGACCGCCATCACCCGCGAGCTGACTCCCGAGGAAGAGAAGGAACGCCTCGCGCAGATCAAGAACCCACAGGGTCTCAAACTCGCTGGGGAGTTGACGCTCCAGGCCATCCAGATCAACCGCACCACCGGGAAGTTGGAACGGACCGTCGACCTGTTTAAGGTCTCGCATCCCGAGCCGAAGCACGGCCTCAACAGCTACGCCTCGCCGACCCCGGTCATCGCGGGCACCAAGATCTTTTGCCACTTCGGGTCGTACGGGACTGCCTGTGTCGACCGCACCTCGGGCGAGGTGCTGTGGCGGAACGATTCGATCCGCGTCGATCACCAGAACGGTCCAGGATCTTCACCCGTGTTCTCCGATGACCGCCTCATCATTCACTTCGACGGCACCGACAGGCAGTTCATTGCCGCCCTGAATCCGAAGAACGGGGAGATGCTGTGGGAGACCAAACGCTCGGGTGAGATGGACGAGCGACCCGACCTTAAGAAGGCATACGGCACCCCACTCGTCATCAAAACCGATGCCGGGTCACTGGTCATCTCTCCAGCTGCCAATTGGGTCTACGGGTACGACGCCCGCGATGGTCACGAACTGTGGAAGGTTGGCTATGGCCAACTCGGGTTTAGCACCGTCCCGCGTCCGGTGGTGATGGACAACAAAGTCTTCATCGCCACCAGCTACATGCAGTCACGACTGATCGCGGTGAAGCTGGGTGGAGCTGGGGACGTGACGAAGACTCATACCGCATGGATGTCCGACCGCCAGATTCCGAACAAGCCATCACTGATCGCATTGGAGGGGCGACTGTACTTTGTCAGTGACAAGGGGATCGTCCGCTGTGTCAACGCCGAGACTGGCGAGGATGTCTGGTTCGAGCGTCTCGGGGGGGACTACTCCGCATCGCCCATTGCCGCCGAGGGGCACCTCTACTTCTGCAATCAAGAGGGTCTCTGCACTGTGATCAAAGCGGGGGACACCTACCAGGAAGTGGCCAAGAACGTCCTCGACGCGGGCTTCATGGCGTCTCCCGCCGTGGCTGGGAAGGCGTTGTATCTGCGCACGGCGACGCATCTGTACCGGGTCGAGTGAAGTCGCCCGATGGTGTAGACCATCGCCGAACTCGGTCGCGAACCGCCAGAAGTCTCACAACATCGTCTACGGAAGTTAAGGAATACGGACTGATGGCCATTCACCAACTCGTCGCAGGCGTTCACAACTTTCAGGGGAACGTCTTTCAGGGGAACGTCTTTCAGACCCAGCAGGATTTGTTCACACGGCTGGCTCTGGGGCAGAGTCCAGAGACTTTGTTCATCACCTGTTCCGATTCGCGAATCGAGCCTAATTGGACAGCGCCACTTTGGCTTGCAAAGCGGGTTCCAGACTGGCGTTTCGGCAAATTGAGAAAGAGACGATCCTCCGTGTGCATTCAGTCACACGGACTCA
>JAYSUV010000737.1:0-7520 GCA_043718945.1 Planctomycetota bacterium
CACAGATTCAGAGGCGAGGAATGCGACCGCTTACCCGGGGTCGTTGCCGCAGCCTGTTGCCAATCTGTGAAAATCTGTGCGATCTGTGTACCTATTTCAGTGTTCTGCGGCAGAGGCCCTGCACTCGGTGTGCGGCAGAGAGAGAGTCAGGCACACTCCGGAAAGGCTGTCGTCTTTAGCGAGGAGGACCAACTCTTCCGCTGCTTTTTACTCACCTCTTCGAATGGAGCAACTGGGGCTTCACGGCATCCGGTTGAGCCCGGACAGCTGTCGAGGTTACCATCCTCTCACACAGACCTTTCCCGGAGAGGACCTCATGACTGTCTATCAATTGTGGATGCCCATTGTGGCGACCGGCTTGGCGACGCATGTGTGGTGTACGCTGGCGTGGATGATCCTGCCGCATCACAAGCCAGAGTGGACGAAGATTCCCGTCGAAGATGACCTTCAGGATCTGATCGTCAGTCGGGGAGTCACTCCCGGTCAATACATGGTGCCGTTCGCTGTCGGGGGGGCAGAAGCGGCGAGCGAGGAGTATCAACTGAAGGTCAAGAAGTGTCGCGGCATGCTGGTGCTGTGGGAGGGGCCGATGAACATGGGGAAGGCGATCGGTAGCACGCTGGCCTTCTTCTTCGTAGCGGCCTTCTGCATCGCTTACCTGGCTTCGCTCGCTCTCGATCCGGGGGCGGCCTTCATGAAGGTGTTTCAGTTCGTCGCGACCGCTGGCTTGCTGACGCACTGTGCCGCGCACTTCCCTCACGTGTTCTGGTTCCGCCGCAAAATCGCTATGGAACTGCTCGACGGTGCCGTACTCGCCACTCTCACCGGGTTGATCTTCGCCGCACTCTGGCCAGCGGTCTCTCTCTGACTCGCCCGATGTCCGACGACGGGGGTGAGGGCAGTCTGCTGCCATGCTATCGCTCGCGCCACAGCACCGCATCCGGGATCCCCAATTCGAGCTGCTTGGCGGCGATCTCCTTCCGAAACCGCCGGGCATCTTCGGGGTATCCCTTTGTGGGTTTGATCCCCGGAATTCGAGTGGCCCAGTAGTGGTTGAACTGCTCCATCGCGATCTCACGCAGGTACTTCGACAGAATCGAAGCCGCAGCTGTGGGGAGGTACTGCTCAGCGCGGACTTGAAAGCGAACTTCGCCGCCGCGAATTTTGTAGCGGCTGCATCCGGCGGACTCTTCGAGGCGCGGGACGAAGAGATCGCCGAAGGCTTCGCTAAGCAGAGTGCCGTACTGGTTGCGGCCCCCGTGCTTGTCGCAGATGACGAGTGCCGGGACTCCATCATCAGGCCAGTTTCGCTCCAGTAAGTTCAAGGTTGTCCGCGACAGCACGACGCCTTTGCTTCCGGCCCCTTGGCATTCACGATTGAATCGCGGGGTCTCGACCATGTCACTGCGGAGAGCGGCCACCCGGACTCTGGTGGAGTGGCACGCGGCATGCAGGTCGCTAGCCAGCCGCTGGATGTCGGGCAAGGCGGCAGCCACGGGCAATGAAATCTCCCCCTCTCGCAGCCACGGTTCCCCCTCATCCGCCACGAGCGGTACGCCCGTCAGGCGAGTGACCAGTTCTGAAAACGAGCGCGGGGTCGGCCCGGTCTGCGCGAGCAGGGCCAGCGCACTGGTCTCCAGCGAAGCGATCCCACGAGACGGGGTGTAAACCTGTTTCGAGTCGGCGATATGCAGCCGCGTTGCTCCGCGATCCGACTCCCGATCGATCACGTCCGCCAGAGCTGCGTAGAGATCAAATGCTGTGGCCGGGGCGGGAAGATCCCAGACGGTCACGCTGATGGTGAGCGGCCCCAGATTCGGTCCGTAACCCGCCTCGTCGGTGCCGATCCAGCGGCCCGCTATCGAAGACAGTCCGTGAGATGCTGGCTCGGATTGCAAAGACAAGTTCGGACTCTCCTCACCAGCATACTTGTGGAATGATCGAGAGCCTTTCAGCGACTGCGGATTCCATTCGAATGCGGTCTTAATCCTCCGTGGAGGATCATCTCGTTGACTAGGCCATCACCGACTCGCCGACTGTCCATCGGGCCCCATCGCGGATCACGCGGCGATAGAGCGTATCTCGTTCCACCGGTTCACGGCCCGCCTCGCGGATCATGCGGAGGAGTTGCTCCACCGGCAATCCCTCGGGAGTCTTCGCCCCGGCATCGTGGTAGATCAATTCGTGGACCACGGTGCCGTCGATGTCGTCCGCCCCGAAGCCGAGCGCGACTTGGGCAATCTGCTCCCCGAGCATGATCCAGTATGCCTTGATGTGGTCAAAGTTATCGAGCATCAGCCGCGAGATCGCGATCATCCGCAGGTCCATGTTCCCCGTCGGCTTGGGGATATAGGCCATGCCGGTGTTCTCCGGATGGAACGCCAGAGGGATGCACGTCTGGAACCCACCAGTCTCGTCTTGCAAGGCTCGCAGCTGGCAGAGGTGATCGATGCGGTGCTTGGCTTGCTCGACGTGCCCGTACAGCATCGTCGCATTGGACCTCAACCCCAGTTGATGAGCGGCCCGGTGGATGTCGATCCAGCTGGTCGAGTCGGCTTTATGCTCGCAGATTTGCTCGCGGACCGACTGGTCGAAAATCTCGGCCCCGCCGCCCGGCAAGCTCCCCAGCCCGGCGTCCCGCATCTGCTCCAGCACCCAGGTGTACGGCTGCTTGGTCAAGTGGGCGAACCAGTTGATCTCCACAGCTGTCCACGCCTTGATGTGGATCTCCGGCCAGGTCTCGTGAATCACGCGCACGAGGTTCACGTACCACTCGAACTTCTTCAGATGGTGCAGCCCACCGACGACATGGATTTCAGTCGCGCCGCTGGCTTTGGCCTCCAGCACTCGCTCGCGAACCATGTCATCCGAGAAGACGTACGACTTGTCCGACTTAAGGTCCGACCGGAACGCGCAGAACGTACAGCGATAGACGCAGACGTTCGTCGGGTTCAGATGGATGTTCGTGTTGTAGTACGCGAAGTTCCCGTTCTTCCTCTCGCGCACGATGTTGGCCAGTTGTCCGAGCGTGAGGGTATCGACGTGTTCTTCGAGGAACATGCCGTCTTCAAACGACAGGCGTTCTCCGGTGTAGACCTTGTCTTCGATCGATCGAAGTGATGAGCTGGACATGCGGACTCGTGCGAGATGGCGGTGATGGCAGAGGTTGGTATTGAAGACTCTCACCTCTGAACCGTCAAATGATATCGATCTCAACGCGGGAAATCGCGGGACTATGGATCGAGGGCGATTCGAGTTTTTCGACGAGAATCGATCCGCAAGCCTCTCATCCTGTATACTGATCACTGCCGAGCAGCCTCTGCGCAGCGAAACGCCGCACCTTTCACCGAGACCCAGGCATGTCCTCAGTTCCCCTCCGCAAGCTGACTTCCGAGCAGTACCTGGAAATCGAACGCCAGTCCGATTTCAAGAGCGAGTTCTATAAGGGAGAAATGTTCGCCATGTCGGGGGCCAGTCGCCTTCACAATACGATTCAGGCAAATCTGATTCGGCGGTTGAACGAGCGTCTCGATGGAAGTCCCTGTCAAGCCGTGGGCAGCGACTTGCGTGTCCACATTTCGGCCACCGGGCTGTACACCTACCCGGATGTCGTCGTTCACTGCGAGCCATCTCGGTATTTGGACAACCAGTTTGATACGTTGTTGACGCCCAGGGTGCTGATTGAGATCCTTTCTGACTCCACCGAGAAGTACGACCGAGGCACGAAATCGGCTCAGTACCGGGAAATCGACTCGTTACAAGAATACGTTCTCGTCTCCCAGGCCGAGCCGCGTGTCGAGGTCTTTCAGAGGCAGCCCGATGGCAACTGGCTCTTACGTGAGACTCGGACGCTGGAGGATTCTGCCACGTTGCATTCCGTCGGGGTCACGATCCCGATGAGCGAAATCTACCATCGCGTTGAATTCTCGCCGATTGATCTGGCGGAGGCCGGAATTCATTCCGACCTGACTGAACGAACGAATTGAGTTTGCTGCAACGTTGTCATAGCGATCTTGGCTCACTGATCTGGAATCTCCCGAATGACTCAATTGGTTCAATGGCTCAGGCTCCCATTACTCCTTCTCCTCGGGTTGCTGCTCGTCCAGCCCGGACTCGCAGGTGAGGCCGCCCCCAGAGCCGCACCGTTTCGTCCGAACTTCGTCGTCATTATGGCCGATGACCTCGGGTACTCCGATATCGGGTGCTATGGCAGCGAGATCCAAACGCCGCATCTGGACTCGTTGGCAGTTGGCGGACTCCGGTTCACCAACTTCTACAACACCGCTCGCTGCTGGCCGACGCGGTCCGCGCTGCTCACTGGTTACTACGCCCAGCAGATTCGGCGAGACAAGATTCCCGGCGTCAAAAGCGGGAGCCAAGGAACTCGCCCCGAGTGGGCACCGCTGCTTCCCGTGGCCCTCAAGCCGCAGGGCTACCGCAGCTACCATTCCGGCAAGTGGCATGTCGATAGCCAGCCCGTCGCCGCTGGATTTGACCGCTCCTATCGGTTGGACGACGGCGGTCGCAACTTCCATCCAAAAGGCCATTCCGCGGACGACATCAAGCTCCCAGCGGTGACTCCCGACACGGGCTATTACTCGACCCGCTACATCACGGAGCAGGCGATTGAGCATCTGCAGGACCACTCCCAGAAGTATGCCGATCAACCGTTTTTTCAGTATGTCGCGTATGTCACTCCGCACTTCCCACTGCATGCCCTGCCCGAGGACATCGCCAAGTACAAGGACACCTATCGCGTCGGCTGGGATGCGATTCGCGCGGCTCGTTGGAAGAAAATGCAGGAGATCGGACTGGTCGCCGGAGAGCTGTCAGCTGTCGAGCGCGAGGTCGGCCCGCCGTACCCCTTCCCGAAGGAGATCGCCCTGTTCGGCCCCGGCGAGGTCAATCGCCCGATCCCCTGGGCTGAACTGACCCCAGAGCAGCAGGTGTTCCAGGCGACCAAGATGTCGATTCACGCCGCGATGGTCGACCGCATCGACCAGGAGGTCGGACGCCTACTCAAACAGATTCGCGACATGGGGCAGTGGGAGAACACCGTCGTGATGTTCCTCTCCGACAATGGGGCGTCTGCCGAGATGATGGTCCGCGACGACGGGCACGATCCGGCTGCGGCACCGGGCTCGGCGGCCACACATCTGTGCCTAGGGCCGGGCTGGTCGACAGTGTCGAACACGCCGTTCCGTCGGCACAAGACCTGGGTCCACGAGGGCGGGATTGCCACTCCGCTGATCGTGCATGCGCCGCAGCTGGTCAAGGCCAAGGGCAAGTTGCGACATCAGCCAGGGCATGTCATCGACCTGTGGCCGACGCTGACGGGGCTGGCCGGAGTGACCGGACCTCAACCATCGGGGGACGCTCCATCGCGTCCCGGAGTCGCTCTCCAATTCGGCCAGGACATCGACAGCCCCGTCCGTGAACTCTGGTGGGCACACGAAGGCCACCGCGCGATCCGCGTCGGCCACTGGAAACTCGTCGCTGCCCAGGACGAGCCGTGGGAACTTTACGATCTCACCACTGATCGAGCCGAACAGAAAAACCTCGCCGCCACACACCCCGATAAGCTCCAGGAACTAACCGCCCTCTGGGAAAAACGCTGGCAAGAGTTCCAATCGCAGGCCCAAACACCGTAGGACGGGCCCATTGGCCCGTCCCAAGCCTCGACAGGCTCAGGCCTGCCGCTCGCTGTCGATCAACCCTCTTCACGCCGCCTTCTCCCCGACGTTCGTCACGCACTGCTGGATCAACTCCCCAACCTGCACGTTCTCGGCCTGGCCGTCGTAGTTCAGCAGCGTGCGGTGTTTGAGGACTTCATTCGAGAAGTAACGGATGTCGTCGAACGACACGTGCGCGCGCCCCTGGCTCAGCGCTCTCACACGGGCCGCGCGGATCAGGGCTTGAGCCGCGCGCGGGCTGGCTCCCCAGCGAACGAAACGCTTCACCCCCTCCGGTGCCTCGGCGGATTCGGGATGCGTTGACAGCACCAACCGGCACGCAAAGTCCCGCATCGGATCGGCCACCACCACCTTTTGCAGAACCTCGCGCAGCTGCATGATTCGCTCGGAGTTGAGCAGCTTCTTCAGTGAGACCTGCTGCTTCAGGATCGTGCGGTTGACGATCTCGTTGAGTTCTCCGAGCGACACGAACGGCACGTTGATCTTAAACAGGAACCGGTCGAGCTGGGCTTCGGGCAGCGGGTAGGTGCCCTCTTGTTCCAGTGGGTTCTGGGTGGCCATCACGAAGAACGGCTGCTTCAGTCGGTGAATCGTGCCAGCGGTGGTGACGGTCCCTTCCTGCATGGTTTCGAGGAGGGCCGACTGCGTCTTCGGTGTCGCACGGTTGATTTCGTCGGCGAGCAGCAACTGAGTAAAGATCGGTCCGGGACGGAACTCGAACTGGTAGCGGCCCTTCTCATCGGTCTGCATGACGTTGGTGCCGACGATGTCAGCGGGCATCAGGTCGGGGGTGAACTGGATACGTTTGAAGTCGAGGTCGAGCACCTGCGACATCGCCTTAATGAGTTCGGTCTTGCCGAGTCCCGGCACCCCTTCGAGCAGGACATTGCCGCCGCAAAAGAGGGCCGTCATCGCCGCCTCGACCACCCGGCCTTGCCCCACGATCAGCTTGCCGATCTCCAGGCGAACCGCCTCGAACGTCTGTGCGAAGTCGTGAGCCTCGGCCTTCATGGCAGCTGTGTCGAGAGCGGACGGGCCTGTGTTATCGCTGTCTGCGGGAGTGTTCATCGTGGAGACCGTTGAGGGTTGAGAGTTGATAGCGAGCGGGCGGACGTCAGTCCCCCGTGTTGTGGGTGCGTTGAATTTTGAGCCACCGGTTGCCGACTTACACGTCGATCCGGCACGGGAGACTTACGTCCCCCGCTCGCTGCGGGTGAGCGAGTGGGGCGGGCCGGTGATGTCTTTGTCTGTGCGAGTGTTCATCCGGAGGATCGTTGAGGATTGAAGGTTGAAGGGGGCATGTGTCAACATCGCCCGCCCTTCTGGAAATCTGTGTTCATCTGTGTTCATCTGCGGCCATTGCTCTGCTTCCTGTCGCGGCGATCACTCCGGTTGACTCCGAAATGAATCCGCTCGATATCTCCGAACTTCGATTCGAGACTGACCGAAGTTGATCAGCAAACAGAGTGGCTTGCCGCTGATCCGGAGATAGTTCAAGCATTGGGAAGTCACGACATCATGGTTGTTCTTCGTCGCCTTGATTTCCACGAGCACTTCTCCTGCCACGAGCAGGTCAGCAAAGTAGTCTCCGACGACGATTCCCTTGTACTCCACACGCATGGGGAGTTGAGATTCAACACCGATTCCGCACAGTCGCAACTCGTGAGCCAAGGCGTTCTCGTAGACCTTCTCCAAAAAGCCTGCTCCCAAGGTGTTTGAGACCGTGAATGCGCAGCCGATGATTCGCTCGGACAGGGAATTGAGTTGAGCTTCGGTCATGGTGCAGCCTGATGGGGAGGGGAGAATTTGCCGCAGATGAACACAGAT
>JAYSUV010000738.1:0-7517 GCA_043718945.1 Planctomycetota bacterium
TTCGGTCGCTATGAACTCAAAGAGTGCGTCGGGTCGGGGCACTTTGGCAATGTCTGGCGGGCGATCGATACCAAACTCACCCGCGAAGTGGCCCTGAAGTTACCTCGACATATCGGTGGGGAATCCAAAGATAAAAAGTTGTTCCTGCGCGAGGCACAATGTGCCTCGGTCCTGAATCATCCGGGGATCTTGACCGTGTTTGAGGTCGGTGAAGAGGGCGACTGTATCTTTATTGTCAGTGAGTATGTGCCGGGTGGAACGCTGCAAAAGCAACTGAAGGAATACACCCCGTCGATCCCGCAAGCTGTTGAGTACGCCCTTCAGATCGCGCAGGCCCTGGACCATGCCCACACTCACAATGTGATCCACCGCGATCTGAAGCCCGGCAATATCTTGCTGACCAGCAAGGGATTGCTCAAGATCTCAGACTTTGGCCTAGCCAAGAAGATGACTGATAAAAGTGGACTTACCAAAGAGGGTGAAATCTTCGGCACCTATGACTACATGAGCCCTGAACAAGCGCGGGCCGAACATCAACTGGTCGACCACCGTGCCGACTTGTACTCCCTGGGGGTGATTCTTTACGAAATGCTCTCCGGGCAGCGACCCTTCACTGCCAAAGATCCCGATTTCGCGAAGAAGCTGCAATTCACCCCCCCGGTCTCCCCGCGTTCACTCAATCCAATGGTGCCCGATGCGTTGTCGCGGATCTGTCTGAAATGCCTCGAAAAGTCGGCAGCAGATCGGTATGGCTCAGCTGCGGAGATCGTGGACGATTTGCGAAGTTGGCAGTCAGATCGTGCCGCCGACAATCTGGCGAACACAATCGTCGCGCCAGTAATGAGACCCGATCTCCATTCCGCCCTGCCCCTCTCGATGCAGTCCGGTGCGGCCCTGGCTCCCTCGGCGTCGAACCCCACTCCGGGCCGGTCAGACACCGACCCGATGGGGATGGCGGCAACCATGCCAGCGGCTATGCGCGGGACTGGGAATCGCGTGGCTCCGTGGCAATTCGTGTTGGGGTTGCTGGGAGTGCTGGGCTTGGCAGCCGGGGTCAATTTCGGCTTTGGAAAACAGGAGCCCGCCTCAGCCAGTGGCCCAGGTCCGGCCGCCGCCGTGGAGGAGGGGGCGGCATCGGGACCCGATAAAACGCCGAATGAAAACAAATTTCCCCACATGCCCAAGCCACTCCGGGTCAGGATCGAGACCGAACCTCCGGGAGCCCAAGTCGCGGTGTGGGGGTTCCACCCGGCATATGGGATTCTCGACAAGGATCAATTCTACCCCGCTTCGGAGAAATCTCCCGTGGAGCTGGAACTCCCGCCCGGGGACTACTTCATTGTGGTCGGACTGGAAGACGGACGGTTTCACGAGGTGCTGCGACACGTGCCCCTGCACTCCGGCATGCTTGCGGATGGAATTCGCCACCGACAATTCGAGACCAAGAATGGAGTGGTCGAACTCAGGTCGATCGTGATTCCCGATCTCGATGTGACCCGGGGGATGGCGGATGTCAAGGAAGCCAATCCGTTCATGATGGGCGACGAGTCAAGCGAACTGGCCAAGCATCCACGCAAAATGCCCGCGTTCTGGGTGGACCCCCACGAAGTCACCTATGGGCGACTGAAGGAGGTGCCCATGGTCGTCATTTCGTATATGGGAATAACGGAAGTGCCCGATCCCGATTCGGCAGCTGCGGCGATCAAGTGGGATGACGCGTTGTGGGCCGCCGAACTGATGGGGAAACGCCTGATGTTCGAATCGGAATACGAGTTGGTCGCCACCAATCGGGGGACCACGAAATTCCCGTGGGGGAATGACGCCTCGCAATTGAAGTCCTGGAAATACGGGAAAACGCTCCAGCCGGGGTTCGATCGAGTGATCGTGGGTGAAGTCCCGGTCGACGGGCTGTTCTCGAATCTCGCGGAATGGACGATGACCCCCGCCTCCTATTACCCCACCGGTCTGGTGAGTGCCATCGAACTGCCCGCCGACGAATTCGTCGTCCGCGGCGGCGATCTCGATGTCACGCAGGGGATCGGCCCGGGAGACATGTCGCTCAAGCACGGGGCTCATGTTCGATCGACCATTTATAAATGGGAAATGAGAGAGGGCGTTGGCTTTCGATGTGCTCGCAGCCAACGCCCCCGGTTCACCATCGACGATTGCGAACAGATGACCATTCCCAATCACTAGCCACGCGGTGCCTATTTCTTCTCTGGGATCAGCGGCATGATCGTGTCCTTGTGCAGCACGACTTCGGTGATGATGGCCTCGCCTTCCTCAGACTCCATGCCCACGCGAATCACCTTAACACCGTTCTCTAGAGGTTCCACCAGATAGCCCTCCGTGTATTTGTGAGCGTGGACCGCCGGGGGGGCTTTCACTTGCCAGCCCCCCACAATGGTTACCGCCTCCAGCTCCAGTTCGATCGGATTTCCGTTCTCCTGCCAGGGAATGGTCGTCTTCGGAACCTTGATTTGCACCAAGTTGCAATAAACGACCACAGGACTAGGGTCATCAGGGTTCAGAACGACTTTCGCTCGGTAGATGTTGGGTGTCCCTGGCATTTCCTGACCCGTGGACGGATTCTTCTCCATCTTGAATGGAGCGTTCCACGGGAAGGGACCCGGTGCCGGGTGATCGTATCCGCCATTGAGGGCCGGATGCACTCGTTTCGGCTTCGGCCCCAGTCCGCCCACACACCAGGGCGCCGCCGCGGGGCAGTTCTGTGCGACGGCGTTTCCAGGCAGCCACAGCCCCGTCGCCCCGGTGTCAGGAGTGCAGTAGGGGGAGTACCACATGTAAAACCCCTGCCCATTCGGGCCTCCGAATCGCGCCGCCGGACAGGCGTCTCTCGCGTGGGACAGGGTGGTCACCCCTCCCGCACACACTGCCAATGCACACCACAAAAATCGCTTCCACATGGTCGCCCCGCTTTCAATGGATTTCGATCGGATCGCAGAACTTTAAAATCAGGGATTTACAGTAGACATGAAGTCCCTGTACTGTGACACCACAGCCAACAAGTTCCGCCTCCTACTGCGGGAAGTCTAGTCCGGCTCCAGTGCCACTTCAACCATGGAGAGCGTCCTGTGCAATTAAAACTCCCTCGCTTAACCCCACCTCCTTTGAAACTTCAGCCGGAGGATCTGCAGTCCTGGGTGTACGTGGATGAGAAAGGAGAGCCACAAACCCTGGCGGATGTGATTGCTTTGAATCTGGATGCTCCGTTGTCGCTCGCGAATCTGAAAGAAGCGGACCGGCAGAAGATCGTCTTGGCTCGGCTGCGAGCCAATCCCGATCAACGATTCCTGCATTGGAATTTCGGGGAGATCTCGGCTACCGACTTGGCGGATCGAATCGCCCAGAATGATCCCATCGGCGTCGCCGGGCAGAAATATCTCGAACGGCATATCGAACGGTTGCACCAGTCGGTGATTCCACATCGAGACGGCCAGGCATTGACCGCCCCCTGCACTCCGCCGGTCTTGCCTCAGGGGGGCAGCAGTTCCAGCCAATACGCTGTGGCGTTCATGATGACCAATGAGACGGGAGCTCAGGTTGCGGGCAATGCGATGCGGTCGCTTATGAATGCGGACCCTCTCTATCTGCGCAGCGGATTGACGGCCACTCATCCGCTAGTGGGGTGTACGGAAGTCGGACAACTCTCCTCCGTGATCGCAGGGCAGCCCTGCACTGGTCTGATCACCGGATGCGGGCACGGGGTGTCGACTGGCTTCCCGATGGGAGACCCGGCGGGAGTATCGTGCTCTGTTCCCGTACTCTATTCCGACAGTTCACCCGAGGAACTCCAGGCGATCGTGGCGGGCAGAATCGTCCATCTAGTGGCGTGTTCGACCGCGATCGTCTTGGGTAAGAAAATTGCCGCTTGCGATGGCGGGCAAGCCAAGGCGTTTTTCGGATATAACGAAGTTATCTTCACGGATCTGTACAAGGTTCCCCAGAAGGTCTGTTTTATGCATCTGATTAATGTCGCATTGGTCCAGGGTGCCACTGTTCAGCAGGCCAGGGACTATTTCACTCGGTGTGTCCACTACGAGGGCTGCCGGCCCGGAGGAGATCCAGTGCTGTACTCAGATCTACTCGATCTGGACAAGCAACTGAAACTCATCTGCAACGACCCGTCGGTTACGTTGTCCCCCTGTCCTTCCGGACCGTTGGCGGCGGGCGAGACAGACGAGATCACCAAGGGTGAGGGATCGGACATCGTTTAATGGGACAGTGAGACTTTTTCTCGCCTCCCTCCGGCTGTGGACCGCGCTGACAGGCTGGAAGCCTATCCCGCGAACAGCTACCGCTTCCCGGCCGCCCAGGCGTCGAGTAGCTTCTGCTCCGACACAGCGACGCCCAGGCCGAGGGACTGCGCGAACGCGGCCACGCGGGACTCCTCGATCAGCCAGCGGTACTGCGGGATGAACGGATCGAAGTCGGGGCGGGTCGAGTGGCGCTGGACGTGTTGTCGCCAGCGTTCCATGTGGGCAGCAATCGTCGTGAAGGCAGCGCGGTCCTTGTTGTAACCGCCGCTGGTGATCTTGGCCCAGCGCATCTGGATCGCCTTCAGATAGCGCGGGTATTGAGCGAGCCACGGCCACGGAACATGCGACAGGAAGCCGGGGGCGAAGAGTGATTCGAGCTGTGAGCGAGTATCGTCGATGGCGTATTGCAGCGTCGAGCCAGCCTGCTGGCCGATGAGCTTGCGGGTCTGGTGGTACGCGACCATTAACGGTTCAAGAACCTTGGACAAATCCTGGACGGCGACCGTCATCTGACTGCGAGCCCGCTTGAGGGTCTCGCGCCATTGGGCGGCGTTGCGCGGCGGCGGACCATCGAAGGCGAGTGCCCGCTCAGCCAGCCGCCACTGTACGTGCGAGCGGAACTCCTTGTAGTCCGGCAGCGTCGTGGCGTAAACGCAAATCTGCTGGAACCGGGGGAGCCACTCGACCTGTTCCTTCACTCGCTTGGCCTCGGCAATCAAGAGCAGCCGCACCAGCGCCCGGCGAGTCTCCCGCTCTGCATGCGCCGCATCCATCGACAATAACAAAGAGACGGAGTCGCCCCGATCGATCAGCATCGGGAACGCCCGCACGTCGATCCCGCCCCGGTTGATCGTGATCTCAGCGGGGACTTCGAAGTCGGTCCAGTCAGTGATCCCGGTGCGGTTCCAACTCTGCTCGACGATCGTGACTGCGGACGAGGCGAACGTCGCCCGCACCCCGCGCTGCAGCTCCTGCAAGTCGCGGCTCTCGCGAATCACCGCCCCCTCGTCGTCGACCATCCGGATGTTGATCCGCAGGTGATCCGGCAGTCGCGCCTCCTCGAACGCGGTGACCGGAATGTGTTCGCCCGAGACCTTTCGCAGCGCGACCGCCAGTTGTTCGTTCAGGCTCCCCTCGCCGTATTTCAGCTGGGACAGGATCTGCGGCAACACATCATTGACGGGGACGAACAGTCGCCGCAGTTCCTTGGGCAGCGACTTGATGAGGGCCGTCACCTTCTCGTCGAGCAGTCCCGGCACGAGCCAATTGAGCCGCTCTGCCGACAACTGCCCGATCCCGGCGCGCGGGACCGTGATCGTCAACCCGTCCGACTCCTTCCCCGGTTCGAGGGCGTACTCCACCGGCAGGTTCAACTTCCCTACCGCCAGTTCGTCCGGGAACGCATGCTCGGGCAGTGCCACATCGGGGTTCGCCAGCAGCACTTCGCGCGTCAGACACAACGCATTCGGCTGGGTCTTCTCGACCGACTTGAGCCAGCTGCGGAGCGAGTGGACATCGGCGACGTTGGCGGGGACTTGCGAATCGAAGAAGTCGAACTGAGCCTCCTCGCTGGCGAAGAGTTGCGACTGCCGCAGCTTGGCCTGCCAGTCGGCGAGTTCTTCCTTGAGAGCTGCGTTGTGCCGGTGGAACAGCTCTGGCCCCTGGCAATCGCCCTGCATCAACACATGCTCGATCAACAGCTTGCGGCACAGTTCCGGCTCGATGAGTGAGTACCGCACCCGACGCCCGGTGACGATCGGCAAACCGAACAGCAGCACCCGCTCGTTCGCCATCACCGCTCCCGAGCGGCTCTCCCAGGCGGCATCGCTGTAGGTCTTCTTCACCAGGTGCGTCGCCAGCCGCTCGATCCACATCGGGTCGACGGGAGCGATCACGCGGGCGTAGCGCTTACTGGTTTCGACCAGTTCGGCGGCCACGATCCAGCGCGGCTTGGTCTTGTAGGCCACCGACCCCGGCCAGAGATTCAGCAGCTGGTTCCCCGCCCCGGTGTAGTCGTTCTTCTCCCCCTTGAGAGCGATGTTCGACAGCAATCCGGTCAGCACCGCGCGGTGGATCGCCTCGGGTTGGTTCTTGCGCGGCCGCGACTTCAGGCCGTGTTCTTCCGCAATCTGCCGCAAGTTGCGAGCGAGGTCCGACCACTCGCGCAGCCTGAGCGATGACAAAAAGTTCTGATGACACGCCCGCTGGAACTGCCCGCGAGAGAGTTTCTCCTCCTGCTCGCGCGCGAAGTCCCACAGCTTCAGATACGACATAAAGTCCGACCGCTCATCCGCAAACTTCTGGTGGGCGGAGTCAGCTGCGAATTGCTTGTCGGCGGGTCGTTCGCGGGGATCGCGGATCTCGAGTGCCGCTGCGATGATGAGGACTTCTTCGAGGCACTGCTCCTCGTCGGCGGCCAGAATCATGCGGGCAATGCCGGGGTCAACCGGCCACTGGCTGAGGGTCTTGCCGACCGGTGTCAGCTTGTCGCTCTCGTCAATGGCTCCGAGTTCGAACAGCGTGCGTTCGCCCGAACGGATCGCAGCGGGCGATGGCGGGTCGAGCAGCGGGAAGTCGGCCAGCTGCCCGAGATTGAGCGCCTTTGTCTGGAGGATCACCGAGGCGAGGTTGGTCCGCAGGATTTCCGGCGGGGTGTACGCCTCGCGCTCGTTAAAGTCCTTCTGCTCATAGAGCCGGATGCAGATGCCGGGAGCGATTCGCCCGCAGCGGCCCTTGCGCTGATCGGCACTGGCTCGCGAGATCGGCTCGATCGGAAGTCGCTGGACCTTCGACTGCGGGGCATAACGGCTAATGCGGGCTGTGCCGGTGTCGATGACGTAGTGGATGCCGGGGACAGTGAGGCTCGATTCGGCGACGTTGGTCGCCAACACCACCTTGCGACTTCGGGAGGGTGTGAAGATGCGGTTCTGCTCGGCTTCGGAGAGGCGGCCATAGAGCGGGAGTAGATCGAGCGTCTCCCTCGCCCGGCCCCGCCCGCTGAGCGACTTCGTCATGTCACGGATTTCCATCTCTGTCGGCAGGAACACCAGAATGTCCCCCGACCCTTCGCGGCACAGCTCATCGACCGCATCGCCGACCGCCTGCGACCAGTCGATGTCTTCGTTGTCGTGGTCGACCTCGGGCGGACGATAGCGGACCTCGACCGGGTACGTGCGGCCCGAGACGTTGATGACGGGGGCGAGTTTTGTGAGCGGCACGGCGCTAGCCGCCGGTTCT
>JAYSUV010000739.1:0-23922 GCA_043718945.1 Planctomycetota bacterium
TCAGGAACTTCACAACGGATGCCAACATGTCTCTATCCTCTCGAATGATGGCCCCGGTGTCTCTCACGCACCGAAACCCACTTGGACCGTGTTCTTGACAGGGTACATCCCCCGCCAACCCCCGATCCGATTTTCCCTGGAGTCGAGTTCACCCGTTGTCGAATGAACAAGGTTCCGATCGCGTTCGTTGATTCGTTCGAATCAGGCCGTCACTCTCGGAACACTCAAAGGTATGTCGGGTTTCAGGTGATGCAGTAAATATTTCCTAGATTTCCAAGAAGTCACGATTGCCCCAATCGGTCTACGGCTGATGTCGTTCAAAACACTGGGAATTCGCTACAGTGCATTCATCAACCGTCAGTTCGCCCGCCTCAAGGAGCCCCCGTGCCCTCTTCCGCACTCGATGTCGCCAGCCGTTTGTTCAGCGAACTCCGCCAGGTTGCTCTGCTGCGATCCACTCTGGGCCTGCTCGGCTGGGATGAGCAGACACTGATGCCCCCGGGAGGGGCAGACCACCGCGCCAATCAATCGGCCATGCTCGCGGGTCTGGCCCATGAACGCGGCACCCGCCCCGAGATCGGCGAATTCTTCGAGCAGTTGCAGGACGAAGCCGCTCTCGGTGGGGCCGATTCGGTCGTTGCGACCAACGTCCGCGAGGCGCGCCGCAAGTACGATCGCGCCCGTAAGCTCGATCAGTCACTCGTCGAAGAGCTGACCCGCTGTGCCACACTCGCTCAACAAGCCTGGGTCGCCTCGAAGAAGGCGAAGGACTTCAAACAGTTCCTCCCCTGGCTGGAGAAAACGATCCACCTCAAGCGGCAAGAGGCTCAGGCTGTCGGAGCCGAGTCGGGCGTCCTGTACGATGCCCTCCTCGACGACTACGAACCCGGGGCCCTGACCGCCGACATTCAGCGAGTCTTTACCGCATTGCGCGCGGAACTGGTCCCGCTGGTCGCCGCCATCCGCGATTCTAGTCGACAGCCCGATGCCTCGATCCTGACCCACTCCTACCCCATCGCCGCTCAACAGCAGTTCGCCACGCGAGCCGCAGCTGCGATCGGATTTGACTTCGAGCGCGGTCGACTCGACACCTCGGCCCATCCGTTCTGTAGCGGCATCGGCCCCGGCGATTGCCGTCTGACCACGCGCTATAACGAACATCATTTTCCCGGTGCGTTCTTCGGAGTCCTCCACGAGGCCGGACACGGTATCTACGAGCAAGGTCTCGACCCCGCCCAGTTCGGCCTCGCCTGCGGAGATGCGGCCTCGCTCGGCATTCACGAGTCGCAGTCCCGTATGTGGGAGAACCTCGTCGGTCGCAGCCGCTCGTTCTGGGAGTACTTCTACGGCCCGGCCCAAGCGGCATTCCCCGAGGCCCTCGGCAGCACCTCGCTCGACGACTTCCATTTCGCCATCAACGATGTCCAGCCGTCCTGGATTCGCGTCGAGGCCGACGAGGTCACGTACAACCTGCACATCATGCTGCGGTTCGACCTAGAACAGGCTCTCATCAGCGGCGACCTCCAGCCAGCGGACGTCCAGCTGCGTGGAACGAGCGGTTCCACGAGTACTTCGGCATGACCCCGCCGGACGATGCGCTGGGTTGCCTGCAAGATGTCCACTGGAGCGCCGGTCTGCTGGGGTATTTCCCCACGTATGCCCTCGGCAACATGTACGCCTCGCAGTTCTTCGAGCAGGCCAAGACCGAACTCGGCGACCTCTCCACCATGTTCGCACGCGGCGAGTTCCGACCGCTGAAGGAGTGGCTGAACCAGAAAATCCACCGCCACGGCATGCACCACCGCGCCTCCGTCCTGGTGGAGCAAGTCACTAGTCGCCCCCTCTCCGCCGAGCCACTGCTCACGCACCTGCGTTCCAGGTTCGCCCCCCTGTTCGGGGTCTAAGTAGAACGGAATTCATTCCGTTCCTCCCTTCCACCGTTGAGCGATGAGCGATCGCGAGATTCTTCCTCTTATCCCGAAGGGATTGCAGCGAATAGCCGGTGGTCAGCGCAGCGCCACCACCGGATAGAATCGATCGGAGTTCCCTATCCCGAAGGGATTGCAGCCCTCTGTTGATTCGTGTGACACCCAGCAGACGGGGTTTGAACATGAGGATCGGAACTGAAACTCCGGGCGGCTTCAATCCCTTCGGGATAGGGACCGACTCACGTGATTTGTCCGGTGGTGGCGCTGCGCTGACCACCGGCTAATTGCTGGAATCCCTTCGGGATAGGTGGAGTCGCGAACTGCCCTCCTGCTGCCCCTCAACTCTCAACCCTCAACGTCTCCCCCCCATGCCCTACCGCATCGCTATGCTCGGCACCGGCGAATTCGCTCTGCCGAGTTTTCAATCTCTAGCCGACTCCCACCACACCGTTGTCGGGCTGGTCACCCAGCCCGATCGGTTCGACGCGAAAGGTCGCGTCCACCAGAACGTGATGAAGGAGTTCGCGGTCGCGCGCGGCATTCCGGTCCTGCAACCCACCAACATCAACACCGTCGAGAGCCTTGCCGAACTGCGAGCCCTCAACGCCGACCTGTTCATGGTCGCGGCGTATGGACAGATCCTCTCGGCGGAGGTGATCGGGGTTCCGCCGCAGGGGTGCTACAATCTACATGCCTCACTGCTCCCCAAGTACCGAGGAGCTGCGCCGATTCAATACGCCGTCTGGAAGGGCGAGACCGAAACCGGCGTCTCGATCTTCAAGATCGAACCCAGGCTCGACGCGGGACCGATTCTCGCGACCTACACCACCTTGATCGGTCCCCGGGAAACCGCCGGAGACCTCGAACTGCGTATGGCAGATCGAATCGTCCCGACCCTACTCCTCTTTCTCGACGATCTCAAGCGCGGTCCACTCACCGGCAGCATGCAGGACAAGTCCCTCGTCACCAAGGCCCCCAAGCTCAAGAAAGAATTCGGTGCCATCGACTGGACTCAAACTGGTCGGCAGATTAATTGCCAAGTCCGCGCCATGCAGCCGTGGCCGATGGCATACTCCTACTTAAATATCGAAGGCCGCCCCCCTCTGCGAGTCTTGATCCTCGAAGTCTCCCCACACCCCTGCACCGACACCAGCGATCACGCCCCCGGCACCATCGTCCACAACGACGGCAAATCCCTCCGCGTGAAGTGCGCCGACGGCAGTTGCGAGATCGAGCGCATTCAACCCGTCGGCAAACGCTCGATGGCCATCGCCGAATTCCTGCGAGGCTACCCCGCCGTCACCGGAAGTCGGTTCTCTCCGATCGAGTGAGCGGCAAATCGCTGGCCGTCGGTTGCCCGACCCGCGTCCTCTCGGAACACATGGTACAAACATTGTGGGCAGGCCAAGGAGTTGGGTAGCGATTCCCTCTGAGGCTTCAGATGGACTCATTATTTCTGTTGCGAACTCTCATCACATCAATGCAGAAGGGCGGACAAAGATGTCCGCCCTTCTGTCGATGAATGACTCACCGCTTAAAATTGACCACTGACTACTTCAACGCCTTGATCTCCACATTCCGGAACTCGACCGCATCGCCGTGCCCAGCGAAGCCGAAGAAGCCGGACTTGAGGTCCTTGCCGGGGTGCGGGGAGTTCGCCATGAACTCTTTCACCTCGGCCAGATCACCGTTCAGGATCAGCGACCCGTTCAACTCGACCTGAATCTTGGTCCCCTGCACGGTCACTTGCTGGAAGTTCCACTCACCCGTTGGGCGGTGGTAGCCGCGCGCAGCTGCGATCATGCCGTAGGCCGACCCGTGGGCTTGCCGAGGGTCGAGCCCCTTGTAGTTGGCGTGCTCGGTGTCGAGAACCTGCAGCTCACACATCCCGGCATAGGCAGGATCGCCCGTGCCCGGATAGCGAATCGCGAGGCCGTTGTTCCCGGCGGGCGGCAGCTTGAACTCCAGACGGGCCACGAAGTCGCCGTATTGGTCCTTCGTATGCAGCACGCCCCCCTTACCGGGTTTGCAGCGAATCACTCCGCCCTCGGCAGTTTCATAGTTCTCAGCGGCTCCGGCCCAGTTGGACAAGTCCTTGCCGTTTGAGAGAGCGGTGAAGCCGTCCTGGTAATGCGACCGCAGGATCTCGTTCGCCTCGACTGAGCCGATCTCGCGGACCTTAATGTTCCGCCAACGAATCTCACCGCCATGAGTTTGCAGTTGGACCGGCCCCTTGGCCACGAGGGGAGCCTTGCGGTCCCAGTAGTTCTCCATGAGGGCGTGATCGATGATGTGCTTGCCGTTCAGCCAGACGCTCGTGCGGGTGCCGACCTGCTGAATCTTGAATTCATTCCACTCGCCGAACGGGCGGTCGGCGATCTCGCTGGGGTCCTTGCCGGGAGCGCCGGGAGAGTTATTCCACAGCCCGCCCGAGCCCTTCGCCTGGCCATCGGACAGCTTCTCGGCCTTGTGGTTCCAGATCTGCACCTGCGGGTTGGACTTCAAGTAGATCCCGCTGTCGGCCTGCGGGATTGTCTTGTACTCGATCAGCAATTCGTAATCGCCATACATGCCATCTGTGGTCAGATACACCCCGTGTCCATCGTTGATCAGCTCGCCGTCCTTCGCGGTCCAGTGAGTCTCCGCATCGGCCTGCCACTTCGCCATCTCCACGGCCCGATCCGCTTCCGACATCGCCGCCAGCTTGCGCGGGTCCATGGTCGACTCGCCATGCCAGCCCTTCAGATCCTGGCCATTGAAGATCGATTTGAACTCGTTCTTGGCCGAAGTCTCCTCACCAAACGACACGGCAGCCATCGCTACCGACAGACAGAATCCAATCCAACCAGTTCGTTTCAAGGTCGACTCCTCAAGCAGTAGTTCCCAGATGATCCCGCCAGCGTTGCTCACGAGGCAGGAGAGCGAACGCATCAACGCCAATCACTCCGTGACCATCGTACCGAGGGGCGGGGAAGCTGGCGAGTGAGTCGAAGCTGCTCACCCTGGCTCCCACTCCGTCCCCTTCGACAGCAGCGTCAAGTACCGCTGATATCCATACACTCGGTCGCGCTTGCGGCCCGTGCGTTCATTCAGGATGCCACTGGCGATCAGCGAATCGAGGGCCTTGGTCGCGGTCGGCTTGGTCGTCTTGAGCAAGTCGACCACACGGGCCAGCGTCAGGATCGGATGCTCCGGCAGCAGGTCGAACAGACGCACCGCCGAGAGCGTCGCGGCCGGGTGAGCAGCCACGACTTGCCGGTCTTGGTGCAGCATGTGGAAGATGTGGCGGGAGGACTCGACCGCGTCATCCGCAGCCTCCTTCACACAGTCGAGAAAGAACCCGATCCACCCCTCCCAATCCCCAGCGGTCCGCACGGCACCCAGGCGGCGGTAATACTCATCGCGGTGCCGTTTGAAGGCCAAGCTGAGGTACAGCAGGGGGCTATCGAGCAACTTCCAGTGCTCGACCAGCAACGTCACCAGCAGCCGCCCGATACGCCCGTTGCCATCCAGGAAGGGGTGGATCGTTTCGAACTGGACGTGCGCGAGGCCCGCGCGCACGAGTGGCGGCAACTGATCCTGGGAGTGAATCCAGTGATCGAGTTGGGCCAGGGCCTCCGGCACATCGGCGGGCGGCGGCGGCACAAAGACGGCGTTCCCCGGTCGAGTTCCCCCCAACCAGTTCTGCGAGGTCCGGATCGTGCCGGGAAGCTTCTCAGCCCCCCGCACCCCCTTCATCAACCGCTTGTGAACCTGGCACAGCAGTCGACTACAGATCGGCAGCCCCTTCGGTCGGCGAATCTCCTTGCGCGCGTACTCAAGCGCGGCGACGTAGTTGCAGATCTCCTCGACATCATCGTGGCGATCGGAATCGTGCGTGGCCTCGAATTGGGCGACATCTTCGAGCGTGGCCTGCGTGCCTTCAATCTGAGACGAGATCACCGCCTCCTTGCGCACGAACCCGTACAGGAACCAGGTCAGGCTGGGGACCGTCGTGGACGCGACCCCTAGCCGCTCAATCGCAATGATGGCTGCGATGTGCTTGTCGACCAGCGTGGTATCGAGCACGATCGCGGGCTTTTTCGGCGGCAGCGGAGCTGGCACGAACGCCCGTACGGTCTCGCCGCCCACGCTGTGGTTCTTGTAGACGCCGGTGGTGCGAGGCATGGCTAGGCAAGCTCCCTTGACTACGAGTGAATGTCAGTAAAGGATTCTTTCCTAACGGGAGTGGATAGTCAAGGGAGGTTTACCAACCAGTTCGTATTAAGGTCGACTCCTCAAGCAGTAATTTCCCGATGATCCCGCCAGCGTTTCCGGCGAGTGAGCAGAAATACAGAGCCATCAGCTTTCAGCAGTCAGTCAGGTAAGTCGGCGGATATTCGCCTGGTTCATCTCCCGCCACGGATGTGATCGCGTTATTGGTTATGACGGAGACCAGATCAGCTTGACCAATCAATTCTCACGCAGGGAGCGCTGAGACCGCAGAGCTGAGGAGGGTGTCCGAACAATCCTCAGCGACCTCTGCGCCTCTGCGTGAGACCTTCCAAGTGGTCAGGTCCCTAATGATCCTTGCGTAATTCATTGGAACTCGGTCAAGTCATTCGTCTGCACCTGACCCCGCGACAGCTCCCAATAAAGCGGCCCGCAGGGATGGGTCATTCGCGGACAACGCCATGAGCCTCGCGTAAACCTGCTTGGCGATGATCACGCCGATCTCAGGGTTGTGCAGGACGGACCTTGTCGGACTTTCGTAAAAGGCATTTTCGGCGATGATCGATAGCTCGGCGGTGAGCCCGGCCATCACGGATTTCGAGTCGACTTCGGCGACGTTCTCATTCCACGTGATCGAGCCCATTTCACGAATCGAGGCCGCGAGGCCGCTGAGGAATCCTTTGACATGAGAGCCATTCTCCGTGATGCCCGCATTGACATAACTCTGAATCCGAGTTGGAGCGTTCGTGATGTGCTGAAAAGCCAGGTCGAACTTTACATCATCACATTCCATCTGAATGGAGATGACGGGGTACGCGACTGGCTGGTCAATGTTCTTGGTTCGTAGGAGGTCAGAACATCCGTTGGAGTACAGGAAGGTCGCTGACTTCCCCGTGTTCTCATCACAGAAGCGAATTCGCAGGCCTCGGTATACGGCAGCGTTAATTTCAAGATGCTGCTTGAGGAGTTCTGTGTCGACCGTATGAGCTTGGAAGATCGCAGGGTCGGGCTTCCAACGCATCGTCGTCCCACGACGATCTGACGGGCCATTGTCGGTGAATGGATGGGTAATCAGACCTTCTGTAAATCCGATGCGATAGCATCGACCATCGCGATGGGTTTCCACATGAAACTCTGCTCCGCTGGCCGGAACTGCGTACAGCATGTGGTAGCAGCTGTGATGTTTGACAACACCGAATCCATCGACCCACTGCTCGGTCAGGGCCACTTCTAGAAATGAACGACAGTTGAATTCTGGTGGTGAATCAACGCGAACACCCCGACCGTCGTCTGACACCACAGTCCAGCCGTCTCGTGTTTGCGTAATCTGTATGCAGGTGGATTGCGATGCCCGGTACTCGTCAACACTCGTCTCGATCAGGGACGTCAATGCCGCATGGATGCCGACCGAATCAATGGAGCCGAAATACATTTGTGGACGTAGACGTACTCCATCACGAAGTGTCAGCTTCAGGAAATCTTCCGCCGTGAATTCCGCCATGGCACACCCGCCCTCTGAAGGTACAGCCTACAGTCCAAATCCCAGCTTCCGCTGCACCGCCTGGCCCAGGGTCTCACGGACGAGTTCGACGGGGATGCGGTCGTAGACGCCCGCGAAGAAGCCTTCCACGATGACGTGCATGGCTTCGTAGCGCGACAGGCCACGGGCCATAGCGTAGAAGAGTTGTTCGTCGTCGACGCGGCCGGTGGTGGCTCCGTGGGTGCAGCGGACATCGTCGGCTTCGATTTCGAGGCCGGGGATGGCGTCAGCGCGGGCGTCCTGGCTGAGCATCAGGGCGTCGTTGCGCTGGTAGCCGTCCGTCTTTTGGGCGTCCTTCTCGACCTTGATCATGCCGCGCCACACGACGCGGGATTGGTCTCTCAGTACCTCTTTGTAGAGCAGGTCCGAGGTCGTGTTCGGGGCGTTGTGGGACTGCTGCGTGTAGTACGAGAGCAGCTGCCGGTCGGTGGCGAAGGTCACGCCGTTCACCTGGGCACTGGCTCCCTGGCCATCGAGATGCACATGCTGATGGATGTGCTGGAGCCGCGAGCCGAGGGCTCCCACGGTCCATTGCAGCATCCCGTCTCGTGCAACGCGCCCACACTGATGAGCGAAGTGCCGGACCTTGGTGTTCCAGTTCTGGAGTTGGACATACCGCAGCCGCGCCCCGGCTCCGACGAGAAGTTCGACCGCTCCGTTGTGGAGACCGCCCGCCTTGGGATCGGCAGAGGCTGTCTCTTCGAGCAAGGTCGCGCTGGCCCCGTCTTCGAGGATCACGAGCGTGTGAGAGAGGTCGGCGACGTTTTCGCCTTGGAGGCCAATGAGGCTATAGAGCGGGGCGGTGATCTCGACATTGCGAGGCACGTACAGCACCGTCCCACCGGTCCAGAAGGCGGCGTGCCAGGCGGTGAACCGGTCCTTGGTGAGGCTCACGCCCTTGGTCATGAAGTGGGGTTCGAGGACTTCGCGGTGCGAGACGAGCAGGTCGGAGAGGCTGCCGAAGAGGACGCCTTGCTTGGCCAAATCCTCGTTCAGGTACGAGCGGATGCACGAGCCATCGACATGCACGACCGCTCCGCCGAACTCAGCCCGGTCCTGCATCAGTGTGCTGAACTGGACCTCGGTGGCCGGGGTGGGACGGAGCGAGTACGCATCGGCCTTGAACGACCGCAGATCGAGCCGCCGATACTCCTCGGGATCAAGTTCTCGCGAGAGCGAATCGATATAGGCTTCGAAGGCTACGGAACGTTTCTCGGTCACCCACGCCGGTTCGGTGCGAGATTCGAGAAAGGCTTCGAAGCCGGTGGTGGAGAACGAGGAGGGCATGGTGGCAGTGGACATTGCTGGGTGAGTTTCTAGCTGGGTCGGTGTGATCGGTGTGTGGGCGAAAAGGGAGCTTGTCCCCTACTGCTTATCCTTCTTCCTCGTCGAAGAAGTCGTTGGAGATGTCTTTGATTTCGTAGACCTTGGTCACAATCACGCCCACATTATACTCGATCATGAGTTCTGCCAGACGCGGGCCATCAATTAAGACGACTTTCTTACCTTCGATGCGATTGATGTAATCGATGGCCTCACGACTGAAAGTGGAGGTCGTGATGATGACCCCTTTGCGAGAGCGTTCGACATCCATGCTGCCGACGAACTGCTGCACCACCGGGCGGCCCACAGTCCCCTCCCAGCGTTTGGCTTGCACGCAAACACTGTCCAATCCGAGCTTGTCTTCGCGGATGATGCCGTCAATTCCGCCGTCATGTGAGGCCCCCGTGACAGACGCATCCCCCGAGATTCCATAACCCATCGCTCGCAAGAGACGAACCACAGCTCGCTCGAAGAAGGCTGGTGAGTTCCCCTTGAGTCGTATCAGCAGTTCCTCCATAGTCGCTTGGCGGAGCGCTTCATGGAATCTCTCGATCAACTCTGAAGGAGTCTCCATTGTCAAGTTGGCAGATCCATCCAAGTCAGTCGTTGCCCCGCTCTGCGACTCTTGTTGACTCTCGCGGAATCGATTGAGGTAGACCACACTGAGGCTCGCTGGATTCTCCGCCAGTACGGATTGCCCAGCTTCGGAGATCATCACTCGTCCATGAGACGGGTTGAGAATCAACCCGTCTCTTGTGAGGTTTGCTTTCGCCCAAGCAACTCGTGTCCCGAATACCGTCCGAAAGCCGCCGGGGTGAGTCACCTCTCGCTGCTCAGGAGTCAACGAGAAATGGTCCGCCATCGCTTGTCGAACTTCATCGACGGGCATCTCGCGCCCATGACACAGTTCACGGAGATACGGCAAGATGATCGATTGGAAGTCGGGGATACTGCTCATGCCAGCGGCCCCCGTGGCGGGAATTCGATGTTGTCGTAGATCTCTCGAAGTGATAACTCGATGTCCACTCCGGGGATACGAATTACGCTGTCCAGCCCCTGTGCATCCGTAAATGACCATTCCCGTTGCCCAGCATGGCGAAAATAGCATTCCACGATGGGCTCGCGCTGACTGACCAGGACGTAGGTCTGCAATGAGGGGATGCTGCGATATTGGACGAACTTGGATCCTCGATCATGTGACTCGGTCGAGGGGGAGAGTACCTCGAAGATCACCCGTGGATTCAGGAGGATGTCCTGTCGGTCATCATCGTATTGAGGCTGACCACAAATGATGCTCACATCGGGATAGCAGTACGTACCGGTCGTTGTGCGGGTTCGCATGTCACTGGGAGCGACACGACACGGCCCCCCCTTGAGCGCTGCTCGGGTCTCTCCGATGATGTTACTGACGATAAAATTGTGTGGACCACTCGCTCCCAACATCGCGATGACCTCGCCAAAGAAATACTCGCTCCGGGTCGCAGCTGCGCGATCCAGTTCGAGGTACTCTGCGGGTGAGATGCGTTTGAGGGCAGGAGACATGGCAGGGTTCCGGAACAAGTCAGCAGAAGAGAACGGAAACGAATCACGTCAGGAAGAACAATTCCCGGACCGCAAACGTCAGCCCTGGAAGGGCTGTGCTGGTCAGGTTATCGTCTGAGTCGAGGACGGTCGGTTCATCATCGCTGCGGTAGAGATGCACCCGGCGGTGAGCGGGGTCGATGACCCACATCTCATGAACACCCGCCCGCAGCAGCTCGCTGACCTTCGACAAGACATCGGGCCAGCGGTCGGACGGCGACATGACCTCTACGCAGAGTTCCGGAGCCACGCTCATGTGACCGACGGGAAGCTCACCATCGGGCAAGCGATCGTTGCGGATCGCAAAGACATCGGGGCCGCGCACGGAATCGAAATCAGATTCGCGTTCGGTTCGCACGCCCGCATCATTCGAGATGACGTTGTACGGAACTAACTGTTGGCGGGACCACGTTTGAAGGAGGTGCGACACGTTGCTGCACACTTGGCCATGCCGACTGCCGGGGCTGGTCATCTCCACAATCTCCCCTCGAATCAGTTCGGACGGGCGTGCATGAGTCATGGCCGAGAACTCGTCGGCAGTGACTAAAGCGGTTGCTGTTGTGGTACTCATGCTCGTCCCCCCTTCACCCCGCGAAACAGTTCACTCACACGCACCGAGAAGCCCGGCAATTCCGGCTCGCACGTCAGCGTTTGCTCTCCACTGAACAACATGAGTGGCTGTCCCGTGCGACAGATCTGAACGCACTGGTCATCCGGGTCCACGACCCACACGGCTGCGACGCCATGCTCGAGATAGAGCCGCACCTTTTCTTGGATGTCTCTCGGATTGTCGGACGGCGAAAGGATCTCCACAGCGAGTCGCGGAACGCCTTCCACCAGCCCATATCTCGGATCACTCGGAACATCGGCATCCACCACAGCGAAGTCGGGACCAACCACGGTGGGCGGTTCACGCTGCATGATGAATCCGGGTTGTCCCGCGAGAACGTCAACCCCGCTCGATGGGTTGGCGTGCGACCAATTGCCGATCAGGTAGGCGAATTCCGCGAGGCAACTGGCATGGAGCATGCCGTGGATGGATGGGCCTCGCTCCCGGACTTCACCAGCAATCAGTTCGCGATCGACACCGTCATCCGGCAGCGCGAGGAACTCCTCGACCGTCATCCTTTTGGAAAGTGCGACTGTCGCCATGCTGGCTCCTCATATTCTGACTGATTGGTGACAGCTGATCGCTGACAGCTCCCTCTACCCCACTGACCCTTCCATCTGCAGCTCAATCAACCGGTTCATCTCGACGGCGTACTCCATCGGCAGCTCCTTCACGAGCGGCTCGATGAAACCGGTCACGATCATCGCGCTGGCTTCGGCTTCGGTCAGGCCGCGGCTCATCAGATACAGCAGCTGATCTTCGGCGATCTTGGAGACGCTCGCTTCGTGCTCGATGGCGACATCTTGTTCATCGATTTCGATGTACGGGTAGGTGTCGCTGCGGCTTTCCGGATCGAGGATCAGGGCGTCACACACGACGTTGCTCTTGCAGTTATGGGCACCCTTAAGAACTTTGACCAGTCCGCGATAGCTGGCTTGGCCACCGTTCTTGCTGATCGACTTCGAGATGATGCGGCTGCTGGTGTTGGGAGCGCAGTGGACCATCTTGGCTCCGGCGTCCTGGTGCTGGCCATCCCCGGCGAAGGCGATCGACAGCGTCTCTCCGCGAGCGCCCTCCTCCATCAAATAGATGGCGGGGTACTTCATCGTCAGCTTCGAGCCGAGGTTGCCGTCGATCCACTCCATCAGCGAATCGCCGTAGGCCATCGCGCGCTTGGTGACGAGGTTGTAGACATTGTTCGACCAGTTCTGGATCGTCGTGTACCGACAGCGGGCATTCCGCTTGACGACGATCTCGACCACCGCAGAGTGAAGCGAGTCGGAGCTGTACGTCGGGGCAGTGCAGCCTTCGACGTAATGCACGCTGGCCCCCTCGTCGACGATGATCAAGGTGCGTTCGAATTGCCCCATGTTCATCGTGTTGATGCGGAAGTAGGCTTGCAGCGGGAAGTCGATCTTCACCCCCTTGGGGACGTAGATGAACGAACCGCCCGACCAGACAGCTGAGTTCAGAGCTGCGAATTTGTTGTCGTTCGGCGGGATGATGGTGGCGAAGTATTCGCGGAACAGCTCCGGATGCTCGCGGAGAGCGGAGTCGGTGTCGGTGAAGAGCACGCCCTGAGCGGCGAGGTCTTCCTGAAGCGAGCCGTAGATCACTTCGGACTCGTACTGGGCCTTCACTCCGGAGAGGTACTTCTTCTCGGCTTCGGGGATGCCGAGCCGGTCGTAGGTCTTGCGGATGTCTTCGGGGACATCGTCCCACGTCTTGCCTTGGCGGTCGGACGCCTTGACGTAGTAGAACATGTTCTGGAAATCGAGGTCCGTCATGTCGCCGCCCCAGGTGGGCATGGGTCGTGACTCGAACTCAGCCAGCGACTTGAGACGGAAGTCCAGCATCCACGCGGGCTCCTTCTTCATCTCGCTGATCTGGGCGACGATCTCGCGGTCGAGTCCCCGGCGGGACTTGAACTCGTACTTGTCCTCCGGGTCATGGAAGCCGTACTGGTAGTCTCCGATGGAGACATCGTCTTTTTCGTTTTCGAGGGGTTCGGTGAGGAGAGCTGTGGACATGATGATCTGCTTTCTCCGAGTGAAAGTCGGGATCGCGAGGGAGGGGGTGAGGATGGTTGATGGTTGATGGTTGATGGTTTAGGGTTGATCGAGGGAGGGGTGGGTCATGTGATCCCCTCGAAGAGTTTAGGGAGGGGGCACTCGAAGTCGGGAAGTTGGGGCGAGGTCACGATGTCACTCCCTTGGAAGACGGTGGTTTCCTCTTCGTCGCGGTGGATGAAGACTCGCTGGTGATCAGGCTCGATGACCCAGACCTCCGCGACGCCAGCAGCCAGAAAAAGGGAGATCTTTCGCATCACATCGTTCGAGCGATCGGAAGGTGATCGGATCTCGATGGCGACTTCGGGAGGAACGCCGAGATGGCCGGTAGGAAATCGACCGCCAGGGAGTTTTGACCGATGGATCACCAGTAGGTCGGGGCCTCGAACGGTGTCCGGATCATTCTCAACCAAAACGCCCGAGTCATTGGTGGCGACATCAAACTCCGCATGAGTTTCAATCCATCGCCCAATCATCAAAGCCAACCGAAAGCACATATTGCCATGACGTCCGCCGGGATTGGTCATTTCAACAATCTCTCCTCGCACCAATTCGACCGGCATGTCGAACGACATGGTTGAGAACTCTTCAGCGGTGATGAGGGTGGCTATGGACATGGTGGGTGGAGTTGGCAAGGAACTTTCACGGGATGTGTCGTGGATTGAGGGGGCTTGGCGTCAGGAGTTGGTTCAGTGGAGATCTGGTTCCGGAGTGTGTTCGGCGAGGTTGAAATTCACTCTTTGGTAAATCTGATCGACAGAAAGCTCGATCGGAGGATGATTCAGTTCGATCACTCCCTCGTGGTATTCCGCGAGATCCCAATGACCTCGCGGCTGCCGAGTGTATACTTCAATACTTCGATGTTCTTGGGCAACAAGGATGTAGGTCTGGAGTGATTCAATTTTGCGGTAGTGAGAAAACTTCAGCCCCCGGTCATACATCTCTGTCGAAGGAGAGAGAACCTCAATGACGAGCATCGGGTTCAACAACACGTCATGTGCTGGTCGAATCAGTTCCGGAGATTCCCCTGCGACACAAAGGTCCGGGTAGGTAAAGCTCCCCTGTGGGGTCTTGACCTTCATCTCCGAGGTGTAGACCCAAAAGGCTGGTGGCGAGAGCTTCAGGTAGCAGGCCACAAACAAATTTCCCCCGATCAGATTGTGGACGACACTTCCGCCAGACATCGAAGTCATCTCTCCTTCAAAGAATTCGCTCTTCGACACAGCAGCCCGCTCGATGGCGAGATACTGGTCGGCAGTCAGGCGGTGGAAGGTGGCTGTTGACATGATGAGTTGGCCCAGTCAGGCGTCGGCCTCTTCGGGGGTGACTTGGGCGGTGGCAAAGTCGACTTGGTCGTAGATTTCGGCGATGGAGATTTCACAAGTCGGATTCGGGATCACAACCGCCCCCTCGTGGAAGGCCACCATCGACCAACGACTGGAGGTTTCTCGGCTGTAGACTTCGACAGATGAGTGATCTTGTGACACGAGGATGTATGTTTGCAGTGAATCAATCGATCGATATCGCTCAAACTTGCGTCCGCGATCATTGGCTTCCGTCGATGGGGACAAGACCTCAACGATCAAGATGGGGTTCAGCAGAATGTCCCGCCGACCATCTTCGAATTGGGCATTGTCCCCCGCCACGGTCAGGTCGGGGTAGGTGTACGAACCGCGCGGCGAGCGGACTTTCATGTCGCTTGGGTAAACGCGGAACTTGCGTCCCTTGAAGACTCGTCGAAGCTCGGCCCCGAAGCTCAACGAGATGAGGTTATGAGCTTCGCTGGCTCCCGACATCGGAATGACCTCTCCGTCGATGAAATCACTCTTGTACGAAGCCGCCCGCTCGGTGGCGAGGTACTCGTCGTCGGTCAGTTGTGGGAGGGTTGCAACACTCATTGATTAGACCCCAGCAGGCAACTTGAGTTGCTTCAACGTATCTTCCTCCGCAGCTTCCTCCGGATGCCGTTCCCGCACCCCGGCGTAGCCGTTGGTGTAGAGTTCATGCGCCAGCTTCGCATCGCCAGTCTCGACAATCCGACCGGCCAGCATCACATGGGTGTACTGCGGAATGTTGTACTCCAAGAGCTTGCGATGGTGGGTGATGATCAGCACACCCATCTGTGGCCCGGAGAGCTTGGCCAGGCCCTCGCTGACGACACGGACAGCGTCGCTGTCGAGGCCGGAGTCGGTCTCATCGAGGATGGCGAACTTCGGCTTGAGCATGGCGAGCTGGAGGATCTCCATCCGCTTCTTCTCGCCGCCGGAGAACCCCTCGTTGAGGTAGCGGCGAGCGAACTCGTGGTCGATGTCGAGTTCGGTCATCGTCTTGCGGAGTTCGAGCCGAAAATCCTTCATTGGCATCAGGTCTTCACCCTCTTTGCGAGCGGGGTTCCGCACGTTGGTGACCGCATGCCGGATGAAGTCGGCGACCTTCACTCCGGGGATCGTGACCGGATACTGGAAGGCCAGGAACATCCCGAGACGCGCCCGCTCGCACGGGTCGAGTTCGCTGATGTCACTGCCATCCAGCTCGATCGTCCCGCTGGTAACTTCGTACTTCGGATGCCCCGCTAGCGTGTAGGCCAGGGTACTCTTGCCCGAGCCATTCGGCCCCATCAGGGCGTGAATCTCGCCCTGCCGAAGGGTGAGGTTGACACCCTTCAGAATCGGCGTTTCGCCAACAGAGACGTGGAGGTCGGTGATCTTGAGCGTTGCGGACATGGGGCGGGATTTCGAGAACGGGTGGGTGGACAAACAGGATGGGACAGGCGGACGGTCCATCGTCCTGAGGCGGGGTTACTCGACCCCGGCAAAAAAGTCGGCGACAGGGGCCGAGAATCCGGGGAGTTCGAGGCTGGTCAGCATCTCATGCTCGTGAAGCATGCGAGACTTGACCTCGCCTCCCGATCCTGATTCGCTCCGGAATCGCTCGACCGTACGAAGCTCTGGATCGACGACCCAAACCTCGTGGACCCCGGCGGTCAGGTATTCTTCAATCTTGCAACGCATCTCCGCCCAACTGTTGGACGGAGACAGCACTTCCACACACAGAACCGGGATGAGCGTCTTCTGACCACGGGGCAACTTGCCACCTGTGAGCTGGGTTGTGGCAAAGAACGCGACATCAACTCCACGAACAGTGCCGGGGACCGGATCGGTCAGTATCCCGCTATCATTGGTCGTCACACGCCCAGCGTTGGACTTGCGAGCCCAACTCGTGATGGCAAATGCGACTTCGGAGCAGACGCTGCCATGTGATTGGTCGGGCCTTGTCAATTCAACAATCTCCCCTCGCACGAGTTCCACCGGTCCGTCGAAATGCATATCGAGAAACTGGTCGACTGTGACAAGTGTGGGAGATGTGACTGGAACAGTAGCAGTGGACATGATCTAGGCCCCCCCTTCCGGCGGAAACAACGCGGCCACAGAGCATTCAAATCCTGGCAGATGGCGCGAGGTCAACACCGCATCCGCCTCATACTTGCACGGATCAGTGTCCGACTCGAACACTGAGACCATTCGTGTCGAGGGATTGATCACCCACACCTCGTCGACCCCGGCATCGTGGTACTCAGCGGCCTTCGCCAGCATCGCGTTCCAGCGGTCCGTGGGAGACAGAACCTCCACCACTAACACCGGCGGATTCTCGAACCAACCGCTGGGCAGCTTGCGACCCGGGAGACGACTCCACGGGATCAATATCACGTCTGGACCTCGTACGGACTTTGGCTTGGTAACAACACCGACATCATTACAAATCACGCAGCCGAAGTCTGACGACTCGGCCCAAGCGTTTAGTCGGGCACCAACCTTCATGCAGACGAACCCATGCACGCCTCCTGGTCGAGTCATCTCAATGATCTCCCCATCCACGAGCTCATACGGTCCGTCAAGATTCATCTCGGCGAACTGTTCAACTGTGATCAGAGCTGTGGCTTGGGCGGTGGACATGGTTCGAGACCTGGTTACCCCTGAATGTAGTCCGGGTGCTTGGCGAATCCGCTGTGGTGCGGGACGGGGAGGAGTTCCTGGATTCCCTTGCCGATGCGTTTGGCCTTGATCTTGTCTTGAATCCGCATCAGTCCTTCGAGCAGAGCTTCGGGCCGAGGCGGGCATCCTGGCACGTAGACATCGACGGGGACGACGAGGTCGACCCCCTTCACGACGTGGTAGCCGTACTTGAAGTACGGCCCGCCGCCGATGGTGCAGGCCCCCATGGCGATCACGTACTTCGGATCGGGCATCTGTTCCCACAGTCGCCGCACGCGACTGGCCATCTTGTAGGTCACAGTCCCCGCCACGATCATCAGATCGGCCTGACGCGGCGTGGCCCGGAAGGCCCCCGCACCGAACCGGTCGATGTCAAACCGGCTGGCCCCCGTGGCCATCATCTCGATCGCGCAGCACGCCAAGCCGAACGTCATCGGCCAGATGCTGGACTCTTTGGCCCAGTTCATCGCTTGCTCCAGCGTCGTGGTGACGACGTTCTCTTCGAATCGACCTTCAATCCAGGTCATGGTCTCTCTCCCAGGGTGGTTGGACTCGGTTCCGAACCGATCACTGTACCGCCCGATCCTTCACTCGTGAATCAACTTCCGCCGGTTATGTTTCGCGAGAAACTCTTCTCAACTCGCCACCTGCAGGCTCGTCGACGGCGTGGCTGAGAACTCGCAGCACTGGTCCCCGTCTCGGCAGCACTGTGTCCGATTGACAGGCACACCCAGCACCTCCGAGAACACCGTCTGCTCCAGATCGCAAATCGACGCATCTCTCGATGCCAGATCGTGATAGGGACAATTATTCTCTCGCAGGATCGGCAACAGCTCACCACTCTGTTGAGAGACTTCCACATCGAAACCCAAGGTCGTCAACAGTCCTCGCAGCTCCTCGAATCGCTCAGCGAGCGAAGAGGCCTGGACATCTCGGCCATATTGCTTGACCAGCCGGTCTCGCAACCGACCGATCAACTTGGCCCGAACGTGGTCTTCCTCGATGTGAGTAATCTCGTCCCACAACATCAGAGCGAGGTCGCGGTAGTTGTCCCCCAACTCCCGAAGTCCTTCTGTGGTAACGACATATGTATGCGAAGGCCGCCCTCGCTCCCCCTTGGTCTGCTCCCGCGAGATCAGCCCCATGGCTTGCAGCCGCGTCAGCCGCTGACGCACAGCTGTCGCCGTGACCCCCATCCGATCACACAACGACTGAATCGTCGCTGAACCCGACTTTCGCAAGTCGGCCAGAAACGATCGATCGTCTTTTTCGATGGTGAATCGCATGGGGGAGAGCAAAAATCCTGCGTTGAATTGTTCGATGCAACTCCCATCATAGAAGCTCAACCTCTTTATGACAACAAAAACTGTCGCAAATGAGAGTTGATACTGAATGTCAACACCACCAATATCGTGAACCACCTCGGTTCCCAGTGGCAGAACGATCACCGGGTGGTTCCATCTTCCCCGAAGTCCGAGCAATCGACACAATGCTCCTGATGGAAGGCAAGGAAGCTTCCACAACGATGAGGAGATGGTGTGATGGTGGAATCAATGTCGCGGACCAGCCGGTTACGGCTCATGCTGGTGTTGCTGGTGTCGCTGGTCGGGTGTGACCAGGCGAGCAAGCAGTACGCGGTCACGCACTGGCAGAATCAACCTCGACAAAGCTACCTCAACGATGTCTTTCGGATTGAGTACGCCGAGAACCGAGGAGCATTCCTCAGCCTGTTCGGGAATCTGGAACCAGCTGTGCGTTACGCGATCCTAGTGGTCGGGAACGGAGTGCTACTGGTGGTACTCGCGGTCGCGATTCTTTGGATGCCGCAGATCGACCGCTGGAGCTATCTGGCCTGGGCCATGGTCTTCGCCGGAGGGATTGGCAACCTAATCGACCGCATCCGGATTAACGCAGTGATCGACTTTCTCAACCTGGGGATCGGGCCGCTGCGCACCGGCATCTTTAACGTGGCCGACATGGCCATTACCGCTGGGTTTGTGATGCTGCTGCCCCAGATCTTTCGCGGTGAACCGAAAGAGGCCGAAGCACAGCCCGTCTCGGTGAGCCCGTCCTCTGCCACCTCAGCTCCGGGATCTCCCACATGAACTGGGGGCTGCTGATCTCCGTACTCTTGGGATGGTTCGGTTCAAGTCTGCTGGCCGAGGACCGCGTCACGCTCATCCCCGACGGTGCCGTCGATCCCGTCATCCTCATTGGCTCGGTCGAGGAATACACCGGGCAGGTGCTAATGCTCAAACGACCCGGTGCCGACACTCCTGATCGCTATCCCGCGAACTCCATCCAGTCGGTAAACACCTGGCGATCTGCGATTCATGAACAGGGGATCGCGGAACTCAACGCCGGGACCAATCCACTGGCCGAGAAATCTTTGCTCAAGGCGCTGACCGACGAGCCGCGCGACTGGATGAAACGCGAAATCCTCTCGCTGCTGGTCCGCTGTGCCATCCGCCGTGGCGACTGGAGTACAGCTGCGACCCGGTTCCTGCAAATCACGAACGAGGACGCGGCCACGCCGCACTGGAACGTCGCCCCGATTCAGTGGGCTCCGCAAGCGCTGGGCGATGGGCCGAAGACGCTGGCTCGATCCTGGCTGAAAGAGACCGACTCCCCCGCGCGGTTGCTCGCGGCGAGCTGGCTGCTCCTCGACCCGGTGTACGGGGAGGCCGCCGAGAAACAGCTCGAAGACCTCGCCCGCGACCCCAATACCATCATCTCGAATCTCGCCCGACCTCAGCTGTGGAGGGTGCGTCTGGGATTAGAGCTCAGCGAGCTGGAGGTGCAGAAATGGCGGACAGAGGTCCGGCGGATGCCACGCTCACTGCGGGCCGGGCCGCAATATCTCGTCGGTCGTGGCTTGCTGCAACGGCGAGAACCGGGGGCCGCAACTGCGGAGTTTCTCTGGCTGCCACAGGTCTACAGCGACAATGAAGATCTGTCCGCGCGAGCCTTGGTCGATGCGGCGGCGGCTCTGGAGAAGACTGGACAAAGCCAAGCCGCACTGACGCTGTATGACAGTGTGCTGTCGAAGTATCCGTGGTCGACTTGGGCGAATGAGGCGCGTCACGCACGATCGGTCTTGTCCTCGCCCGCCAGTTCGAGCGAGAATCCGGCTCGCGAGTGAACGCGAGAGATCTCAACCGGCTGCCACCTGCTTGTTCCCTCTCCCCCGCGAACGACGTAGACAAACAGAGCGACATGTTGCGGGGGAGAGGGCTAGGGTGAGGGGGCCTGTGGAATCCCCTCACCCCGGCCCTCTCCCCCACAGCCGCGCTTCTTCTGTCACTCACGTCGCTCGTGGGGGAGAGGGAGCAGAGCCAGACGGGAACCACCCTCAGGCGAAAGCAACCGAGGCGATTTCAGATTCACGACCACACACGCCACGGAGGGCGGCATGCAAACAGTTCCCACTGACCGGCCTCGATCAAATCCCTACGCGCGGGCCATCCGTACGCTGGTCTGGGGCGTCGGCTTCTCGTTGATCTACTCCCGAGTGGCCCAAGCGGCAGACGGAAAGATCTTTGACAAGGGCGTCCTCGACGTTCGCGAACTACTGCGGGCTGGGGGCTTTATTGGATACGTCACGATCGCCCTGAGTGTCGCGATGGTCGCGCTCATTGTGGAGCATCTGCTCACCATTCGTCGCAAGACTTTAATCCCCGACGGGTTCGCCGAGAAGTGCTTGCCTCTGATTGCCAGTGGACAACTGACACAGGCGGAAGCACTCTGTCGCGAGCAAACGAGCTTGCTGTCCTACGTCGTCGGCATCGGTCTCCAAGAGGCTGACCTCGGCACCGCTTCAATGGTCAAAGCGATGGAGGACGCTGTGGCGGAGCAGGCCGCGCGGCTCACCCGCAAGATTGAATACCTCTCCCTGATTGGAGTCATCGGGCCCATGCTCGGACTGATGGGGACCGTGTGGGGCATGATCCAGGCGTTCGCCGAGTTCGCCGAGAAGGTCGCCCCCCGAACATCCGACTTCGCCCCCTCGATCTCCGAGGCCCTCGTCACCACCATGTTCGGACTGCTCGTCGCGGTTCCGGCACAGGTTGCCTTTGCGATTTTCCGCAACCGCATCGACAGCTACATCGCCGAAACCGCCGTGACCGCTGAGACGATCATCGCCCCGCTCAAGCGAAAGATGCTCCAACGGAAGCCCGAGACGCGGCCCGCACCGACCGTGCTGCCGACGACACCGTCATCCGGCCCGACTCCCCCCGACGGAGGTCGCCGCTCGTGAGGGTTCCCTCGACCAGTTCTCGTCGACCGCTGCGGATGGACATGACCCCGCTCATCGACATGGTGTTCAATCTGGTGATCTTTTTTCTGGTCGCCTCGCACTTCGCGAGCGAGACCGATATTCCCCTGGAACTCCCCCAGGCGTCGACTTCCAAGGCCGACGAGGAAGACCCCCGCCGCCTCGTGATCACGATCACCGAAGACGAGCAGCTGCACATCGCGGACAAGTCGATCGACCTGCCCCAACTGAAGGATCTGGTGAAGGACGAACTGGACCGCCACGGCCCCGAGTTCGCGGTGCAGATCCGGTCAGACCGCCGCGTGCCCTATCGCGCCGTCGAGCCGCTGCTGATGGAATGCTCGCGGATTGGAGTGCAGCGGTTCGGCTTCAAGACCGCCGGGGAATGAGCAGTTAAGACATTCGTTTCTACACACCTCGGAGGAGGTCAACGCAGAGACGCCAAGGGGGCTGGACCTCGCGCAATGCCGAGAAGCCTACGAACATCCGAATTCCCCCAGCCGTCAGCAGCGTGTCAATCAACCCTCGCAAATATTTCCGCCTCTTTCTTTGCGTCTTGGCGTCTTTGCGTTGACCTCCTCCGTTTTGTACAGAAAGGTCAGGCATCCATGTCCGTTCCATGAGTCCGGACCTGGGGGTCCAGACTACGGATCAACCCGCCCACTCGGCGAAGGGGTGATTCGGGTTGGTCATCGGCATGGCGACCGGGCTGCCCTGTCGGTGCGACTCAAACACAGCCAGGATCATCTCGATCGCGCCGCGGGCCTCTGTCATCGAGCACTTCGGCTGGCGGTCTTTCTCAATTGACTCGATCAGGTCGCGGGCAGCTGCGGGGTTGCCTCCGGCGTAGTCGAAGGCGGTCAGTGTCTCGGGCTGGTCGATGCCGTTGCTGGTGATGGTCCGCCACTTCGGTGTTCCCTTCGGTCCCGACCAGTAGGGATCGTTGACGAGGTATGCCGGATTGCCGTACCCGCTGGTGTGGTCGATGATTCCCTTGGAGCCATAGATTCGCAGGCCGAACCGGGTCGGATTGCCGCCCGCTCCCCGCTGCGAGGCGAAGTACCCGGTGATCCCATTCTGGAAGCGGTACATCGCGTCGACCCGATCGCCGAGTAATGGGCCGAGTCCCTCGTTGCCGGGCTTGATCTGCTCGCGACTGGCCCGCTTCTTGTCTTGAGAGAGAGTCGCAAAGCACGACTCGGGTTCCCCTCCATAGGCCCGCATCAGATCGAGGACATGCGTCCCCAGCACCCAGAGATCCTCGGTGCCGCCGCGCTGGTCCTCCTTGCCGCGTGCCCGAATCTCCAGCACGTCGCCGATCTCGCCCGCTTCGATCAATCGTTTGATCTGCATCAGCTGAGGCGAGTACCGGCTGATGTGAGCGACCGCCACCTTCACATGCCGCATCTCGCAGGCCCGGATGATCTCGTCCGCCTCGCCCAGCGTGCGGCAGAACGGCTTCTCCATATACATATGGCAGCCGTGTTCAGCACAGGCGATCGCCATGTCTCGATGCTGATCGATCCAGCGCGGGCAGACGGCGACGATCTGCGGACGTTCCTTGTCGAGCATCTCGCGGTAGTCGGCGTAGCTGCGTGCGGCTCCCGTGCGAGGCAGAGCCTTTTCGAGCCCCGCAGCCACCGGGTCCGCCACCGCGACGACCTCGCAATCGGGGAAGTCTTTCCAGACGCCATCGAGCCCGTGCCCATAGTCCCCACTTCCCGTGCTGCCGATGACTGCGACTTTGTACTTGGCCATCAGGTAGCTCCCAGTGATAGAAAACCGAGACGATCAAAGTTGTGTTTGACAGAGCAACAGTATGAGCATTCCACCAATCTGTTCGCTAGTGCCTCGTCATCGCTAAAACTGGGGGCTCGCCTCCTTCAGGAGGGTCGCAACCCCAAGACTTAGCGTTGTCGGGGCAGTAGTCGTACAGCGCCGCCCTGGGTTCGCTGAGATGAATGAACTCAGCCCTGAAAGGGTGGCACAAAGCAATGTACCGCTCCGTTTCGCTCTTTCAGGGCATTGATCACCCCCGCCCGGAAACCATGGGCGGCGCTCCCATGGGTCGCTCTGCCCCAGGCGGGTGTGTCGGTGCCCCTGCGGGGCGGAAAGCCGGACGACTTGTCCGCTACTGCCTGAAACGGAATCGCAACGTGCGACTGGCACTCGCATGGTCCCGTGTGTGAGACACACTTTGCGATCGTCATCTCGCCGCAGCCCCACCGAACGAGCCCTCAGCTGTCAGCCTATCGCAGTCAGTTAAAAGGACAACTCCTCGTCGAGGCGGTCCCTGTACCCCGAAGGGGTTGTCCCACCACAGCCCAGGGGCGCGACCGCAGGGAGCGCACCCTGGGTGAGATCGCTCTCACGGGAACGAACCCTGAAGGG
>JAYSUV010000740.1:0-23893 GCA_043718945.1 Planctomycetota bacterium
CATTCAAGTGGAAACGTTAATTGGAGTGGGTGACGAAGTTAAGTTGTATGCGGGGCAAGATGGTGGTGGATCCGCTGATGGTCCTGGGATGACAAGCACGGGGTTGAACACATATGCTGATTCCTCAATCGAGATCGATGGAGTACTCCCATCAAATCCTAATGTCACTCGTATTCGGAGACTCGAGTGGAACGAGGAAACGGAAACCTACGATGTGGGTGAAGTGATTTGGGAATATGAGCCAGAAGAAGACTAAGTCTCTGTTTCTCGCGGGTTTGCACGAGTAGGCTCGCTCAAGGGCCTACCTGTGTGCTTGATGTCCCATTGAAACGAGGCAACTTTTACAGGGCGGCGGACTGCACTGGCCATGGACATCGTCTACACTTAAGGCGAGCGGCAGATTTCTCGTACCAAAAGACTTCCGAAGCCCTCCGAGACTTCGGAAGTCTGGCGGGTATGTTTCCACTGGCCGCTCGCCTTGCAAACTTGGAACGTGCCGCTGCGGCATCAATGAGTGTCAGCAGATCCCTGCGTGTTGACCACTGGGGCTTCACTCGGCACGAAGGGGTGTTCCTGCTCCCAGTTCTCCCAGAAGGCTTCCGGGCTGGTCTTACGCCACATCGCGGTGGCTTTACCAATGTGACTGAAGAAGGTGTAGTTGTCGAGGATCGTCTGCTGCGGCTGCTCTTTAGTGGTCTTGACGATCCACTGCATGGCCCGCTGGATGGTCTCCTCGGGCGGGTGGAGTTCCTTCGGTGCGATCGAGAGCCACTCCAGATGGTGGCCGGTGGCGATGACGATGGTCTTGAACTCATCCGCGACGGGTTTCTCGACAGCGGACTTGCCATCGGGCCAGTTGCTCGGCCAGTGCCCGTCGGGGAACTGCGAGTCGATGATCCGGTCGCGGACCGATTTGAGGTAGCCCCACGCATTCTTCCGCTCGGCATCGGAGAGGACATCGAACTCATCGTCGAGTCGGATTAACACCATCAGCGAGTACACGCGGTGCGTCCCGCTGCACACGCCCAACTCCTTCTGCCCGCGCCGCAGCCGTTGCGACAACAGATCGAACGAGTAGTGTCGTCCATCGCCGCCGAGCCACTGTTTTTGCGGTGCGATCCACAGACCGAAAGCCATCGCGGTCCACTCCGTTTCTCGCTCATCGAGCCGGAAGTCACGCAGGGCTTGGTCGAGCACCGTATGAATCGTCGCGTTCCGGCGGCCCGGCGAGTAGACCGGTGTCTTGAGAGTCACACCCGCCTCAGTCAGGCAGGCCAGCCAGTGGTCGTGGTGAACGCTACTGCCCTCGGTACGGTCGAAGCGGATCGCCACACCGGTCGGCAGATCCTTCAGCAACGGAGCGATCTCCTTGCCCCACGAATTAATGAACTTCCCGTTGTCGGTCAGGAACTCTGTCAGTTCCTTGCCGGACAGCACGGCGGGGTCTTGGAACTCAGCCCCCACGCCCCACGTCCGGAGCGCATGCTCGACATAGTTCGGTCGGAGCGACTGACGAGAGAATCGCGGCTGCACCTGCTTCAACACAGCTGCCAAGTCCGCATCACTGATGAGGTCGGGGCGGTCGTAGAGCGGCGAGATCACCAGTGGCTTCTCGCGCGGGACGACCACATGCGGGTAGGTGTCGGTGTGCCATAGTTCCCTCTCAACGAGAGCTTTGGCCTCGGGTCGGCTGACCGCCCAGGCGACGGCAAAGGCCCCGACAGTGAGGAACTGCACGCACAGGATCATCAACAGGGAAGGACGACGGGCAGCCATGGGAGGTCTCACGGGTGAGTGATGTAGAACGGAATTTATTCCGTTCTGGTGTGCGGGAACGGAATGAATTCCGTTCTACGTGCCGAGCCTACAGCGGTTTGAGCCGGCGGAAGACGGCCCCGACGCCGTCTTCGTAGGACAGCTCCCAGACATCCTTCTTGAGCTTGATGGCCTTGATCAGCGCTCCGTGCTTGGCCGCATCGATCACAATGGTGTTGACGCTGTACTGGTCGAGCTTCTGGTCCCAGTTGGCCGACGCGGCACCGACAGACAGATAATCCAGCCACACCTCGCGCGGGACGAGATGGGCATGGGAGTTCAGGAACACCTGCATCCCCTGCGGTCCGGCCCAGTTGAGATAGTCGCCCCACTCATAGGTATTGAACACTTGCCCCTGTGGAGGCTCTTCGTTGAGGTGGTCCGTGATCGCGACCGGGGTGAATGGGGTGACCGATTTCTGAAAGCGTTTCGCGGCCTCCTGCGGGTCCTTTGACTGGCCATGCATCAGTCTGAGACCGAACGGCGTGAAGGCAAAAAATATCCATGTGAGGCCACAAGCCACCACCGTGTTCAGCCCCGAGCTTCGCCGATCCTCGACCGGACGACCGAAGTTCTTCCAGCGGATCGCTGCCAGATGCACGCCGACATAATACCCCGCCAGCGGTGCCCACCAGAGGATCAACCGCGAGGTCCACAACGTGGCCAAACCGAAAATCACCAGCGATAGCATCTCACCGCATTGCACCCGGCGTGGACTCATCCGGTACAGCAGGAATAGCCCGATCGTGATCGCGGCGGCGGCTTGACCGTGAGGCATCCGCAACGACAGCGGATCCCACTCGAACAGGTCCTCGAGATTCGGATTGCCCGCCACGGCGAACACTTCGCCATAGATCCCAATCCCATACGGATTGAACAAGACCGCAGCTGCGGCGATTTGAGTGAGCAGGACCAGTCGGCGGGCCTCGCTGTCTCGAAACGCCGCTCCGATCCGACCGGTTCGCCAGATGACATCGAACACTCTCCCGGTCGCCATCAGCCCCAGCAATCCCAACCCCACTGGGAACGACCCATGCAGGTTCGCCCACAGTGCGAAAGTGAGAGGGATGGCCCACCAATGCCAGCGGCGTCCGGTCGTCGAGGTTGCCACCACAATCACGAGGGCAAAGCACGCCAATCCGGCCAGTTGGGGCCGCACGACGAGCAATTGCAAATACGCTCCCCAAGCGAACGTCACGAATGCGGCCAGCGTGGCGGTCAGGCTTCCGGTCCGCTTGTAGACCACTCCCAGCACGAGCGAGAACGACAGCGAGATCAACCCGGCGTACATGAACTTCGCCCCCGCGACACCGAAGTGTTCGAAGAGTTGATAGCCGATCAGCTGACTCAACCATGCGGTATCGACGAATGGCACTCCCTGGGCCAGCGGCATCAGCGGCTCGACTTGCGGCACTGCCTTCGCTTGCCAGATCCACCGGCCATAACTCAGATGACCCCACAGATCGCTGTGCCAGAGCGGCCGATAGCTGCAAATGGTGAACAGCAGGCTGAGCAGGGCGATCAGCACCACAGACCGGCGGGTCAGCTGGTACTGTGGCGGAATCCGGTCCTGCAGGATGGACAGATCCGGGTCACGACGTTCAAGGAACGACTCAGACACAACGACCTCGCTGGGGGGAGGAGTAAGAGTGCTCATGGACCACAAACCCGAATGATAGCGTACCGCCAGGCCGCGATGTTGCGTTTTGGCAGCACTTCAATTCGAGCATAGGGTTCACTCGGACCCCAGTCGCGATGGGAATTGATTCCGGAAGAGATGCGGAACGAGCCGGTATCGAATGTGTCGCAGATGCCGATTCTGACGACTTGGGGGGCTGGCTGGCTCATGGCTCCTGAACCCCAAGGGATATGTCGTGTTAATGGTCATCGTGCGGAGTCGAGAGGAGTCCCGCGAATCGGGCGAGTGGCACAGCATGCCAGAATTCCGATATCGTTCGTCTAGGGAACGTTGAGGGTTGAGCGTTGAGCGAAAGAGGTCGCGGCTTCAACCTTTAACCTTTAACCCTCAACCCTCAACCCTCAACGATCCCACCCACATGCCCGACGAACCCAAAATTACCCCGATGATGCAGCGGTACAAGGAGGTCAAGGCGGAGACTCCGGGGGCGATTCTGCTGTTTCGGATGGGGGACTTTTACGAACTGTTCTATGAGGACGCAGAGACCGCAGCCAAGGTCATCGGTCTCACGCTGACCAGTCGCGACAAGGGGTCGGCCAATCCGGTGCCGATGGCGGGGTTTCCATACCATGCGCTCGAAGGGTATCTGCATAAGTTGATCCGCGCGGGGCATCGCGTGGCCGTGTGCGAGCAGATGGAGGATCCCAAGCTGGCTAAGGGGATGGTCCGCCGCGAGGTGACGCGGATCGTCACACCCGGCACGCTGACCGACGATGCACTGCTCGACCCCAAGGAAAGTAATTTCCTGGCTGCGGTGTTCCCGTCGCGCGACCGGGTGGGGGTGGCATGGCTGGAACTTTCGACCGGGCGGTTTCAGTGCGCCGAAATCTTGCTGGGGGATGGCAACAAACGGGCAGGACGGTCGGCGGGGGATCGCGTCAGCTTGAGTTTCTCGGTCGCCAGCCTGCAACCTTCGGCGCTGCTCGATGAACTGGCTCGCATCCGGCCCGCCGAGTGCCTGATCCCCGAAACGCATCGCACCGACCCGGCGTTGTTGCGGCTCAACGAACTGCCGGACATGGTGCTGACTACGCGGGCTCCGTGGAGCTTCGTGCCGGACCATTGCCGCGATGTCTTACTCCGGCACTTCCAGACCAGCACGCTCGCCGGCTTCGACATCGACGCCGACTCGCTCGGCATCACCGCTGCCGGGGCACTGATCGAGTACGTCCAGGAAACACAAAAATCGTCCCTCGGTCACATCGTTCGGTTGGAGCAGTACCGCCGAGGGTCGAGCCTGCTCATCGATGAGGCGACCCGTCGCAGCCTCGAACTGACCCGCACGATGCGCGAGGGCCGCCGCGAGGGGAGCCTGCTCTCGGTCCTGGACGAAACCGCCACGCCGATGGGCGCCCGCATGCTGGCGGAGTGGCTCTCGAACCCACTGACCGATCCGATCGCGATCGGGCGGCGGCTCGATGCGGTCGAGGAGTTGATGCGAGACGCCAAGCTCGGACGCGAGTTGCAGGAGCTGCTCAAGCAGGCTTACGACATGCAGCGGTTGTGTGCCCGCGTGGCGACAATGCGGGCGTCAGCGCGGGACTTGGTCTCGCTGGGGAGGACGCTGGCGTTGCTCCCGCGAGTCAAGGCGCGGCTGGCGGGGCGGTTAACGGATTTGCTGCAAACGCTGGAGTCGCGGCTCGAACTGTGCGGCGAGATTCGGGCACAGATCGAGACGACGCTGGTCGACGAGCCGCCACTGTCGACGAGCGATGGCGGGATGGTCCGCGATGGGTTCCATCCGGGGCTGGATGAGCTGCGCGATCTCGCGCGGGGTGGGAAGCGGTGGATCGCGGAGTACCAGGCGCAGGAGATTACCCGCACCGGCATCTCGAACCTGAAGGTCGGTTTTAATAAGGTGTTCGGGTATTATCTCGAAGTCACCGCCTCGCAGTTTAATAAAGTCCCGGATGACTATATCCGCAAGCAGACATTGAAGAACCAGGAGCGGTACATCACGCCCCCGCTGAAGGAGTACGAGGATAAAGTCCTTCGCGCGGAGGAACGCGCGATTGCCCTGGAAAACGAACTGTTCCAGCAACTCCGCGACGCCGTCAACGCCGAGTGTCGCCGCCTGCAACAGACAGCGGAAGTCCTGGCTCAACTCGACGTGCTGGTGGGACTCGCGAAGCTCGCCGTCAGCATGCGCTACTGCCGTCCCGAGATCACCACCGACCCGGTCCTCGACATCCGTGATGGCCGGCACCCGGTGCTGGACAAGCTCCGCCCGACCGGGGAGTTCGTGCCGAATGATGTGGTGCTGGGGGGGGAGCGAGGGGCGAGTGGTGAGAGGTTCGTGGTGAGTGAAGGAGGAAGTGACAAGTATCAAGTGACAAGTGACAAGGCAGCGGATGACGCTGGCTTGGTGACTGCCTTGGCACTTGTCCCCTTGTCACTTGGCACTTCTCCCTCCTCCTCTGACCCTCAACCCTCAACCCTCAACCCTCAACGATCTCCCTTCATCCAACTCATCACCGGCCCCAACATGGCCGGAAAGAGTACCTACATCCGGCAGGCGGCGCTGCTCACGATCATGGCTCAGATCGGGTCGTTCATCCCGGCCCGCTCCGCTCGCATCGGCATCGCCGACCGCATCTTCGCCCGTGTCGGGGCCAGTGACGAACTCGGCAAGGGACAATCGACCTTCATGGTCGAAATGACCGAAACCGCCCGCATCCTCAACGCCGCCACCGAGCACAGCCTCGTGATCCTCGACGAGATCGGTCGCGGCACCAGCACCTACGACGGCATCTCACTCGCGTGGGCCATCACCGAGTTCATCCACGACGCCCTGCAGTGCCGTACCCTCTTTGCCACGCACTACCACGAGCTAACCGCGCTGGCCGAATCGCTGGTCGGCACGTGCAATTGGAACGTCGCGGTGCATGAGCGGAACGGGGAGCTGATCTTCCTGCACAAGATCGTCCCCGGAGCCGCCGACAAGAGCTACGGCATTCACGTCGCAAGACTGGCCGGTGTCCCGCGCGAGGTGATCGAACGCTCCGAAGTGATCCTCCAAACCCTTGAGGCCGACCACCAGGATTCCACCGGCAAGACCACGATCCCCCAGCGCAAACGCCGGTCGAAGCACAAACAACTGACCCTCTTCGGTCCCGAGTACCACCCGCTGCTCGACGAACTCCGATCGCTCGACATCGACCACATGACGCCCGCTGCGGCACTCGATGCCCTGCAAAGAATCCGGAGCCGGATTGGATCTAGCCAGCAGTGAAGCGGCCAGTGGCGTTTCGAGTCGAATTCAGACTCCCGAAGTCTTCCGAGACTACGGGAGTCGTGTGGTCTATTCAAGGGGAATCCCAGCCCCCAGTCGGCGAATCCTGCCGCTGGACCGACCTCAACAGCCACTGGAGGTCACGAATCCCGGGTAACATTTGGTTTTTCATTGAATGCTCTGAGACGATGAGAGGGACTGTTCTAAACTCTGCTGGCAGGAGCAGTCGTCGCTCGCAGCGAGACTGCCCTGCCCTGGAACTCTTGGTTTCTCAGAAGGCCCACTCGGCATGCAGACCGTCATCGACTTGTTTAAACGGCTGATCGGCCTCGCCAACCCTGACAACCTCCGAGATGCCGTAAATCTCTGGGGACCGCCGTGGGTCGGGTATCTGGTCCTCGCGGCCATTATCTTCAGCGAGACTGGGCTACTCGTCGGATTCTTTTTGCCGGGCGACTCGCTGCTCTTCGCAGCTGGGTTCCTCGCGAGCCAAAACATCTTCTCCATCGTCCCACTCATTCTCATTCTGAGCGCAGCTGCGATCATCGGTGATGCGGTGAACTACCAGATCGGTCGCAAGATGGGCGAGCAGGTTCTGGAGAAGGGGAAGCTGCGGTTTGTGAAGCACAGCCATCTGATGGCAGCCAAAGCGTTCTACGAGAAGCATGGCGGACAGGCGATCATCCTGGCTCGGTTTGCTCCGCTGGTGCGGACATTCACGCCGTTCATAGCGGGGATCGCGGGGATGAACTACCGGCAGTTCGTCCTCTACAACATCGCGGGCGGGGTCGGCTGGGTCGTGTCAATGACCGTCGCGGGGTACTACCTGGGCCAGTTGCCGTGGGTCAAAGCGAACTTTGAGAAGGTCGTGTTGCTGATCGTGTTCGTCAGTCTGCTGCCGATCGCGATTGGGGCATGGCGGGCGAGGAATGCCCCTCCCGAGCCGACTCCCGCGACTGATCCTCCGACTGGAGCGAATTGATGAAACGGACTTCACTGGTGACCGCATCCGACAAGAGTCGAAGTCGCGAGGGCATTGGCACGCACGTCTTTGAGTGTCTCGTTGACGCGTGGGCTAAAGCCCACGCTACGCGGACTTCTTGGATTGCTTTGGCAGGTATGCTGCTGGTCGGGTGTAGTGAGTCACCGACTCCCAGCGAGCCGGTGGCTGCGGAGGTTGAACTCAGTTTCTCCGAGGACTGGGAGATCCACGAGAAGCCGCTGGATGAGGCACTGACCGACGATGAGGTGGTGTCGTTCATTGAGTTTGTGCGATTGCTGCCCGGTGGCAAACCGCCCGTGCTGGCTCCCGTCCCCGGCAGTGAGGGCGAAAAGGCCAGCACCCCCGAGGAGTCGGTCCTCGCCTGGCGAAAGACGGTTCGCGAGGCACTGACCGTCGACACGTTGATTCAAGGCTGGTCCCCCCGCCCTGCTGTGCGGCGTGTCCTCAGTGAGCGTCAGGTGAAGCCTCGCGCCTTCACCAGTCTGATGCTGCGGATGAGCTGTGCCTTGGCCGCCGAGGCGATGGGCGGCCCGCGAACGGTGGCCGCCCAGCGTGTCATCGCCGATGAGAAAGTGGACTCACTGCTCGCCCGGATCCACCAGTACGAACGCTTGCACAAGACCGCTCCCGAGTCGCTGCATGAGGCTCTCGGAGAAGCGGCTTCGCTGGCGGAATACCTGGCCCTGCTCTCCGCCGTCCCTCCGGAAAGCCAGCAACTGGTGGCCGCGCACCAGGCAGAACTCAAAACAATCCTCCCGGTCGCGTCGAACCTGCCGACCTCACCAGAAAGCGTCGAAGACAACCGCATCACGCCGATCAGCTTTGAGGAGTCGGTGCAGCCGCCCGTGAGGAATCAGAGACGATGATTGCTCCCCTAGCCTGGGCTGTTTGGAGAAACTTCCTGCGGACGCCAATACGCTCATTCGCCACCTCGTACTCAGTCAGATAAGAGCTTCGTTTAATCCCAGTGACGGGTTATTCTTCGAGCGGCCAAGAATGACACATTTGTGAGCCGCAAGGCGCTAGCCGCGGGTTCTTCTCATCGTCCACCCACCAGAACCCGCGGCTAGCGCCATGCGGCTCACAACTCGATCGCCCAAATGAGTCATTCCAGTCCGCTCGAAGAATAGCAGTTCATTCCTGGTGCCACTCGTGATTCATTTCCACCCGCCTGGTCTGGCCTCATTCTGGCTCATTCGACGAAGCGGAAATGGGTGGCAAAGGCCAGACATGTGGGTATCCACTGGGGTGGCGTTGCGTGGAACGACAGGCTGGGGAGTCCGGTCAATTCGTCATGGTTGACTCACGCCGCAGTCGATTCATTCACTGACGCACTGGGGCAGTATGGCATCGTTTGCGAACGAGGAAAGTGGCCAGTGATCCACAGAGCAGTCCCAACAGGGCAGCTCCGAGTCCGACGTAAAGGGTGAGCTTCGACATGGCCCTCGTAATGGGATTGTCAAACAGGTTGGACGAGACCTGCAGATTGGCGATCTGCCAGTTTCCGTCAACCAGGACCAGCGTCGCGCTCCAGCGGGTCTCGAGATCAAACTCCATCCCATCTCGCAGGACATAGTGATCTGACGACGATCCGAAGGCGACCCCGGTGTCGCCGCCATGCAGGATGGTCAACTCGTCGACGACGGGATTCACCGTCATCGAGAGGACTCCGGCCTCGGGGCCCGTCAGCATTTTTTGCAGATAGGCTCGTACTCCAGCGCGTTTGCGAACAGCCACGAGTTTGTCTCCGTCCTGTGCCGTCAGTACCACGTCTTCATGAATCAGCGAGGTCAGCGTGTCGATGTCCTTCTCATTCGTAGCTTTGATGAGCGCGTCCCGTAGCGAACGGATGGCAGCATGCGTCGCTTCTGTAGCGGATGGTGCGGAATCGACCTGGGTGGGGGCGAGGACTTCATCTCCGTAGACAGTGAGAGAGGAGAAGCAGGCGATCGTGGTCCAAACAATGGATTTCCAACATGTGGCCTGTGTCAATGGATGACTCCTGTGAAGTCGCGTGGTGTGTGGGCGGTGGTTAAAGCAGAAACTCAACTCGCTGCTCCGTGTCCTTCGCTGGAAGTTCGCCGGTTCGTAGCCAGTAGTCAATCCAGCCTCGCAGTAAATCCCCTTCCCAGGAGTGAAACTGCGGCCCGCCGTGACGCAGGATGTTGGCCTGCTGCAGTCGGAGAATCTGCTGATCCTGCTGGAGGACTCGACGAAAAAAGGGGCTAATCATCCAGCGTTTGAGGAAGAACGGGATTCGCGACTTGCGGAGAGAGATCGTCGAGTAAACGCGTAGGATTCCCGGTGACTCGGGCGTAAAGTGAGTGTTCAAAACAAACTCGGTCCCTCGCTTTGAGGTGTATTCCAGTTCCGCAATACACGGGGGGATGAATCGTCCGAAGCTGCTGGCCCGGTCGCGTTCAAACAGTCGGGAAATCCACCCCGCCTGTTGCCCTTCGTGAATGTACTCCGCTTCTGCGAGACCGTCTCGAATGCGAACGATCGCGGAGAATGCCTGAGGCTGCGACGAACTGCGGACGAGTCCGCTGTGAACGAACGGGGTGTGAGTCCCATCCAGTAGGTTCTCGATGGCATCCGCGAACGAGGCCTGCACGGTGTTCACCCAGAAAAACCGCTCGAATCCGTCGTCCTGGTCCCAGGGGCGGACTGGAGGATCAGATGTCACAGCCGGATCCAGGCAGACCCACATGTACCCCGACTGCTCGCGAATGGAGAATGATTCCGTGGAGACTTCGCGGGGCGTTGCCAGTGGCACGCCGGGACGGCTCACGCAGTGGCCGGACGCATTGAACTGCCAGCCATGGAATGGACATTCTACGCAGCCTTGAACGACGCGGCCCGCAGACAGGGGCGCATTCCGGTGGGGGCATCGGTCGCTCAGGGCCACGGGAGTCGGACCACTCCGAAAGAGGACCAGGGGGTGATTCAGCACCGTTCTCGAGATCGGCTGGTGTGCGAGTTCCTGCGACCGGCAGGCGATCAACCACTGCCGAAACAACGTCTGCTTTTCAAGAGATTGAGGGGTCATAGCTCGTACTTCCGCAGAACGCGGGCTCCTACATGCTCCAGCACAGCGGCCAAGGACTTCCACACGCTGCGCTGTCTGAGCGGTAGGTGCCAGCAGAACACCGCTGAATACTCGATCTCGGGTACTCCGCCCCGCAAACGCTTGAATCCCGCAGCTCCTGCACTGAGATTCAGCATCAATCTCTCGTCGGCCGCCGTTCGCAGAACATGGGCCATCAGCATCCGATACAGACCACTGGACTGAGGAAGAGTCGTATCGTACCCCACGAGCGGTGCCGTCAGTACTCCGTGCATCGCGAACGTGCCGACGACGCCAGCCAGCTGATCGTCTCGATTCTTCAGTCCGAAGAGTTTGACCAGTTTGGACTGCCGCCAGATCGAGATCAGTTGCTCGGTGAAATGGGGATTGTGAACCGAGTATTTGCGGAGGTACAGCATGTCATACAGCTCGCGAATGTGCGTGTCCTGATCCGGTAAGAACTGCTCATGAGGTACCGGAACAAAGTCCTTCGATCGTTCGAGCCGCTGGAGGTCGATCTTCGTGTTGTGACGTTGCAAGTAGTCGGGGAGACGGCCATCGAAGAGATAGACCTGCCGACTCGGTACCAGCAGGTAGCCTAATGACTTCAGTGATTCGATCAGAGCTTGATTGGTGCGATAGTTCAGAGACCGAAAGAGAATCGCCTGCCTCGGATAGCGATCAGAGATCATCTCCGTGAGCGTCTTCAGCGAATCGTGGCGGATCTCCGGATAGAGATTCGTGGACAGCAGCCAGTTGTTGACGGTGACAACGCGGTTGATTCGGCCGAATCTCATCACTGGACCAATGGCATGGACGAGTCCTGCCAGTGCTGTCCGTAAAGTCACCGATTGGATGATCCGGAGTTCCTCCAACGGGTAGGTCACGACCGCGTTGTAGGGCGAGCAGACCCAGGAATCATCCAGGTTGTCCGTATTGCTGGTCATCGGCAGCAGCTCATCGCCGAGGCGCACGAGGCTGGGCTGAGTCGAGACATTGTCCACGAGCGATGAGGGTCGGGTCGGAGGATCACTGAGGAACGCCTCAAAGAACTCGTGCGCAATCGCCACCGGCTTTGTCGGTCCTGACAGCCGGTACTGCTGAGCATTGAGAAACGTAACATCGGGGCTCACATTGCCTCTCCGTTCCATTCAATGTCGAACGTTGAAGCCTGTTGCAGCGTGCGATTCTCGCGGCGCGCAATCCGCGCGATCTCCCACAACGACAACGGTAAACCAAGCGTTGGCCAGGGATCTCGAAGTGACACGGTCATCCAGCGGGAGCGGAGAACATCGGGAATGAAACTCAGCCACTTCCCCGAACGAATCGCGTCGAACACTCCCCACAGCGGCATGGCAAACTCAATCATCGCGGGACGGGATGAGGATGGCCGCAACAGTTCTTCCCTCTGAAAGGTCAGCGCATCGACGAGTGGATCCTGAGAATCGAAGAGTTGAGCTCCGCTGGTCGCGCGCGGATTTCCCTCCAGCACCCACAGTTTGCCGTCTTGATCTCGAATGAAGTCAAAGCCAATCTGTCCATTGAAGGCGGTGGACTCGATAAAGCATTTGACAAACGCTTCGATCTCTGGGATCCCAACCGGCTGGAAATAGATGCCGGACCCCACACCGACGCGATAGAGCGACTCATAGGCGGCATGCGCAATCAGGCGGCCATTTCGAGCGACGCTGTAAGTGGAGTACTCGGTGCCGCGAATCCGCCGCTGGGCGATCCAGGACTCCCGCCAACTCAACTGGCTCTGCCGGAGTTTCTCAAGAGAAGGCCCCACCAATGTCCGACCGGCAAAGCGAGAATAGACTGGCTTGAAGACCCAGTCTTCAGGAGATTCGTCAGCAGGAATACCGATCGACTGCTGATCCAGCAGTTCGCTGAGCAGGTAAGTTTCTGGAGCCGCTGCGAACGGATTGTCGAAGTTCTGCGAGAAGATCCACTTGTTGTGAATCCGGTTCAGCTTCTCGAAGTCGTCGACCAGTACCTGGCAGTGGAAAGCCGAGCGAAAGGCTGAGATGTAGAAGACTTCCTCACAGGTCGGAATCAACCAATCGATCTGGTGGGCATCTATAATCGCGGCGAGGGCCTCGGCATACCGTCGCGGCGACTCGACGGGGCGGGGAGTGTGAAAGGCCTGAGTGACGCAGTTCGAGAGCTTCCCCATCCCGTACCGGAGACAGTCCGCTTGAAACACGTTGTGCCCGGCCCGCTGGAAGCGACGCCCCAGATCGAGTGACACCGGAGCCCGTGAGCCGGTCAGGAGGATGTTCATCGAGGAGTACTCCCGTCCCTCGACGCGATCTGCTCGACGGCCTCGTCGAACTGGTAACGTCGGGCAACATCCGGGCAATGGGACGGAATCAGCTCAATGTCTGGATAACGCAGTGAGAACTCGTACAGTCTCTGCTGCGTGGCGCGGGCTTCCCGAGCCGAATCCGCCAGCAGCCGAAACGGGAGCGTCAGCTTCAGATTCTCGCGGATCGTGCGGCTGGTCCAGACGGCATCCGCAGTCAGAAAGACTCGATCCTGGGGACCGCGCTGAATCAGCAGTCCGATTTGTCCGGGGGCATGTCCCGACAGATCGATCATCCGCACGCTGCCGTCCGCGAACAGATCATGTGACCGGTCAAACGGTCCGAACCCGGCATGATGGAACTGGTCGATTAGAAACAGACGCTGCTGAATGTCTGGAGGCATTAGCTCAGGCAGGTAGGCGCGCCGCAAGGCCCCCAGTCCCGTCCGGCCATGGACCTCATTCCAGCAGCGCTGCGTCGCGATCAAATCGACGTGCGGAAAGTCTTTCAGTCCACAGGTATGGTCGGCATGAAAATGGGAGAGGACGATCCGCCGAATCTCGCGGGGATCGACCCCCATCGTCCGCAGCTGTTCGACTGCCGAGAGGCGCTGATCCGTGAAGACGGGGGTGGCCTGTCGATAGAGCCGATATGGCCAGCGCTGAGTCGCCTCAAAGAATCGCGGAGCGTAGCCGGTATCAAACAGAGTCAGGCCGTGAATCGGATGCTCAATCAGCGTGATCAAGGCGTGGAAGCGAATCGTCGTCTTCCGGGAGGCTCCGTGTTCGGCATGGTGAGCGCGGGCTGTCGTGTAGCCCGTGGTCATCAGTCGCAGTTTCACGGAGACCGGCGAGTGGGAATCATCCTTGAGCTGTCCAGCGTCAATCACTCTTTGGGTGCCCTGGACCATCGAAACGATCGGTTGATATCCCAGGTCTCGCTGGGCCTTGGAGAGATCAAACGTCTTGGTCGTCGACAGCAGCCCCGCTGTGTAGCGAGTCAGGGCGGGCTCTCCCGGCAGGCCACGCAGCTGGTGCCATTTCTCCAGACAACTGGCGGCGAGCAAGGCCCACGGACGTGCGATGCTTCGTAGCTTCGACGGACGACCGGTCTGCCTCAGAAGAGCCTCGATGAACGGCCAGAGCGCGACCGGTTCATCATTCGTGACAGTGTAGATCTGGCCCGCTTCGCCTCGGACGCCCGCCTGGATGAGAGCCAGTACCAGGTTGTCGATATGTGTCAGGTCGATCTTCGTGTCGCGGCTGCCGATGACGCGCAATCGCCCCTGATCAGCGGCATGAAGGAGACGGGGCAGCAGGCTGTGATCTCCCTCTCCGAACAATGCCCGAGCCCGAACAATGATGGCGTTCAGTCCTTGCTCTGCCGCATGCAGCACCACCGACTCGGCTTCGGCTTTGGACCAGGCGTAATGACACGCGAAGGGACTGGCGTGAGGGGCATCTTCGCGGACACCGATCTGGTTCTGATAATCGAACTGAATGGCGGTCGAGGACACATGCACGAGCCGGGAAACGCCCGCTTTCTGGCAGGCCTCGACAACATTGCGTGTCCCCTGAATATTGACTCGGGAGAAATCGGCTGCGTGTCCCCAGGGAGCTGCCAAGGCGCCGGTGTGGTAGACGAGTTGGCGGCCTTGGCACAACTCGTTCATGCGATCCCGATCAGACAGATCTGCTCTTGCAAAACGGGGACCGTCAGGCGCGAATGGAACTCGATAGGGGTTTCGACCGCAAGCCACGATGTCGTGTCCCCCCGCAGCCAGCGCTCGGGCCAGATGCGAGCCGACAAATCCAGAACCTCCCGTCACCAGAATGCGACAACGGGGCAATGCGAGGGCGGCGGCGATCAAGTCGGGATTCACCATCGAAACAACGCGGCTCCGATCGAAACACCCGCAGAGGTTCCGAGAAACAGGATTCGAGAACCAGGCGACAACCGCCCTGCCTGATGAGCCATGGCGAGGGCCATCGGCATCGATGCCGCGACGCAGTTCCCGTAGTTCGCAATGATGTTCACGACTCGACTCTCGCAGAACCCCCACCGCGTCAGCAATCGCAACCCCGGCCCCGATGGTTGATGGGGAACGACCAGATCAATGTCGTCCGTGGTGACACCAGAATCGCGTAAAAAGTTGGTCAGGAATCGGCGTAATCTCGGGACAGTCAGCTTGAGCAGCGCGACTCCGTCCATGTGGAACAATTGATCCTCTGGCGAATCGCCATCATCGCCCAGTGGTGACATGAGCCCACCGCCACGCACTCCGGTCAGGTCTGCCCCCTCTGACCAAGTCTGCATGCGGAAGGCTTCGAATCCCGATGTCAGGGGGAGACTCTCCGCTCGCTCCACCAGCACAGCGGCGGCTCCGTCCCCCAATAAGGCTGCGGATTCCGGTTCGTGAAAATTGCGGCCGCGACTCCCCAACTCGGCCACGCAAATCAGCACTCGCGAGAACGTTCCACCGGCGATTAACCCCTCCGCCGTCTTCAAGGCTGTCAGAAAGGACAAACAGGCGGAATTGACCGAGAAGGCCGGAATCCCCGTCAGCCCCAGTTCGCGATGGACAAACACCGAGAGATCCGGGATCGCCTGGCGTGGGACCGCGCCCGCATACAGGATCAGATCCGGGGGGCCATGCTCTTGTAGGATCGACCGAGCTGCCGCAGCTGCCAGCACTGCCGGATCTTTGAGATCACCCGAGACATGACGCCGACAGACACCGGTACGACTCAGAATCCATTCCGGCGATCGACCGATCAGTGGGGCCAACTCCTCAGCGGTCTGAATCTGAGGTGGCACTGCCCAAGCAGTCGCCGTAATTCGAATGCTCATGGCGACCGGAAATGGAATCAGCGGGCAACGGACTGCCGCACGCACGGCAACCTCACGTCCAGATTGGATTGTACGAGGGGCGAGACTGATTCGTAAGCCTGCTCTATGACTTCAAGAATGCCTGGAATTGAGACGCGACCAAGCCTGGGAGTGAGCCAGCAAGCATCGAGTGGTGGGAAGACCTCGCGGCTTGTGGCGGCGAAGGAATGCTCACTCAACCGGTCTGGATCGGCAACGCACTGGCACCGAGGGGGCTCCGGCCAATTCGCGTTCCACATCAAGGTGAAGCCCAACACCTCTGACGGGGGCGATCTCTCGGCGAACGTCGAGAGACGTACGCCCTCGCTCACGCGTCGGGTTGCTGGAATCGTGCAACTGCCCATCTGCGAACCCAACCACGGGGCGAGTCTGCCTTCTGTCTGCGTTGCGTCCTCCTAGCGCCTTCATGAGAATGGAGTCTTACCCACTCGCACCGCCCTGCCCTGCCCCTGTTCTCATCGATTGGTCCCCCGTGCCTGCTCCCTCCCAAATCGTCTCGGTCGCCCTCGGGGATCGCAGCTACGACATCGTGATCGAGAGCGGTTGCCTGGCCCGGGTCGCAGCCATCGTCGAGCCGTGGGTCACGCGGTTCGGACGCGGCAAGCCCTCGCGTACGGCGGCGATCATTTCGGACTCGAACGTCCGGCACGCGGCAGCTCTGGTCCGAACATCGCTCCAGGCGGCGGGCTGGCACTGCGAGGTCATCGAACTCGAACCCGGTGAACCGACCAAGCGGCAGGAAGTCATCTCCGCGATTTACGACCGACTGGTGGCGATCCAGGCCGACCGTAGAACCGTCGTGTTCGCTGTCGGAGGTGGGGTCATCGGTGACGCAGCCGGGTTCGCAGCTGCGACGTACAACCGGGGATTGCCGTTCATTCAGTGCCCGACCACGCTGCTGGCCGATGTCGACAGCTCGGTGGGCGGAAAGGTCGGGATCAATCATCCGAAAGCCAAAAACCTCATCGGGGCGTTTCATCAGCCGCTGGGGGTCGTGATCGATACGGCGATGCTCGACACCCTACCCGATCGCGAGTACCGCGCCGGACTGGCCGAGGTCGTGAAGTACGGCGTGATCCTTGATGCCGCTTTCTTCACCTGGCTGGAGGAGTATGTCACCGAGATCAACGCCCGCGATCCGGCCTCGTTGCAACACGCCATCGCTCGCAGCTGTCGTCTCAAAGCGGATGTGGTCGAGCATGATGAGTACGAGCGGACCGGCCTACGAGCGGTACTCAATTACGGCCACACATTCGCTCACGCGTTCGAGGCCCTCAGCGGGTACGGCGAGCTGTTGCACGGCGAGGCGGTCGCCATCGGCATGGTCTATGCCAGCCGCCTCGCGGAGCAACTGGGCCGGATCGATGCGGCGATGACCCAGCGGCAAGTGCGACTGCTGGAAGCTCTGCACATGCCGACGAAACTGCCGAGCGGGTCACGCTGGTCGAATGACGACGTGATCTCGCGGATGCGCCTCGATAAAAAGTCCGAAGCCGGGAAGCTGCGGTTCGTGCTGCCGACGCGGATGGGGCATGTGGAGTTGGTGGATGGGGTGGATGAGACGCTGGTGCGGGCTTGTTTGGATATGGGATGATTTGCGTTTGTCGAAGTCCGTGACCTCGACAGTGGGGCGAATTCTCAGTGTCTGCACGCGATCGTGCAATCGGCGAAGACAGCTTCCTGCAGTATCTCATGAGGATGTGGTTCCCTGTCGACCAGGAAGGCTGCTCCGGGCTTGATTTCTCTGCTTGATACGGCATAACCATGTCAGTGCGCATTCCGATCCTGCATCGAGCCTGCTCGTCATCCAGTGTCATCACTCTCCGATCACCCTGTCCTTCGGCCTTCACACTCTCCCATGCCACTCGAACTTCTCAAGCAGCTGATCTCCATCCCCAGCCAGAACCCGATGGGACGGGATGTCTCCGGGCCCGAGTTCCTGGAAGGGGGAATGTCCGACTTCCTCGAAGCGTATTTCCGCACACTCGGCGTGAAGTACGAGCGGCGGGAAATCGCTTCAGGGCGAGCGAATGTCGTCGCTTGCTACGAGAGTCCAGGGGCGAAGCGGACCGTGCTGCTCGATGCCCACGAGGACACGGTCCCCGTCGATGGGATGACGATCCCTCCGTATACGCCGACTGTGGCCGATGGCAAGATTTACGGTCGCGGGTCATGCGACATCAAGGGCGGGATGGCCGCGATGCTGACCGCGTTCGCCCGACTCGTCAATGAGAAACCCACGGGTGCGGCGAACGTCGTCATGTCGTGTGCCTGCGACGAGGAGCATACGCAAATCGGGATCGCCGCGTTGTGCGAGAATTGGAAGGTCGGCGAGACGAACCTGCTGCGCCGCAGGCCCGATGTGGCGATCATCGCCGAGCCGACGAGTCTCGATGCCGTGGTCGCACATCGCGGAGCGACTCGCTGGCGAATCATCACTCACGGGCGGGCCTGTCATAGTTCCGAACCTCGCAACGGGATCAATGCGATCTACCGCATGGCCCGCATCGTGAAGGAGCTGGAAGAGTACGCCGAGGTCGTCCGCACGCTGCAACCGCCGCACCGCCTGTGCGGGCCATCCACTCTCAGCGTCGGTCGTATCACCGGCGGGCAGAGCGTCAACGTCGTGCCCGACCGCTGCGAGATCGAGATCGACCGCCGCTGTCTCCCCGGCGAGAATTCTTTGGCCGTCATGAAACAGTTGGAGGAGTGGCTGCGACCGCGCGTCGATTTCGACTTCGAGATGCAGCCGCCGTGGATCATCAGCCGAGCCCTCAGCGACGATGCCAACGGCCCGCTGGCGGATGAGCTGTTGTCCGTGGTGGCCCCGATTGCCGGGCCGCACGCCAAGATCGGCGTGCCGTACGGAACACATGCCTCGACGATCGCGCACTATGGTGTGCCATCCGTGGTGTTTGGCCCAGGGTCGATCTTGCAGGCGCATACGAAGGACGAGTGGTTGCCGATTGATGAACTCGAACTGGCAGCTGAGGTGTATTACCGGTTCTGTTTGCGGTAGAACTCCGTCCATTGTCCTCCGTCCCAAGCTCTGCTTGGGACGGAATATCGCCGAAGCTCTGCTTCGTCGCGAGTCGAATCACTCGTTCATGGGAGGCTTGCTTCTCATGCTGCGTGGTCGTCTTTGACTAAGAATGATTCAGCGGTTGCTGGCTGGGGAGAAAGGTCGTTAGCACGCCAGCGAAGCGGAGCTTCGAGGACAGGCGTGACCAAGCCAGAGCTGGGGATCGAGGGGGAATGGAAGATTATCTTGTCTCCGCGTACGATGGATGCGCCCGCGTTGCGGGTGTGTACCGTACCATGCCCTTCCCGGGAAGTGAATCGATGCGAGTTGTGTTTCTGTCTCTGGTGCTGGCGACGATTCCTGCGTTTGTGCAAGGGGGTGAAGTTCCTGGTCTGGTCAAGGACAAGCCCGTCAGCGGTCCGTTCGTCGAGACCGACCAGGGGTTCATGGTCCCCTACACCGTGACGATTCCGGGGACCGCGGTCACGTTCGAGATGATTCCGGTGCCGGGCGGGGAGTTCCTGCTGGGCAGCCCCGAGACCGAACCTGGCCGCAAGGCCGACGAAGGCCCGCAAGTGCTGGTCCAGACCCGCCCGTTCTGGATGCAGAAGAATGAGATCCGCTGGGCCGAGTACCAGCAGTACATGGACCTGTATGTCATCTTCAAAAAGTTCGAGGATGGCAAAATTCGCCTCGTGACCGAAACAAATACTCTGGATGTGATCACAGCACCGACCGAACTCTATGTCCCCGATTTTACCTTTGAATATGGCCAAGACCTGGAGTTACCTGCTGTCACTATGACGCTGTACGCAGCCCGGCAGTACACCAAGTGGATGAGCGCGGTCACGGGCCAGCAGTACCGCGTGCCGACCGAATCGGAATGGCAATACGCAGCTCGCGGCGGGTCCAAGACAGCTTACTCCTTCGGGAATGACCCGGCTCAGCTCAAGGAGCATGCCTGGTTCGCCGAGACAAGCATGGAGAAAGGGCCGCGCCAGGTCGGCGAAGGAAAGCCGAATGCTTACGGCCTGTGTGACATGCACGGCAACGTCGCCGAATGGGTGCAGGACGAGTACCACGCCGACGGATATGCTGGCCTCAGAGACAAATGTGCCGCCGTAAAAGGCCAGCCGCTGAGCGTGTTCGATGTCCTCGGTAAACCCGCCGTTCACGACTCTCGCGTGGTCTGCGGTGGCTCGTGGCAAGACCCAGCCGAGGGGTGTCGCAGCGCAGCTCGCATCGGCTCGAACTACTCACAGTGGAAAGACACCGACCCGAACCTCCCCAAAAGCCCCTGGTGGATGACCGACGATCCCTGCCGAGGCATCGGATTCCGGATGCTGCGCTCAATCGACGAACTGCCCCGCGATCAGATTGAGCAGCTGTGGAACATCGATTCGGAATCGTTGCAGCTGGATGTGGATGGTCGCATCCCCGGTCGCGGAGTGTATGGGATCGTGGACCAGGGATTGCCAGAGGCCGTGAAAGCACTGAAGAACGGGACAATGAAACACTAACCCGAAGCGTGAGCGAGGACGCGTGCCAATACGCGTGACGCACTGGGGAAACTCTGGTCAGCGAAACTCAAGAGGGTCTTCATTGTCGTCGAACGCCGAAAGACTTCGCCCTCGCTGACGCTTCTGCAAGGGAGCGTTGTGTGGCGACTACGCCTCGCCACGGATACGGGGTATTTTTTCGGAGGAAGTGAATCGATGCGATCTCTGCTCCTGTCTCTGGTGCTGGCGGCAATGCCAGTGTTTGTGCATGCTGGCGATGTGCCGGGCTTGGTCCAAGAGAAGCCAGCCTCCGGCCTGTTCGTCGAGACCGAGAAGGGGTTCATGGTCCCCTACACCGCGACGATCCCCGGGACCGAGGTCACGTTCCAGATGATCCCGGTGCCGGGCGGTGAGTTCCTGCTCGGCAGCCCCGACACCGAACCAGGCCGCAAATCCGACGAAGGCCCGCAGGTGCTGGTCCAGACTCGCCCATTCTGGATGCAGAAGAACGAGATCCGCTGGGCCGAGTACAAAGAGTACATGGCCCTGTACCGGGTCTTCAGGGAATTCCAGGATCGACAGATTCGTCTTGTCACGGAAGAAAACAAAGTCGATGCGATGACCGCTCCGACGGATTTGTACGCACCCGAGATGACCTTTGAATATGGCGAACACCCCGACTTGCCGGCTGTGACGATGACGCTGTACGCCGCCCGGCAGTATTCGAAGTGGATGAGCGGAATCACCGGACAACAGTACCGCCTACCGACCGAGGCCGAGTGGCAATACGCAGCTCGGGGTGGGGCGAAGACGGCGTATTCCTTTGGCGATGACCCTGCTGGGCTGAAGGAGTGCGAGTGGTTTGCCGAGACAAGCCGGGGGAAGGGGCCGCGGCATGTGGGCCTCGGGAAACCGAATGCCTACGGCTTGTGTGACATGCACGGCAACGTCGCTGAGTGGGTGCAGGACGAATACCACGCCGACGGCTATGCCTGCCTCAAAGACAAGGTCGCTGCCACGAAGGGCCAACCACTGAGCGTGTTCGATGTGTTGGGCCAACCCGCTCGGAAAGACTCGCGCGTCGTCTGCGGCGGCTCGTGGCAGGATCCGGTGGAAAGGTGTCGCAGTGCAGCTCGGATCGGCTCTGACTATGACAAATGGCAAAACACTGACCCAGACCTTCCCAAGAGTCTCTATTGGATGACCGACGATCCCGCTCTCGGCATCGGCTTCCGGCTGTTCCGTTCGATCGACGAATTGCCCCGAGAGCGGATTGAGCAGTTCTGGAAAATCGATTCAAAGTCGCTTCAGGAGGATGTCGACGAGCGCATCCCCGGTCGCGGGGACTTTGGAATTGTCGATCGGAACCTGCCAGCGGCGGTGAAAGCGCTCAAGGATGGGGAGAAACAGGAGAGAGAGAGGCAGAGGGCGCGGTAAGCCGGTCAGCACGAAGGATCGGCGGAAACCTCCGGGAATCGAAACCGCTAAAGTCGTTGCAACCCGACTCCTCGCTCTGGCCCGGTCGCTTCCGGGAGTGTCGGGCAGACCGGAGTCACGTTGCCGCGAGTGAGTTGCCGAAACTGAGACGACAGGCTGTCCGGAGCGTGGGCCGACTTCTGGAAAAGTCAGCCGACTTCGGAAAGTCGATCGAATGTCTCGGGAATTTCTTGACAGAGGAATTTCCCCCAGCGTACGATCAGAGTGTGTGACATCTCGTCAAACTCTTGTGACACTTTGAATCCATCGGCACCGCCCTTCTGCGTGCTTCTCCATGACTCGCTTCGGCAAAATCCTCGTCATTCTGATCGCGTTCGTGAGCCTGGCTTTTGCCGGGCTGGCGATTGTGGTCTCGTACGCCGGGCCGAACTGGCAGGAAATCGCGGGGCAAATCGAGGGGTATAAGTTCTCGCTCTCCACCGGGGAGAACCCTACTTGGACAGCGGTTCGGGCTCGCGGGGACCAACAAGTCGCGACCGACAAAAATCTGGCCAAGGTGATCGACGCGGTTCTGACCGATAAGCTCAAACGCACCAGCGACGAAGCGGCCGACTACACGGGGCGAATTCCCCCGCTGACGGCGGAGTTGGAATCGACCAAGGCCGCGAATGCCGTGGATGTTCCGGCTCTGGCAGCATACATCAAAGCCAAACAAGCTCGACTGGTCGCTTTGGATGCCAAGGTGGCGACACTGGAGGCCCAAGTGCTGGCTCAAACCAGTTCCGCACAGAAACTGGAAAACATCGCCAGTGCTCGGCGTGAAGATGTGTTCCGACTCTCAGGGCAGTTGGAAGAGATTCGCGCGGACATGTTTCGCTTAAAAGAGATTCGGCGTCAACTCGCTGAGGAACTGGAACAAGTCAACGGCAATATCGAACGGGTCGGAGAACGGCAGCACAAGCTGCAAGAAGACCTAGACAACCCGAGTGAAGTCGTTCAACCCGCCGTCGAGAAGTCCGCCGCTCTCTAGTCGAGAGACACACACTCAAGTGCAGTTCGCAGAGCCGGCATGACCGGAGAGGCAATCATGTCATTTGTTGGAAAAATCCTGGTCGTCGTCCAGCTGGTGCTGAGCGTACTGTTCATGGCTCTGGCTGGGGCGGTGTTCGCCACGCATCAGAACTGGAAGGACAAGTACACAAAGCAAGCAGAGGACTTGAAGGGGGCACAGAAGTCCGTCACGGATACTCTGGCCGAGAAGGAGACTGCCCTCAAATTGAGCCAGAAGTTGGATGACGAGAATAAGCTTAATGTCGGTTCCCTCACGACGGAACTCCAGAATCAGACATTGGAACTGAATGCACTGAAGAAGAAGAACAACGAGGATCAGCAGGAACTTCAGACGCAGACCGCCCTCGCTCTGACCAAGGCCAAGGAATCCGATTTCCGCATCAAAGAAGCCGAAGAGCAGCGAGCCGCCAATCGGGCACTGCAAATCTCGCTCGACGAAACCGCCGCGAACATGCGTCAGATCGAGGACGACAAATTCGCCCTCCAGATTGAACACGACAACCTGAAAGACCAGCTTCTGGCTGACCAGGTGACGATGGCGTATTACAAGAAAATGATCAGTCTTCATAAGATTGAAACCGACCCGGTACTAGCCGAGAAGCGAAATGCTCCTCCACCACCCGTCGAGGGATTGGTCAAGGTCGTCCGGAAAGATCGCACCGCTCGTCCGAAGTACGTCGAAATCACTGTGGGTGAGGATGACGGTCTGCTCATTGGACATGTGATGGACGTAATGCGCAATGGGGTCAATGGCAAAGACCCCCAGTACCTCGGCAAGGTGCGAATCATTAGCATTGAGCCGGATAGTGCGGTGTGCGAAGTGGTCGAATCCGCCAAGAACGGCATCATTGAG
>JAYSUV010000075.1:0-19332 GCA_043718945.1 Planctomycetota bacterium
GTTCATCTGCGGCTCACCAACTCCGGGTTTTCTCCCTGCCGAGTCTCTGCCAACCGCTTACACAGAGTGCCAGAATCGAATCACGCTGCCGCCCCAGTGGCGTTTGTTTGCCACTACCTACTTTTCAGACGCACACACGCTTCTGAGTGACAACGAACACTGGTCCTTCGAATCGTACGGTGCCGAGTATTTCCGAGAAATTGGACTGTCTCTGTTGATCGATTCCTCTGGTTCGGAGACGATACCTCATCCCCTCACCGGATCTCAGGATTTCAAGTGCGAGTCGACATGGTTTGGAATCGTTCCAGCCAGAGAGATCGCGGCGGGGTGCGGTGGGTTTCACATCCTTCACGACAGGTGAACGACTGATGTCACGTTTCATTTTCACGAGCGAATCGGTGAGCCAGGGGCATCCCGACAAGGTGTCCGACCAGGTCTCCGACGGAGTGCTCGATGCGCTGCTGACCCTCGACCCGATGGCCCGCGTGGCTTGCGAAACACTCTGCACGACCGACTTCGTCTGTCTGGCTGGGGAAATCACCTCGACAGCTAGCGTCGATTACGAAGCGGTCGCCCGCAAGGTGATCCGCGAGATCGGCTACACCAGTAACGACATCGGCTTCAACGCCGATACCTGCGAAGTGCTGGTCAAGCTGCACTCGCAGAGTCCAGACATCGCCATGGGTGTCGACAAGGACGGAGCGGGAGACCAGGGGTTGATGTTCGGTTACGCCTGTGACCAGACGCCCGAGCTGATGCCGTTGCCGATCGCTCTGTCGCACCGCATTCTAAACGAGCTGACCAATTTGCGGCACACGAAGGCCGTTGACTGGTTGCTGCCCGACAGCAAGAGCCAGGTCTCGATCGAGTACGCGGATGGCAAGCCGGTCGGCATCACCGCGATCGTCGTGTCGACCCAGCACACGCCGAACATCGAGCAGCCCGCGATCGAGGAGTACATCAAGAAGCACGTCATCCCCGGCATCGTTCCAGCGAACCTGTTGAACAGCAACACCAAGTACCACATCAACCCGACCGGTCGCTTCGTCGTCGGTGGACCACACGGTGACAGCGGGCTGACCGGTCGCAAGATCTTCGTCGACACCTACGGCGGCTGGGGCCGTCACGGCGGCGGAGCCTTCAGCGGCAAAGACCCCACCAAGGTCGACCGCTCAGCTGCCTACATGGCCCGGTATGTGGCGAAAAACATTGTCGCTTCGGGCCTGGCCCAGGAATGCGAAGTCCAACTGGCCTACGCGATCGGCGTCGCTGACCCGGTTTCGATCCGCGTCGACACTCGCGGGACCTCGACGGTCAGCGAAGAGTCGCTCGAAAAGGCCGTGCGAGCCGTGTTCCCCCTGACCCCGCGTGGGATCATCAACCACCTCCAACTGCGCCGTCCAGTGTTCCTCCAAACCGCTTCGGGTGGCCACTTTGGTCGCACCGGTGCCGGGTTTACTTGGGAACAGACTGACAAGGTCAGCGATCTGAAGGCCGCTGCGAAGTAGTTTGCGATGTGATGGCTGACAACTCAAAGAAAGCCCACCGGTTGCAACCGGTGGGCTTTTGCGTTTGAATCTCGACCGTCCTCGGTCCCAAGCTCCGGCTGGGGACCGCATCTCCCCGAAGCTCCGCTTCGCCCGCGTGCCATGACGCTCCCGCTTGCAAACCGACCCTCGCACTTGCCGACGGGATTCAGTCCTGACATGCTGGGCGGAAGTCTTGCGTGGCTCGGCGAGGCGGAGCTTCGGGGATACGCGTGACCAAGCCGGAGCTTGGACACGCGGTTCACAATCTGTGGCAGCAATAGGTGCATCAATGGCAAAGAAAGCTGTTCGACAACCTCGTATGAAAAGGTGTTCGTGTGGTACTCCGTTGATCGGCGAGGACGCCGTGTTCTGGGGGGAGTGCGAAATATGCCGAAATCCTGAGAATGCGAGGTCAACAGTTGTGGGGAAGGATACTGGTGCTGATAAGGCCGACAGGGAATATCACGGCGGTCGAGGGCAATCTGCGGAATGGTAGTGCAGGCATTGCGGTGTGGCAGTAGAGTGAGTTGTGGGTGACGGGGCGAAGCAGAGCTTCGTGGATAGGCGTTCCCAAGCCGGAGCTTGTGAACGAGATGGCGAACACCCTGATCTTCGGTTCTACCTGTCCAGACTCCCATAACCTCCCACGGACTCTTCCCCCTTCCAGCCCCCCTCCTCGAAAGGCCATGCCATGAAGCTAAATGAGCCATCCGCGACAGAACTCTTGGATGAAGCTCTGCGCTTCCTCAGAAACACGCACACCACGCAGGAGGCCGAGAAGGGCCGTCTCTTGTTGGCGATCGAAAGATTCCAGCGGCAACAGTCAGACCGCGAGCAGTTGGTACACGCCCTTGATGCACTATTGGCTGGCCAGACTCTCCAGCAAGCCACCGGCCAGCCCCCCGTCACAGAGTAATGCCCATGAACTTTCCCTACCTGAAGGCCGCAAGAGTCAAGCTTCAAGAACGCAAGAACGCCTGCCTACAAGCGTCATACACTGCTGCATCAACCTACATGGTTCATCTGCTCAGGTTTATCAAAGAAAACCAAGTCCTCCGCTCAACCACAAATGAGTTGATGAGCCTTGCTCAGGAGAAATATCCCACTGCGGAAAGCCTCGTTACTGGTAAGAGATGGAAACTACCGGAGGCTGAAAACGACTGCGCTGCGTTCTATCTTCGCTGCCTTGAGATAGCTGCGACTTCTCCGACTGGCATTCAAGAGTTTCACCATGTCTACAGGAGAGTGACATCAACTCTCCAGGAAGAATATGAGCTTTTTCTTAAACAGATTGTGGTCCCGCTGTGTTCATATTTGGAAGAAAAGGTCGACGATGGCGACCTACTGCTGTACATGCTCTCTCGTTACCAGAGAGAGTCCGCATGGTTCGAAACCAACCGACTCGCCGAGTTGCTGGCATCGGTCGAATCAAACAAAGTTGAAGAGGTCTTCGATCAACATCTACGAAGTTGGCTGTTTCGTGAAGGGATAGATTATCCGTTTTCGACGCCAAAGAGCCCGTCAGGGCGTCCAGATGTTGTTGTGTGGCATGGTGAGGAGCCGCTCCCCATTGAGGTGAAAGTGTGCGATGACAAGCATCGGGACGCCCGCCACGTCAGCCAGGGGATCTGGCAAGCCCATCGATATGCCATCGACTACGGAAAGGCATTTGGATACCTCGTAGTGTTTAACACATCCGATCGCCCGCTAGAGTTTGAGAATAACATTTCAAATGAAGGTCCACCTTGCGTCGTTGTCGCCGGTATTCACGTTTTTGCGATTGTCGTCAATGTCACGTCAGGGCGACCTTCAGCTTCAAAGGAGAAACCTGTTGCGGCGAGGATTGTGAAGGCTCCTGTATTAGTCTCTTGTTGTTCCGCAACCCAGTCTGACCCTGTTGAAGTGAGTGACTCGTGATCGTCTTCAAGTGCGACTCATGCGAAACACCAATTTCCATGCCCGATGTACATGCAGGCGGGAGAGTAAGTTGCCCTATGTGTTGTGCTGTAATGGTGATTCCACAATCATCATCCGAAGATGTTACTCCGATAGACGTACAGCTCCGTCGGATTTCGAGTTCGACGTATCAGGTTGACTGTCCGCGGTGTAATGGAACAACCAACTTTCGGGAATCGTCTTTCGGTGGACACATAAAATGCCGAAACTGCGGATTCAAAATGAATGCACCGAACCGCATTCGGTAATTATATGCAGCGCTGACGGCGGGGTGGCCGGGTCAGGAGGCTTTGCGGATGGCCCTGACAAGGGGACGCAAGGACTACCGAACATCGCTCGTTCCGGGCCTTGCGCAAAGCCTTCAGACCCGGCCACCCACGCGATTTGGAATTTATCTCACTCCGATAGAGATCGCACAGCTGGAGCGAGATGTCCAGCGTTGAGGATCTCTTCACCGCGAGAGCGGTGGCGGCATGTAGCCGTGGGTGAAACCCACGGATGAGGGCGCCTCTGAGGTCCAAAGCCGCGAGAGCGGCGGCAGACACGCTGTCGCCGCTCTCGCGGCTGGAACTCGTACTGGGGGCGGGGTCCGTGGGCTTCGCCCACGGCGACTTGCTAACGCCGCTTTCGCGGCTCGGAAGGTCGCGGCGTGACTGATCTTTCTCGATTCTCCCTCGGTCGCACCCAACGTGGCTTGGGAGCCAGGATTCAAAGCCCACCGGTTGCCACCGGTGGGCTTTTTGTTTGCGCACCATCGCGGGGAATTTACACTTGCCGCCTTGCCCGCCGTCCCTTGCCCTCTTTAATCTGCATCCGCAGGAAGATGCGCAATCTGAGGCGTCTGCATCAATCTCCCCTTGAATGATCGTCGCCGCACCGCGACGGACTGACAGCTGAGCGGTTCCATGAAAGTCAACCAGTTCCTTGGCCATTACGGCGTCACCGACAATCCGTTTGCGGAGGAGGATGCCCAGTCGGATCAGGTTTTTCAGACGCACTGTCTGAAGGGGGTGCATCACGCCGCCTGGGACAAGATCTACGGCAACCCAGCGACTCCCGCGACCTCGGTCGTGTTCGGCGAGCAGGGTTCGGGCAAGACGGCGCTGCGACTGCAGATCATCAGTAAGCTGGGCGAGTACAACTCCCAGAATCCGACGAACCGGGCGTTCGTGCTGCAGTACGATGACTTCAACCCGTTCCTCGACTGCTTCCGTGAGCGGCTCTCTGGGAGTCGACGCAAGCCGGAAAAGGCGCTGCAGAACTGGAAGCTGAGGGATCACATGGATGCGATTCTGTCGCTGGCGGTGACCCGGCTCTCCGACATCATCCGCAACAATGGCAGCGATCCGAACGATGCCTCGGCCAAGATCACACCCGATGCCCTCGATCAGCTGACCCGTCCGCAGAAACGCGACCTGCTGCTGCTGGCGACGATCTACGATCAGAATCGCTCGCTGGCCCCGATGCTTCGCTGGCAGCAATTACGCTCGAAACTGAAGTTCAGTTCATGGGGCCGGTTCCTGGCACCGCTGTACGCGACTCTGGCCACGGCAGCCGTTCTGGGCGTCGCGTACTGGAAGGGCGCGGGCTGGGGCGGGTTGGCGAATCAATGGGCCATCGGGCTGGCTTTGGCCTGCTGGTTGCCGTTCGCGTGGTATCAGCTGCGACTGCTGTGGGGGGCGTGGCGGATCAAGGGGCAGGTGCGTGTGGTTGACCACACGGTGCCGGTCCTGCGGTCACTGCTCTCGAAGTTCAATGCGACCGAGTTGCTCGATCAGCCGGTGCCTCGCGCCTCGCGCGGGGATGACCGGTATGAGATGCTCATTAAGCTGCAGGCCCTGCTGAAGACCCTCGGGTTTGCCAGTGTCGTCGTGCTGGTCGACCGCGTCGACGAGCCACACCTGATCAATGGGTCGCCCGAGCGGATGCGCGACCTGATCTGGCCGCTGTTCGACAACAAGTTCCTCAAGCACCCCGGCTTGGCGTTCAAGCTTCTGCTGCCATCGGTGGTGTCGGGGTTTCTGCAGAAGGAAGAGAAGGAGTTCTACGAGCGGTCTCGGCTCGACAAGCAGAACTTGATCCGCGATCTGGCCTGGTCCGGTCAGGGGCTCTACGACATCGCCAACGACCGCGTGCGAGCCTGTGCCAAACTGAACGAGAAGCCGATCAGCATCCGCGACTTCTTCGCTCCGTCGATTACCGATCCTGATTTGATCAACATCTTCGATAAGTTGCGAGCCCCTCGGCACCTGTTCAAGTTCCTGTACCGGGTGGTGGTCGACCACTGCTCGAAGTACACCGACGAGAAGCCGAACTGGCAGATCCAACCCGAGACGCTGCAAGCCACGCTGGCGCTGTTCCTGCGGGATCTGGAATCGATTGATCGCAAGACGGGGATTGGCTGATCGCCCGGCGAGCGGCCAATGTCAACCGGATGGACGCCGTGAAGTTGTACACCTGACCTGGTATTCCATCAGGACACAACTGTCCGGCTATAAATCGAACAGTGTCTTCTGGTTAGGAACAGAGCTTTCCGGATTCGTCGCTTTTTTGGAGGAAAGGGCCTGAAACACTGGGGTTTTCTTGAACAGGGTGAGGCTGAGAATCTGCAAAAATGTCGGACAGGCTGCGATCGATCTTCAGCTCGCGTTTGAGGATGGCCACCAACACGTAGGTGCTGATCGCGATCCAGACTTGGGTCTTCACGGCGTTCTCGCTGGTGCCGAAAAAGGCTTTGATCCGCAGGTTCTGCTTGATCCATTGGAAGAACAGTTCGATCTGCCAACGGGATTTGTAAAGCCTAACGCGGATTATTCACCAATCTGCAGAAAGACACGCCTCCGGTGCGTACTGGTGAGGGATCACACTTCACTGGGACGCACACGGGGGGCGAGCTTTGGATCAGCAGGGGGTTTGGGAATCGGGGGCGGTGGAAGCTCGGGTGGTGGGGACCGGGGCGGGGGCATTGAGCGTCGTTAACCGTTTTTTCTAGAGCATTTTCACAATTGGTGTGCAGGGCTTTGGACTTCTGGCCCCTCTTCATTTTCCTGTCCCCGTTGTTCCTGTCATCCTCTCGTCCAGGACAGAGGAAGTGAAGAATGATGACAGGAAAAACAGGGACAGGAAAATGAGAGGAAGGAATCCGCATTGTTGCTGAACACCAATTCTGAAACCGCTCCAGGCCGCCGCGAAGATCACGACCTCGACCCGGGGCGTGCTGCTGGAACCGCCCACTCACTGGCCGCTGTTCGAAGCGATGTGCCAGCGCGTCCTGACGTTCATCCCCGACACCACATCCCGCCCCCAAACTCCCCCCCCGAGGCCCGCAACCTGTCCGCCCACCCCCAGCCCACCCAACAAAACCCCGGAATCGGATACCCAAGAAAGTGGCCATGAATAATCCTCGCTAGGGGGGACTCGTCGGCTGGTTGGGGGCACTCTCCCATCATTGAAACGGTGGGCTATTGTCGAGTGTTTCTGGCGGGACAAAGCCGGAGTTTCCGCAGAAAACACTCACCTTGGAAGCCCAGTTTGGAATGGACTTGCGGCTCACAATCATGTTCACGGCAGGAGCATCCCCCTCCCGGCGCATGACACGCGAACAGTCACCCCGTGATCGTGGCCGACTCAGGGGCATCGAGTTCTTCGCGATGGGCGGGCCACGCGAGCGTAAACTTGGCCCCGGCTTGCGGCTGGCTTTCGGCGATGATCTCGCCGCCATGTTCCCGCAGGATTTTTTGGCTGGCTGCCAGTCCGATCCCGGTTCCGGCGGAGCCTTTCGAGGACTCAAACAAATTAAACAGCTTGGTCTGCTCGACGGGGTCAATGCCGGGTCCGTTATCTCGGACTTCAATGCACACTTGGTCTCGCACGGAGTCGAAGCGGGTGGCGATGTCGATCGTCGGTGACGTGGTCCCATAGAGAGCGTCGAGAGCGTTGATCAGGATGTTCAGTGACGCGCGGTGGATTCCCTCCTGATCGAATAGCGTCTCGGGGATGTCGGTCGCGAACTGAGTGCGAATCGCGACCCCCTGCTCATCGGCCCGCTGCTGGATGAGTTCGACGACCTCGCGGACCGTCTCGTTGACATGCGCCAGTTCCAGTTTCGGCCTCCGCGCTTTGCCGAAAGCCAACATGTCCATCACGAGGTTGTAGATGCGGTCCTGATTCCGTTCGAGGATGCCCCACCCCTTGCGGATCAGTCCATCGTCCTCGTCATCGAGGCCCATCCGGATCAGGTGGCTGCCGCCCTTCATCCCTTGCAGAATGTTCTTGATGTGGTGGCTGAGCATGGCGATCGCCTGGCCCACAGCCGCCAGACGTTCAGCCTGCACGAATGCCTGCTGGAAGCGGTGGGTCTCGACGGCCAGTGCCGATTGACGCCCGATCGCCATCAGCAGCTTCAGTGTCTCCTCGTTGAAGCGTGATCCACCGGGGAAGCGCAGGACATCCATCGAGGGTGTCGTCGTGTCGACATAGATCACTCCCATCAGCTCGTACCGCCCCTGCATCGGGACGCACATCGCCTCGCGAATGCCGGATTGCAGGACACTGGGGGCCTCTTCAAAACGACTGTCGTGGCGGGCATCCGTCGTGCGGACGGCGACTCCCCCACGAATGACATGTTCGACGATACTCGTCGACAGTGGGATGCGCTCGGTCGCATCGGTGCCCCCGCGAAAGGCCACCACGCGCGGCTCGATGCGGTCCGTCTTGCTATCAGCGACCAACATACAGCCGCGATCCGCTCCGACCGCTCCCAGCGTCAGGTCGAGAATCTTCTGCAACACTTCGTCCAGAGAACCAGTCGGGCGGACCGCCTCTTCCGAGATCCGATACAACAGCTGGAGATTGGCCCCGGCATGCGTGGAACTGGAGAGCCGGGCGGCGGTCTCCTCCACGAGAGTCCGGCCCGCCTCTCCTGGTGACTGGGCGACAATTCGCGACTGGTCCGCTGGATGTTCCGGCCCCATCAGTTGCACTCGGTCAGCTGCGACTCGCGTGCGTGTGGAGAAATGACAGACGAGGATGGAGCGACCGATCTGGATCTGGTCGCCGTCACGCAGAGTGCGTTTGCGGGTGAGTGAGCCGTTGACGAAGGTGCCGTTGGAACTTCCTTCGTCAATCACCCGCCAGCCGTCGCCTTCGGTCCAGCGGAGAAAGGCATGCCGCCGGGAGGACTCGGTGTCATGCAAGCGAATATCATTGGTTGCCCCGCGCCCGATCGTGATCTCGTCCTGCGTGAATTCGAACCGCTGCCCCTGATCGGTGCCCTGGATCAGAAGTAGAGTGACACTCGGCACGGGGGCGATTTCCTGGACGGTAAAGGGGCGGGGGTTGGCTCCGGTATTCTATCCGTCCTGAAGGGATGGCCACGAGTCCGGCGGGATGATGGCTTGGATGCGGTCGTAGGCGCAGGTTGTCTGTCTGCACTCAAAACACCTCTCTGTACGCATGCTCGGCGCGTTCGGGGGATTGAGTCCATGTGACCCTGCATGACAAAACAGCCGGGGCGGAAGTCACTTCCCGCCCCGGCTGTTTCGCTGGCCGCCAGACTGCCGAAGGAGTGTGTTCGCCATTGTACGCGGAACCCCAGCCCCCGGCCCCGCAGGGGTCTAACTCGATAGCCCAGCGGCGCAGCCTTGGAAACTCGGATCTCCCACAGTCCCCAAGGCCCAACGGGCCACCACTCGACTCCGCACGAAGGGCGACCAGTAAGCGTCAAACATTGTTCTGCATCCTCGTCCCACTCCTCAACACTAGGCGTCTGAGAGGAAGCGATTGGCGGCCCGTTGGGCCTTGATGGGGGGGGCACGCATTCCCAGGGCTGCGCCGCTGGGCTATCGAGTTTGGCCCCGTTGGGGCGAAGAGTGTGATGACAGAGATTGTCCCTGCGTACGATGGCGACCAGACTCCTTCCGAAGTCTCGGAAGTCTTTGCTTGCACTACTTCGCTGCAGCCAGAACGGCCTCGTAATTTGGGTGCGAGGTGATCTCGGGGACGTACTCGACGTGCTTGATCTTATTGTCGGCACCGACCACGAAGATCGCCCGGGTCAGGCAGCGGTCGAGTGGACCACCGGTGATCAACACGCCGTAGGCCTGGCCGAAGCTGGCGGCCCGGTGATCGCTCAGGCAGGCGACCTTGTCGACCCCTTCGGCTCCGCACCACCGCTTCTGGCCGAAGGGCAGATCGGTACTGACCACCAGAATCGCTACGTTCGCCAGCGTCGCCGCTTCGTCGTTGAACCGCTTAGTTTCGGCGTGGCAAACCCCCGTGTCGAGCGAGGGAATCGTGGCGATGATGCGAGTCTTGCCCGCAGAAGCGGCAAGGTTCACATCTTCCAGCCCATTGCTTTGCAGGTTGAAGTCGGGCGCGGTGTCGCCGACCTTCAGTTCGGTGCCGGAGAGGGTGACGGCATTGCCTTTGAGTGTGACGGTGGCCATTTGTGTTCCTTTTGAAGGGGGGACCGCAGGATGCGGCTTGTGTTTGGAGGACCAGTGCCTCAGTATTGCCAGTCTGGTTGATGTTGCAAGTCCCTGGCCCCGGAGAGTCCGCGCGGTGGATCAACTCGCGTCGATGTTGCAAGTCGTGATCCTGCTCGCCAGCCTGGCGATCTGGGGCATGATCTTGGAGCGACTGACCACTGGGGAGCCACTGGTGTCGCGGCCCGTGCCTGCCACCCGGCCACGCCCGTGGTTCGCCATTCTGCTTACGGTCACGCTGATCTTCATTTCGTGTTACTCGCAATATCATCACAGTCGGAATGCCTTACCGATCAGAAAATTCGATGTGGACAAGATTCTCCTGTTTATGGCCAGCCAGATCGGAGAACAAATGCTGTTCTTCTGTTTGCTGCTGGTCAGTCTCACCCGGCTCGGCGAGCAGAGGCTCACTCGATTCGGCATGGATCTCCGCCAATGGGGGGGGCAACTTGAGATCGGGCTGTTCGGTGGCCTGGCAGCCATGATTCCCGTGGTGTTGGCTAATTATTCGATGCTGGAGTTCCGAGTCGAGGAGAACCAGCACATATTCCTTCAGATATTCAAGAGTGAAAGGTCATTGTCTCTTGCTGGTCTGCTGATCGTCTCGGCGGTGATCATGGCTCCGCTGGGAGAGGAGTTGATGTATCGCGTGATCTTGCAGGGCACGCTGCAGCGATACTTGTCACCCACAGCTTCGATCGTGATCTCTGCGAGTCTGTTCTCAGCTGTGCATGGGTTTCCGGACGCGGTGGGGCTGTTACCGCTCGCGCTGATCTTGGGTTTTTTGTACTGGCGAACCGGCAGCTACTTAACGGTCGTAACCACTCACGCCGCCTTTAACGGGGTGACGGTGCTGCTGACGCTGATGAGCCCCGAGGGGAAGTGAGACTCAAAGCGGCCTGAATAGGTGTATTCCGTGAGCGGCACGGCGCTAGCCGCCGGTTCCCCTGACTGTTCGCTGAAGAACCGGCGGCTAGCGCCGTGCCGCTCACGAGTCGGGGACCGCATGTCTCAGTATTAACCGTGCCAGGCATCGACCGCCTCGCATCGGATGTCTGATGCTGATCACGGAGATCACTTCATGGTGTTCTGAGTCTGGCGGATGGGCGGTTGGGGATCGGCGTTGCCGTGTTTCATTTCGGTCCAGCCGGGCAAGATGGGATCGCGGAACGGGTTCGTCAGGCCCCATTTGACGCCGACCTTGAGGGCACTCTGGTCAAAACTATAGACCGTTTCTTTGTTCCCGGCGGGATCGATCGTACGAAGGTTCATCGGCAGAAACGTCGCGGGATCGAGGATGACATGCGCTTCTCGATATTCCTTGGCCTCGTTCAATAACTTGGGATTCGCGACGATGTGAATGCCGGGTCGCAGCTTCTTGCCGGTCTTGTCGACGAGAGTGCCATCGGGGTTATGAAACTCTCCGAACTTCATGTGGAAGCGTCGCATGGCATCCTCGGCTTTCATGCCGAAGATAAACGGCAGTGGGCTGCGCGAGATGTTCTGCCCCTGGTTCTGCGGGGGAATTTCGACGGTGTCGTACTGCTTGCTGAGCATGTCGAGAATGTAAATCTTCTTTCCGGTACAGATCCATTTCGATTCTGGCCCGGCGATAACTTTGAAAGGGCGTCCCTGTTCATCGACTCGCCCTGCGGTCTTCGCCAGGAGAGTCTTGTCAGCGGGAGAGAAGTCGATCCGCCCCATATCGGGATTCTGGAAGTAGACCTTGCCCACCGAGCGTGTTTCCGTCGCGAACACGATGTCGAATTCGAACCGGGTGATCGGGCAGGACAACGAGGTGATGTTCTTGGTGTTGTTCTCCCAGTCGAGAAGGACGGCCTTCATCTCTTCTGATATTGGCTTAAAGATCACTTGCGGCTTTTCGCCATCTTCCCCGGCAGGCTGAAGAGGGGCTGGTCCCTGCATGGCTCGCTGCTGTGGCCCAAACTGGCGAGGCCCGGCCTGAATCGGGGCAATGCCGGGATCGGTCGTTTCTGCCGATTCGTCGGGGATTCCGGCCCGTCCGGCGGGTTCGCGGGCAATACGAGGCAGGGTGGAACGAGGCGCAGCCTCTTCCGTTGCGGGGATCGACGACTTCTTCGCCGGTGGCCGAGTGCTGCCCGTTGCGGGACGGGAGCTGGGCGTTTGTGCCCAAGCAATCTGGGCTCCCAGACAGAGGCTCAGCCAGGCGAAACACAGGGAGTTGATGCGATGTGGCACCGACGGATCCTTCCACGGAGTGCAACCGAACTGCGAGCCCACGGTGAGGTGGGCCCGTGTCTCGGGATGCGGGCATCCTTGCCCGTCCGACACGGCGAACGGCCAGAAACAGCATCCTAGCAGTACAAGCCGAAACGCCTCCAGAGCGATTTTCAAGAAGTGAGGCGGCCAGCGGTACAAGTCGCACTTTGCAGGCGCGATGGGTTGAGGGAGAATGTCGATCGAGACAGAAAGTGAAATCAGTAAGCCGCACGGCGCTAGCCGCGGGTTCTTTTGACCGCTCTCCGCAGCTGTCCGTGGTCTCTCAGCGGACCACGACGACAGGAACCGGCGGCTAGCGCCCAACGGCACTAACTTTACCAACCCGAAGCGTCAGCGAGGGCGAGCGAAAGCGAGTTTTCCCCCAGAATCCTTCGCTGACGCGTCGGGCTAGTGATCTGGAGTAAGTGCCATTGGGCTAGCGCCTGGCCGCTCACTTCAGTCAGCGCCCGACCTCTGGTTCTGGTTTTGATCGCCTCTGCACGGCGGAACAGACGAATTCTGGCAGTCGCAACGACTGTTACCGGGTCAGATCGCCCAATCAAGGGCGGGGCAGTCAAAGTCATTCCACTCCTGACCGATCCCCGTCGATGGCGCTCTCGGGCGTGCCGGGTTCTCGCCCACTCCTGTTCCACTGAGTCGTTTGATGTCGCAATCCCGCCAGATGCTGGCCTCGCTGATCTGCGCACTGCTGTGCGTGGGGCTGCTAATGGTCTATAGCGCCAGCATGACGGCCCGTCCATCTGATGCGGAAGAGTTTTATCTGACGAAGCAGGCATTCTTTCTGCTGTTTGGGCTGGGGCTGGGTGGGGCGGCGAGCCTGCTGCCGGCACGGTTCTGGAGAGAATCGGCTCCGTGGATTTTCGGGCTAGGCGTTTGTTTACTAGTTCTCGTCTTGATCCCTGGCATCGGGACACAGGTGAAAGGCTCTCGCCGCTGGCTCCGGCTGGCGGGGATCTCGCTGCAACCGTCCGAGTTCATGAAGGTGGCCACCACACTGCTGCTCGCATGGGGAATGGAGCGGCATTGGCACCGGCGGCACGAATTCGTCCGAGGGACGGTGGTGCTGCTCGTCCCCGTGGCGATCGCGGGGTTCCTAGTCGTCATCGAGCCCGATTTGGGAGCGTCCGTGTTCCTGATGATGACGGTGTTGCTCACTCTGTTTATCCGCGGCTGGCCGCTGGGGCGATTGGTCGCGGTAGGGGCTGTCTTGGTTCCGCTGGCCTCCGTCTGGCTGGCCCTGAAGCCGTATCAGCTGCGGCGGTTGCAGGGGTTCCTGGCGACCTGGACTGACTTCGAGCAAGCTCCGTATCAGGTGCAGCAATCGCTGACGACACTGGGAGTGGGCGGTCTGACGGGGACCGGCCTGGGTGAGGGCACGCAGAAGCTCAGCTTCCTCCCCGAGGCGAACACCGACTTTGTGTTCTCGGTCGTGGGTGAGGAACTCGGATTGGTCGGCACACTGGGGATTTCGGCGTTGTGGCTCACGCTGTTGTGGGTGGGATCCCAAGTGATTCACCAACTGCGCCGCGACTCGTTCGAGTACACGGTCGGGTTCGTGTTGCTGTGCCAACTGGTCATTCAAGCGGCGATGAACGTGGCCGTGACGACCGCGATGCTGCCCCCCAAAGGGATCGCCCACCCGCTGATCAGCTACGGCGGCAGTTCGCTCTGCACATCGCTGCTGTCGATGGGGATCCTATTGAGCGTGTCGCGGGTCGAAAGACCGGGAGCCATCTCAAATCCGACGACCTCCTCAGCGAGTGCGATTTCCCAGCGACCGCGAACCGCCGAGAATCCAGTCCATCTCAAGGCGAGATGACGGTAGAAACGGGGGCCGTTGTCACAAAAAAACCACGCCGAACTTCGGCGTGGTTTTATCTTTGGCAGCGACTTATCCCGGCAAAATCAGTCGTTGTAGTTCACCACAACATCGCGACGACGCGAGGTGACATCGACAGAGTAATTGCCGTAGCAGAACCGCAGGCTATCACCGTCGCGGTAGCAGCGTACAGTCTCGTTCTGGCAAGGGGGCACGCAGATCTCGATGTTCACGCGGCAGCACTTGTCGCAAGGATCGGGAATCGAAACGATCTTCTTCACGGCACAAGGATGCACGTTCTTCAGATCCCGGACTCGGACGTTCTGGTAGATGTGAATGACCTGCACCGGTTGCTCGACGAGGTATCCGGAGTAGGGGACCGGGGTTCCCTGTTCTTCAGCGACCGGCAACAGCAGCGTCGGCTCTGGGGCCAAGGCCAGTTCGTCTCCGGCGGGAACCCGCAATGGCTCACGCGCAGACAGATCGGCACCAAGCAGGGCCAGCACACCAAGGATCAGCAACTTCTTCATCTTCGACTCCTTTTCGGAGGGAACTTACTCCCTCAACTCCAGTTGACTCTGCCGACACTCCATGTGGCTCTGGGGAATGAAAGCCCAGATGCGAAACAGGGTGACTTGGCGAGTTGATCTGCTTCTTCCGGTACGACGTTGAGAATCGGTCATACGGCCCCTGTCGGATTCTGCAATACGCAAGGATTTTACGGGTTCTGACGGAACATCAAAGCGGCACTAGACTCAAACTTCTCATTTTCCCAAAGCTCGACGTGCCATTGTGGCACCTGTGACACAGGAGCACGCACATGACAAAAGCTGCCATAACGGCACTATTCGATTCTACTTGGATTCAGGGAAGGCCGCTATTCAATTGAGAGTCCTATGTTAGGGAAAATGGCACGACCTTTGCCTCTCTCCACTTCTCAGCGGCCAATGTTGCACAACGAGATTCCCATCAATACCGCTGGATTTCAGAGGTCAGCATGTCCTTTCGCCCTGACAAGTTCACCGTCAAGTCTCAAGAGGCAGTCCAGGCGGCTCAACAATTCGCCGAATCGAAGGGCCACCGGCAGTTCCTGCCGCTCCATTTGCTGCATGCCTTGCTCGCCGAAGCGGACGGAGTGCCGCGTGCACTGCTCCAAAAAATCGGCGTCAATTTCGCCCAGCTGACCAAGACCCTCGATTCGGAGCTGAGTCGTTTGCCCTCTTCGTCGGGGGCGAATGTCCCTCTCGCGGGATCGTCGGAGATCATGCAGGTCTTCGACGCCGCTCAAAAGCTGGCGACTCAGATGCAGGACTCGTTCGTTTCGACCGAGCATCTGTTCCTCGCACTGACCAAGATCGAAGACCCCGCCAAGAAGCTGTTGACGCTGAACGGGATCGAAGAATCCGATGTGCTGAGTGCGCTACAAGCTGTGCGGGGTGGCGCGCAGGTGACCGATCAGAACCCGGAGGAGAAGTACCAGGCCCTCAAGAAGTATGGCAAGGATCTGGTGGAACTGGCTCGCCAGGGGAAGATCGACCCGGTCATCGGTCGTGACACCGAGATTCGGCGAGTGATCCAAGTGCTCTCCCGCCGCCGGAAGAATAATCCGGTCTTGATCGGGGAACCCGGCGTCGGGAAGACCGCGATCGTCGAGGGTCTCGCCGACCGGATCGTCAAGGGGGACGTGCCGACGAATCTCAAGGACAAATCGGTCATCGCCCTCGACATGGGAGCGCTCATCGCCGGGGCCAAGTATCGCGGCGAGTTTGAAGACCGCCTCAAAGCGGTCCTCAAAGAGGTCGAACAAGCCCAAGGCCGGGTGATCCTCTTCATTGACGAACTCCATACCGTCGTCGGAGCCGGTGCCGCCGAGGGGGCCATGGACGCTTCGAACCTGCTCAAGCCCGCCCTCGCTCGTGGCGAACTCCATTGCGTCGGAGCCACCACGCTCGACGAGTACCGCAAGCACATCGAGAAGGATGCCGCCCTCGAGCGCCGGTTCCAGCCGGTCATGGTTCAGGAACCGAACGTCGACGACACGATCTCGATCCTGCGCGGTCTCAAGGAACGCTACGAGTCACACCACGGGGTCCGCATCACCGACGACGCCCTCATCTCCGCAGCCACGCTCTCCGAACGTTACATCAACGACCGCTTCCTCCCCGACAAGGCGATCGATCTCGTCGACGAGGCCGCCTCGCATCTCCGCATGGAGATCGACTCCATGCCGACCGAGATCGACGAAGCCTCGCGCCAGCTGACCCGCATGCAGATCGAAGCCGCCGCCCTCGCCACCGAGAAGAGTGCCGAATCGCGAGACCGCCACGAACAACTCAAACGCGAGATCGCCGACCGCGAAGAGTCGGTCAACGCCCTCAAGGGAAAATGGCAAGCCGAGAAAGAGATTCTCTCGGGCTTCAAACCGCTTCAGGAGGAACTCGACAAGATCCGCCAGGAGTACGACCTCGCATTCTCGAAGGCCCGCCAGACGAACTCGAACGACGACTACGCCAAGGCGTTCACCGCCAAGCAGGCTCTCGATGCTGCGGAACTAAAACTCGCCTCGGTCAAGACGCGTTTCGACGAACTCAATGCCAGCGGCGGAGAACGTCTGCTCCGCGAAGAGGTCACTCCCGAAGATATCGCTAAGGTCGTCAGCCAGTGGACCGGCATCCCCGTCGCCCGCATGCTGCAAGCCGAACGCGACAAGCTGCTGCGGATGGAAGACGAAATCCACCGCCGCATGATCAACCAGGAAGAGGCCGTCACAGCTGTGTCGAACGCAGTGCGTCGCTCGCGGTCGGGCCTGCAAGACAAGAACCGTCCGATCGGCTCGTTCATCTTCCTCGGCCCAACCGGCGTGGGGAAGACCGAGCTGTGCAAGGCGCTGGCTTGGTTCCTATTCGATGATGAGAAGGCGATGATCCGCATCGACATGAGCGAGTTCATGGAGCAGCACTCCGTGGCCCGGCTGATCGGAGCCCCTCCGGGCTATATCGGGTATGAAGAGGGCGGCCGCTTGACCGAAGCCGTCCGTCGTCAGCCGTACTGTGTGATCCTGCTCGATGAGGTCGAGAAGGCCCACCGCGATGTCTTCAACGTGCTGCTGCAAGTCCTCGACGATGGTCGCCTGACCGATGGGCATGGCCGCACGGTCGACTTCACCAACTCGATCGTCGTCATGACCTCCAACGTCGGGTCGCAGATCATCACCGAGCTGACCGGCACCGATGAAGAGTCGACGATCCGCGAGCAAGTCCTCGATCAACTCAAGCACCGCTTCCTGCCCGAGTTCCTGAACCGCATCGACGAGATCATCGTCTTCGAACCCCTCGACCGACACGACATCCGCAAGATCGTGGATCTGCAGCTGACCAAGCTCATCTCCCAAATGGCGACGCACGGCTACACGTTGGAGGTCTCGGACCCGGTTCGAGTGCTGCTAGCCCACGAAGGTTTCGACCCGATCTACGGCGCGAGACCTCTCCGCCGCGTGATCCAAAACCGCCTGCAAAACGCCCTGGCGAATGCCCTCCTCGGCGGGGAGTTCCAACCAGGCGCCACCATCCGCGTGAACGAGCAGCATGGGGAGCTGACGTTTGACGCGGCGTGAGTCGTGGGAGTGGTAAATTCCGCCGGTCCACGCTAGCGGAATTCCTTGAACTCCTGTATTTCACTGGACTTACTGGTGGACGGGGTTAGGATTAACACATGGAGTTGTGCCGTACATGACACTGATCACTCTCAATCCCGACCAGCTTGACTCCCTGTCCCACGCAGAGGGGCGAGTTGCATTTGCGGACTCGCAAGGTCGGGTGGTGCTGGAAATCCAACGGGCCGAACTGGACCCGCATCGGCTTCGCGCGACCACGATTCCGGAGCTGATCAAGGAATTGAGCGACGAGGAGTTGGATGAGGATTCCCTAAAGGAGATTCTGGACAACTATAAGCCGGTGGGAACCTTGAATGATTTCCTGAAGCGGGTTTCTGCCTCATCAGAGGCATCGCAACTTTAACAATTTCCAATTCTGAGTTGAAGTTTGCGTTATTTGCAAAGAGAGATATGCCGATAGTCAGAAGAGCTACCCCAGATCGAAGAATCTCGGAGGATTCCACGCATGCCCAGTCCGCGTATGTATACTGTCGTCCTGCAACCTGACGCATTGTCGATTCTCGAAAGCCTCGTCGCAGAGGACATTGCCTTGACACAGGACGTGGAATCGCTGGAGCATAATCTTTCGTTGGCCCCCCACGCGGCAGGCGTCCTGAAATCCAGCGGCTACTACATTGGTCGTCGCGGAGCAGTGGAGATCAAGTATAGTGTCAGTGACGAAGACCGGCTGGTTAAAATCATCGGTGTGCGGCGGTGTGCCCATCCCTTTGATGTGGTGCTGTCTGTCGCAATTCAAGAATGGTTCACCTTTGCCTTCGGGGCTCTCGACAGTGAACTCGCCATGGACGCCATCAGGTACTGGACGCCACTGCTGCGCCGCAACCCACGACTGGTCGGACGACGATCGGAAGCGAACCAGTATCGAGACACTCACAACCGCGTTTCGATCCTGTTCGAGATCAACGAGCCAAACTGCCTGGTCACGATCATGTCCATTAACGTCGAATGACTCGATCGAAATGTCGATGGATTCTGCCATCCCCCCTGATCCCGAATCGACCGTCACGACATCCGCAAGATCGTCGATCTGCAACTGACCAAGCTCATCACTCAAATGGCGACGCACGGCTTCACGCTGGAGGTCTCGGACGAGGTTCGAGTACTCCTGGCCCACGAAGGCTTCGACCCCATCTACGGCGCGCGCCCCCTCCGCCGCGTGATCCAAAACCGCCTCCAAAACGCCTTGGCCAACGCTCTCCTCAGCGGCGAGTTCCAGCCGGGGGCGACCATCCGGGTGAACGAGCAACACGGGGAACTGACCTTCGACGCCGGGTGAGCGTGGGACGGGCACATTTGCCCGTCCGTGTGTCCGCGGGGTGGCCCCGGTTGACTGCTTTGGGCCTTACTGGAGCGGTGCAGCCGAAAGAGGTTCTTGAATCAAGCCGATTATGACGACATCCCTCTTTAGCCAAGACACACCGGTAGGATCCCAAGCGAGCCAATCGGTGCTACCCTGCCAAACTGGAGCTTGGTCACGAGAGCCGAATTGGCTCTGGGCCGCGAGAGCGGCAGCAGCATGTAGCCGTGGGCACAGCGGCGGTAGCCGCCAGCCCACGGACCCGATTCACAAAACTCGTCCCAGCCGCGTAAGCGGCGACAGGACTACCC
>JAYSUV010000741.1:0-7462 GCA_043718945.1 Planctomycetota bacterium
TCGGAGTGCAGTTGCATGAATCGGAAACGAAAGGCCGTTGACCAGCGGGGATTCACGCTGATCGAGTTGCTCGTCGTAATTGCCATCATCGCAGTTCTCATTGCGTTGCTGTTGCCTGCCGTGCAGCAGGCACGTGAGGCTGCCCGCAGGTCGCAGTGTAAAAATGGTCTGAAGCAGATCGGGCTGGCCTTGCACAACTACCATGACACGCTTCGGTCATTTCCTCCGGGCTACGTTTCACTTTTCGATGCGTCTGGCAATGATATGGGGGCAGGTTGGGGTTGGGGCAGTTTCCTGCTGCCGCATCTTGAACAGTCAGCCCTCTATCACCAGATCAATTTTAGCGTCGGGATTGAGTCCGCCCTGAACATCGCACCGCGATTGCAATCACTCCCAATTTTTCTCTGTCCGTCCGACACCGCCCCGGATCGCTGGCAGGCGGTGAATCGTGATCCTTCCACCGGAGCGTTTCAAAGCAACATTTGCGAAGTGGCATCCGCCAATTACGTGGGGGTATTCGGAACGTTTGAGCCGGGCGTCGGCGGCGACGGCATTTTCTTCCGCAATCGTGTTGTCGGCATGAAAGACATCACGGATGGTTCGTCTTCCACGTTGATGGTTGGCGAACGGTCGTTCCGCCTCGGCGAAGCCACTTGGACCGGAGCAGTCACGGGAGCTGTGATTGTTCCCGATGGCAGTGACGGAGTCGGCACCGGACCACCAGAATTCGCATCGAGTATGGTACTCGGGCACACCGGCGATGGTTACAGCCCCGGCAATCCCCGCTCGCATGTCAACCAGTTCTACAGTCTACACACCGGCGGAGTGCATTTCCTGTTCGGGGACGGACATGTGAGTTTCCTGAGCAATTCGCTAGACTACGGTGTCTATCAGGCATTGACCACACGAGCCGGAGGCGAGCCAGTCTCGGATGCCTACTGATCCCCTGTTCGATCCTTCCCGAGATTGGAGAATGCCATGCGAAGTGTTCGTATCTTCCAGACCGTCCTTTTGTTGCTCGTCGCCGGTTGCAGCGAAGCATTCGAGAAGACGGAAATGGTCCCGATTGACAAAGTTCCAGAACCCGTCATGAAGGTGGCGAAGGAGAAACTCCCCGGCGTGAAATTTGATACGGCCTGGACCGAAACAGACGGCGACAAGACGGTCTATGAAGTCCGTGGCAAGTCGGCTGACGGCAAGACTCGCGATATTAAAGTCTCGCCTGACGGAACGGTGCTGGAGGTGGATTGAGTGTTGGAAATCGATTTGGACCTTGGAAATCCCAGCAAATCGTTCGTTGTGCTTGCGCGCAGCTCGTGGAAACTCTTCTTGATGCTCGCTTGGGCCGCCTGGTGGGGTGGCCTGAGCTTTTATGCTTTGGTGGTCGTACCAATCGGCTCGGAGGTCATCGGGAGTGTCGAACAGGGTTTCATCACGCAGCGCGTGACGCAGTGGCACAATGCCCTGTCAGTGATATTCATCGTCTGCGTGCTGATTGAAGCGTTTCATCGGCGCAGCCGGGCCTTATGGCTCATCGGCATCACGCTGGCGGTTATCGACATTGGGCTCATCACGTGGCACATTCGCCTTACCAACCTGATGGATTTTCAGCAGCAGACCGTTCCGGGTAGATTTTACGAAGAGCATGCCGTCTACCTATGGATCACGGCTGCAGAATGGGTTCTCGGGATCGCCTCAGCCATATGGCTTTTTCTTTCGGATAACAAAGCCCGTCTAATTTCTGAATAAAATGACTCTGGGAAAGTGGGTGTATACTCACGAGTGATCGTATCGACTTCTGCTTCCGACCCCACAAGGAGTAGCGATTTGAAGCAATTCAGGATTGCTGGTTGGCGGGCGGATCGGGTGGCACACCCTGAGTCCTCGAAGGGTGTGGCGAGGGCCGGAAGCCCACGGACTTCGCAAAGCCTCAGACCGTGCCACCGGTCCGACGTTTGTGATGCACACACGGTGCCTATCGCTCAGGTCAGAGCGACCACGGGATCAGGAACGCGTGGTGTTTGACCAGTTCGGCCTTGCCATCGGTGGCGATGAACTGGGTGAAATACAGGATGAAAGTGTAGACCCCCAGTAAGGGGAACATCAGCCCGACTCGTACGAACAACCGCGTGGTGAACCACGACTTCAGCCCCAGTTCCCGACGCTGCACGGCCCGATGGTAGACCCACCCGGTGGCCACGCGGGCAGGGAAAATACTCAGAATGAAGATCAGCGTGATCGGCCACTGGGCATCCGACGGCAACTGAAATGCCTTGAACAGGTACATCGGCAATGCCAACACGTAGACCACAATCGCCGCGAAGAGGAACGCGAACGGGGCGTGCCGGTAGAGTTCCTTCACCTGTCGGATTTCGAAGCCTGCTCGCAAGCGGTTCTCAGCTGCAAACCGGGCCTGGAGGAACGGCACCCAGGCGAACACCATCGTCAACAGAAACCCAATGAAGACCGTAAACACAGCCGCCCCTCCCTCGGGACGGGTCGCGGAAACGTAAAGCACCGATGGCACCACCAGCCACGTCATCCCGACCACAAAACCCCTCAAGCCCAACCAGAAGTGATGCCGCACCTGAAGCTCCGCCACAAACGACTGCACATGCTGCGAAGCCGTTTCCAGATAATCCCCCGCCCGCCAGCGCGCCCACAACCAGCGCAGGTTCTTGATTGGGCGGATGAAAGTCGTCAAGCCGCCTCCACGCGCCAGAGCCAGGCACAGATGAAGCGAGACCAGAATCCAAGCAACCATCGAGATCGCGGCCAGCCGCCGGTCACTGACTCCTCCCGGATCGATGATGTATGCGTTCGCCGACTGATTCGCCAGCAGCCTTAACCCCAGCGTCCAAAGGTAGACTCCCAGGGCAATCGACCCGATGCGCGGTGCCACTCGAATCAGGGGAAAGGCATCTCGCAGACGCCCGGAGCGTGCGACCCGGCCTTCCACCTCCAGCAAATACCCCAGCGCAAATAGATTCAGCACCGGCACAGCTGCAATCACAGAGAGCAGGAACACCAGACTCGCCAGCCCAAACAGCAACTGAAACGACCAGATGAGGAATGAGATTGGTCGCCGCCAGGGGACGGGGCAGGGGGGGAGTCGACCGTCGTCGAGGGTGGGGGTGGCTCCCTGCGCGATGGCGACCGGTTCGGCGATATCGGTTGCAGGGGGCAATAGCCACACTTCATCCTCGGAGAGTACATCATCTTCATCGAGGAAGGCGTCGGTCACGAGGTGAGTCTCAGCGGGCGTCATCGAATCCGCTTTCGCGTGGGGGGGCCTTGGTAGTCTACAATGAGAATACCAGTCACACAGCTGTGAAGTTTCGCGCGAAACCTGAAACGCTTGAATCGGCGGTGAGGTAAACTTCGACGAGGGGAGCCTCGTAAGATGGACATCCTTGTCTGTCTTCTAGGTACGGCTTCTTCAGCCGGACGGACGAGGATGTCCGTCCTAGGTCGTGTTCATGTGGGAGGGTGGTCATGCGATGGAAGTCGGTCTTGCCAGCGATTCTCGTCGCCATTGGGCTGGCGGTCGTGACCTCCATGGCCGTCACCAGCCCGGTACAGAATCTGAATCCGCCGAATGCGGGTGGACCAGTGTCGGCTGATCTGCTGCCAGCGGCCAACAAGGTCGACCAGCTGCTGGTGGCCCAGTTGATCGCCGCCGGAGTGGAGCCAGCTGGGAAGGCTGACGATCTCACCGTGCTGCGGAGGCTCTCGCTGGCTCTGCTGGGCACGATCCCCTCACTGGAGGAGATTCGCCGTTTCGAGGCCGACACGCGCCCCGATCGGCTGACGATCTGGACGGATGTGATTCTTGCCGACACTCGCTTTAACGATTACTTCGCCGAGCGACTGGCGCGGGCGTACGTGGGCGTCGAAGGGGGCCAGTTCATCATCTTCCGCCGAGATCGATTCACCAATTGGCTGGGTGAACAGTTGCGAGACAATGTGCCGTATGACCAGACCGTGCGGTCGATGTTAACCGATGATGGGATCTGGACGGACAAGGCTGCGGTCAATTTTGTGACGGCAGGTTTTGCGAATGATCAGTTTGATCCAAACAAGCTGGCGGGGAGAACTGTTCGAGCGTTCCTCGGTCAGCGGATCGATTGTGCTCAGTGTCATGACCACCCGTTTGCACATTGGAAGCAGACGGAGTTCGAGGGTCTCGCGGCCTGCTTCGGGCAACTCGATAATACGCTGGTGGGGGTCGTGGATGACCCCAACATGAAGTATCAACTCCCTGATGGTGACAAAGTCGACCCGATGGGCCAACCTGTCCTGCGGGTCGTCCAGCCCGGTGTGCCATTCTGCCTGGACGTTTATCCGGCTGAAGGGACGCCTCGCGGGCGATTGGCCCAGTGGGTCGTTCATCCGAGCAACCAGAGGTTTGAACGAGCCATCGCAAACCGCATCTGGGGGTTGTTGTTCGGCAAACCGTACTTGTCAGATCGATATGTGGACGAAGTGACCAACAAGCCGAAATGGTCGGATCGAGCGGTTGATGACCTCCCCGATCCCGAGGATGCTGAATCCAAAACCCGTACTGCAGTGCTTGACCTGCTGGGGGCCGACTTCCGCTCACACGGTTGTGACTTGAAGCGTTTGATCCAAGTGATCACCTCGACCGATGCTTTCCGCCGCACCTCCCAGCACTCAGCCCGTGTCGCGGCCCTCAATGACAGCGAACAGATGGAGGAAATCGAGCGACGGTGGGGCGTGTTCCCGCTCAATCGACTGCGGCCCGAGCAGGTGATTGGCGCGATGCTGCAAAGCAATTCGGTGAAGACGATCGACCAGAATTCGCACCTCTTCACGCGGGCATTTCGGTTCTTGAAGGAGCGGGACTATGTCAACGAGTTCGGCGATCCGGGCGAAGCCGAACTGGAGCAGCGGACCGCCACGATCCCCCAGACGTTACTCAACATGAACGGCGAGTTCGCCCGCGAGATGTCACAAACCGGCCTGTTCGCCACGCCGGGGACGCTGCGCCGGTTCTCGCCGACGAACGAGGCGTTGCTCGACAATGCGTTCCTGACGTGCCTGACCCGCAGGCCGACGGAGGCGGAGCGGAAGCACTTCCAGGGACAGTTGTCGGAGCGTCCGAAAGATGCCGACGATGCGGTTCTGGAAGACCTGTTCTGGACGTTGTACAACTGTGAAGAATTCACATGGAACCACTGAGTGAGAGCGATCAGCCGTCAGCATTCAGCCAGCAAGCTCAGGGGTGGCCATGCATTGGTCTCTGCACAACTCGACATCCGAATCCCGCCCCCCCTTGGGGCAGGCGTCAATCCGGTTGGCGGCTCTCATTTTCCCGAAGGGAATTCAGCCCTTAGCCGGTGGTCGAGCGCAGCGAAAACCACCGGATTGTAGTCTCCCCCACGCCCGTCTATCTCGAAGGGATTGCAGCCTTCGCCTCACGGCACTGGCCAGAGCGGCTGGAATCCCTTCGGGATACAGGAGGCTCTGGGGATTGAGGTCCGGTGGTGTCGCTGCGCTCGACCACCGGCTATGGGCTGTGACCCCTTCGGGGTGGAGTGAGTCCCAATGGGTTGCAACCCCTGGGCTTCCCCTCTGTCGATCAACCATAAACCATAAACCATCAACCTCTTCGAGCCTGCCATGTCCCGCACCTCCCCTCACGACTGGTCCCGCCGCGATGCCCTCCGCATTGCACTGGCGGGTGGTGTGTCGTTTCTGCTCCCGGCGATTGAAGGCCGAGCAGTCGAGAAGCGCGGGGCCGAGCGACCGACGAGCCTCATCACGCTCTGGATGGGCGGCGGGCCGAGCCAGATGGAGACGTGGGATCCGCATCCCGAGTCGAAGAACAGCGTCAAGATTCGGGCCATCAACACCAAGGTGCCCGACCTCAAAATCGCCCACCTGCTCCCGCAGATGGCCGAGCAGATGCAACACCTGTGCGTCATCCGGTCACTGACCTCCAAGGAGGGCGACCACGAGCGCGGGTCGTACTTCGTGCAGACCGCCTATCGCCCCGACCCGACGGTGCGGCACCCCTCGTTGGGGGCGATCCTGACCCATGAACTGCCCGATCCCAAGATCGAAATCCCGAACCATGTGGCCCTGTCGGATGGCCAGGACATCTCGGTTCCGCGCGGGGGCTACCTCGGCGACCAGTTCGATGCCTTTCGCGTTTACGACCCCGGCCAGAACTTGCAAAACATGCGGCAGGGCGTGGAGCAGTCGCGGCAGGATCGGCGGCTGGCGAACCTCGGTGTCGTGTCCAGCGCCTTTCGCCAGGGGCGCGAAGTCCGTGTCGAGGGGACGCTGCATCAGCAGACCATCGAACGCGCCCTAACGATGATGAAGTCGGACCAACTCAATGCGTTCGAGATCAAGGACGAGTCGAAAGAGACCCTGGCCCGCTACGGCGACACCCGCTTCGGGCGCGGCTGCCTTGTGGCGCGGCGACTGGTCGAGACCGGCGTGCGTTCGATCCAGGTGACGCTCCCCGGCTTCGACACACACGCCAGCAACTTCGAAGGGCACGTCACCCAAACTAAAATCCTCGACCCGGCGTTTGCGTCGCTCATTAAAGACCTCGCCGACCGCGACTTACTGGCCTCGACGATCGTCCTGTGCATCGGCGAGTTCGGCCGCACCCCCCGCATCAACCCCCTCGGCGGCCGCGACCACTGGCCCCACGGCTTCTCCGCCGTCATCGGCGGCGGCGGACTCGCCCAAGGCCGCATCATCGGCTCCACCACAGCTGACAACCAAACGGATGACAAGCCCATCAAGCCCAGCACCCCGATCGAGATCCCCGACCTCTACGCCACAATCCTCGACCGCATGGGCGTCGAATTCAGCAAGGAACTCATCACCCCGATCGGAAGGCCGCTCAAGGTCTGCCCCGGTACGCCAGTGGAGCAACTACTGGCGTAGAACGGAATTTATTCCGTTCTTCTGCGGCAGGAATGTCGGGTGGGACAAGCTCGCTTTAGAGCGCTGGCCCAACACGCCTAACTCTTCCGCCCCGAAGGGGCAGCCACAATTCAGCCTGGGGCAGAGCGACCAACGGGAGCGCCGCCCCAGGGCTCCGAAGTTCAAACGGTCCCAGCCCTGAAGGGGCGAAACAAGGGCGGTGCCTCGTTTTGTGCCGCCCATTCAGGGCTTGTCAAACAAGACGACTCGATTCCCAGGGCGTTGCCCTGGGCTGGTTTGTCGGTGCCCCTTCGGGGCGGAAGAACCGGGCATTCCTAGGACGGGGAGCAAGTGCGTCTCGCACACTGCCTTTGGTGATGTGCAACTTCCGCTGTGGGGGACTACGGCCTCGCCCTGAGTACGAGTCGAGAGAAAAATCTCGTTCGTCTGCGGCGCGGATTGAGCGGTCTGATCGTCTGGCCGCTGGATCGATGTGCTTCCGAATTCTACGGAGAGATTGCCGCCGATCTGCGCCGTCGCGGTCGTCCGATGCAAG
>JAYSUV010000742.1:0-2686 GCA_043718945.1 Planctomycetota bacterium
CCGCGAAAGAACGTTCTTTCGCGGAGCGAAAGACGACACTCCTAGATGCCCCGATTCTCAACGATCTCTCAAACTCCCACGGTTTCCTGAGTCGCAGTCTGACACTCCACTTGCCCCGCAAACACGACTTCCGTGTCGCGGGTCATCTCGGCCTGACTCAGGACGGCCAGATGAGGGGTGGAGTATTGAGTGAGTTGTTTCACCAGTGGTCGCAGTTCGGCTCGGCACACAATCACGCCTGGAAGACCACGATCTCGTAGCTGACTCACGGCCAGATCGATGGCGTCAGACGCCACTTGTCGTTGTCGAGCGGGCCACGCGCCGAGTGGGTCGGCGGGTGAGAGACGCTGGAGTGCCGCGAGTTCGTCTTCCAGTTCTCGGGAGAGCGTCAGGGCGACGAGTCGGCGGTCACTGGTGCGGAACTGCTGGCAGATCGTGCGGGCGAGAGATCGCCGGACCTTCTCGACAAGGTCGCCGAGATCGCGTGAACTCTCGGCATGATCGCCGAGGGCCTCAATGATCGTTTCGAGGTCGCGGATCGGCACCTGTTCCCGCAGCAACAGCGTCAGCACGCGGTGCATCTTGGCGACGGGAACCAGCGGCAGGACTTCCGCGACCAGCTGTGGTGCCCGCTGTTGTAGGTTCTCGACGAGGGCGTGGACCTGTTGCCGGGTCAGTAGCTCTTCCGAGTGCCGGTGGACGACAGCTGCGAGGTGATTGGCAATGGCCTGCTGCGGTTCGATGACCTGGAAACCGAGCGACTGGGCTCGGTCGACTTCTTCTCCAGTCACCCACCAAGCCAGCCGATTACTCAGCGGTTCATGGGTCGGCTCGCCATCGAGACTGCCGATCGAGTCACTCGTTTCGACCGCGAGGACCGCATCGGGATCGACGACACCGCGAGCGACACACGCCTCTCGCAAGCGAATCTGGTACTGGAACGGTTCGAGATGCAGGTTGTCCTGGATTCGCACCTTCGGCAGGATGAAGCCGAGTTGCTCCGCAATCCGCATCCGCAGTTGAGTCACTCGCACCAGCAGATCTCCGCCGACTTCGGAATCAGCCAGCCGGACCAGACCAACACCTAGATCGAGCTGGAGGGGTTCGACGTGCAGCTGAGCTTTCGGATCGCTCGCTGTGATGGCGGAAGCGTGAGCGGGAGAGGTGGAGACTTGCACCGATGTGTGTGGTTGCGGGCGAGCGGTCGTTGCCGAGTGATTCGTGTTCCGCGCCCCGACCGGGTTCTCGTCGATCAACCAGCCCAGGCAGGCACAGCCGATGGCAAACGTCATCATCGGCAACAGCGGCAAACCGGTAAACGCCAGAACAGAGAGGGCGACCGCCGTGACGTACAGCACTCGGGAGTGCTGGAAGATCTGTGTGACGGTTTCTTGCGGCAGGTCGCTATCGACCGAGGTGCGGGTCACGATCAGACCGGCTGCCAAGGCGACCAAGAACGCGGGCAGCTGGGCGACCAGACCGTCGCCGATGGTCAGAGTGGTGAAGACGGTGAACGCCTCGGAGACCGACATGCCATGCTCGAAGACTCCAAGCAGCAGTCCGACACCGATATTAATCGCGGTGATCAGCAGACCCGCGACGGCGTCGCCGCGGACGAACTTACTGGCTCCGTCCATGGCTCCATAGAAGTCAGCCTGTCGCACGAGAGTTTGTCGGCGGTGGATGGCTTCATCTCGCGAGATCAATCCCGCATGGAGGTCAGAGTCGATGGCCGCCTGGCGACCAGGCATGCCATCGAGGGCAAACCGGGCCCCCACTTCGCTGATGCGAGTGGCTCCGGAGGTGATCACGAGGAATTGAATCGCCACCAGAATCACGAAGATCGTCACCCCCACAGCGGGCGATCCGGCGGTGACAAATTGGCCGAAGGCGTGAATCACATCCCCAGCGGCATGGCTCCCCTGGGTGGCACCCTGTGTCAGGATCAGCCGGGTGGAAGCGACATTCAGCACCAGCCGGATGAGGGCGGTCCCCAGCAGAATCGAGGGGAACGTACTGAATTGCAGCGGGTTCCGAATCTGGATCGCGGTCAGCAGCACGATCAAGGAAACCGTGAGATTCGCCGCCAGCAAAACGTCCATCACCATCGCAGGCAATGGAGCGATCAGCACCAGAATTGCCCCCACGATCAGCACTGGCATGGCCAGACTGAAGCGGCTTGAGACCACATCGCGGATGACGTGCGGCTGCGACGGCATGCGGGGTTTCCGAGGGAGTGAGGGGACAGACAGGCACCGACCAAACCGGTCCGCACAGGGCGGGTCGTTCGTTCCGGGAGGCGGTTGATACCGGAACCCTTTCGAAGCTGTCCAGCGAGGCTCCCGAGAACCGCCCGAACCGGGCTGTGGACTGGTCAGTTCTGCCGATAGAGGCCAGCGAGCGGAGTGGCGCCCGTCATTCGAGGTGTGTCCGGCGTCGGACGGGCACATTTGCCCGTCCGTCAATAACGCGATGGATCAGATGGCGAACATTGTCTGACCTTGCCTGCCAAGCGATTATTGAAGGTCGATGGTCGGTGGGATTCGGGTCAATGGGCGAGTCCGACAGTGCGGTAGCGAGCGGCGGACATCACGGCCTGTTGATTTTATTGATGGTTTTCCACGTATCCTTGGTTTTCCCCTTTCCCCGGTGCGCGACGGGGCGGCGAGGGGGGGGGCGGGTCGAT
>JAYSUV010000743.1:0-2685 GCA_043718945.1 Planctomycetota bacterium
TGCGCAGGGACTTCTCCGCCACAGCCACGCCGAAGCCTTTGTCCTGCGTCGCTTTCAACTCGGCATACAGCGAGGGGTCCATGCCGCCGAACAGCGTCAGCGTGACGATCCCGCCGCCGAAATCGTTGTCTTCCACGGAGTCGATCCAACCGGGTAGCCAGCGTTGCTTCTGGGACTTCACATGACGGCGACGCTGGAGTTCGGTCGCAAACTTCCGGCTGTCATCGTCCAGCCACAGCTCAGAGACGGTGAACTCCCGGTCTCGCCAACCGGGCGACCAGCCCAGGTTGAACTGCACGATTTGGTCTGGCGCGATGTCCGCCAGCTCGACCAGTGTACGGCCTTTCCAGACTTGGGTGAGGTCGTCGATGTCGAAGGTATAGGGCGTGTTGATCCCGTCCTGGACCAGCGGGCCGACGGGGGCGACGTTGATCTTGCCCTTCTTGGGATCGATCGAGACCACCTTCCAGCTCTGACCGCGACGCTGATAGAAGCTGAAGTCGTCCTCCAGTGACAGGGCATGATTCTGCTGGATTTCGTACCGCTCCATGTCTTTGGGCAGCGGGGGGATCGTGGCTTCCTCTCCAATGGGCGGCACATAGAAATAGCCGTGGACGTGAGTCCCGAGCGGGATGTCTTTCAATTCGGCGGGAGCCCCGTTGAATGAGGCCATTCCATAGGGCAGCATCGCGAAGTAATGCAGCGGCCCGCTGTGATAGCGATCATGCGGCTCATTACCATCCAGCCGTAAGCCCCCCCGGCGATTGACCGGGTCGATGAGCACCAGTTCTCCCGCGAGGTACGTGCCGGTGTTCGGTGGCGGAAACTGGCCCGCCTGGGGGACGGGGTGGGCGGCCTCTTGGGCCTCGGCAGCATCCGGGAGCAGACAGCACACAGCGGAACACACGATCAACAGCCACCAGGAGCGACGCATCACGACAACACCTCCGAGATCGTGCCGTTGCTGTCGGCGAACTTCTCCGTGGGGACATCCATCTTCTGAGCCATCGTCAACAGCAAGTTACTGAGGTGCGCCTTACCGTTCACCGGGCTGTGGCAGATCGCATAGTGTTTGCCCGGCGTGTCGAGGTCATACGTGTAGCCTTCCGGCTTCGACAGCGCGTTGTAGTCGATGTGCCGACCGTGCTTGATCCCCAGCCCGCCTCCGCCCGCGAGGATCAGCGGCAGATTCGCGTTGCCGTGGCTGTGACCGAAGGCCATGCCACTCCCGTAGAGGGCCATCGTCGAATCGAGCAACGGGCCGTCCGCGTCCTGCACTTGGCTCAATCGGTCGAGGAAGTAACTGAACTGCTGGATGTTGAACGTGTCACTGGCCGTCAAGTCCTGCATCAGCTTGGGGTTGGCGTTGTGGTGCGAGAGCGAGTGGCGGTCCTGCTTCACACCGATTTCGGGCACGGAAGGACCATTGCCTTCATTGCCGGTACTGAAGGTCGCCACCCGGGTCATGTCGGTCTGGAACGCGAGGACGATGATGTCATACATCGTGCGCAGATACTCGCCGAGACGATCGAGGGAGATGTCGCGGTTCAGCTGCGACTCGACTGCCGGGTCCACCTTGGGGCGGGGCGTATCAAGCCACTTGTCGGCGCGTTCGGTGCGGATCTCCACCTCGCGCACGGAAGTCAGATACTGCTCCAGTCGGCCACGATCGTCCTGGCCGAGTTGATCGCCCAGCGTCTGAGCCTCGCCCAGAATCGCGTCGAGGATACTGCCTCGTCGCTGCAGGCCCCTTCGCTGCTTGGCAATGCCGCCTTGTGGCTCCGTAAACATGTCTCGAAACACGACACTGGGGTTGCCTTGTGCGGGCAACCCAATCCCATCGGCGGTACAGGCGAGCGAGTGCCCCTGGTTGCTCATCTCGATCGACGAGTAGCGTGTGAGCGGCGCGGTCACCTGCGTCATCAGCTGGTCGACCGAGATGCTGTTCCGCTCCGACTGACCGATCTTGCCGCCGGTGAGCCAGATGCTGCTGCAGTTATGGTGATGCCCCAGACCATGCGGATGATGCAGCCCGCTGATCGGTGTGAGGCTCACGCGATGTTTCTCCAGCGGCAGCAGCGACTTCGAAAACTTGTAGTCCGCACCGGACTGCGTGATCTGGAAGTCAATTGTATTCACGCCGTTGGGCAGATAGATGAACACGCTCCGCTTGGCGCGTGCCTTGCCCTCCCCCGCTGCCAGCGGACGCATGCAATCGAGCAGCGGCAGCGCCAGCGACACGCCGAGTCCACGCAAGAAGTGTCGGCGGTTAAGCAGCCATCTCTGCGAGAGGAAGTGAGCCATGGGGGAATCCTCGTGGTCAAACGATCATCGGCGTGTCGGAGATCATTGTGATTGAATCACGCATTTGGGGCGAGCCTGACACCATACTCCAGAGGAGCAGCAAACACATTCGCAAGAGGTTACGATCAGTGTCACACGATCGATTCCGGAGAACTGAACATGACTGGTGACGCGAACTGCTGCGAAGACGCCTTGGGGAGAGTTCAGTCTGCCGACCGGCGAGTGAGGCGTGTTTGCCTCGCGTGGGCGTGCCTCCTGATTGTTCCATGGGCTGTGCATGCTGCGCCTCCTGATGCGAAGTCAGACAGTGCCACTGCTTCGGGCCGAACCGTCTTGCGGCGGCTCAATCGCAGCGAATACCAGAACACCATTCGCGACCTG
>JAYSUV010000744.1:0-2684 GCA_043718945.1 Planctomycetota bacterium
TCCGCGAAAGAACGTCCTTTCGCGGAGAGAAAGACGACACTCCCAACAGCTGCCCCTGTGACCCAACATTCCTGTCCGCCAGATCCCCCACGGGGAAGACCGGTTTCATGACTCCGGAAGATTACAACCTGACGGCGACATCCCTGAAGTGGCTGCTCGGAGCGGCGTGGCTTTTGCCGCTGCTCGGGTTCGTCATTGAGATTTTTGGCGGCCACTGGGGCGGTCGCAAATCGAAGACCGCAGCCTGGATCGCGGTCGGCTGTATTGCCACCAGCTTTCTGCTGAGTCTGTCCGCGATGGTGACGTGGCGTCGTGCGACTCACGAGATTCGCGTTGAGCAAGCTGATGCTCTCCTGGCTCACGATGCGGCCCACGGTCATGGGGAGCATGGCGAAGAGGCCCACGCTGGGGAAGCTGTCGGTGCCCATGCCCACACTCACAAGAATCACGTCCACGCTGACTTCGATCCGCTTCGCACGACCTTTACCGGGGAGTTTTACCGTCTCGCCCGGTTCGGCAGTCTGGTCGTCTCGATGGACTACTACATCGACGGCCTGACCGTGCTGATGTTTGTGATGGTGACACTGATCGCGACCTGTATCCATATCTTCGCCACGGGGTACATGAGCGATGAACTGACCGAAGATCACGAGGATCATCAGGTCCACCTGTCGGGCGGGCGGCACTTCCATCGCCCCGGTCGGTATTACCGCTTCTTCGCCTTCCTATCGCTGTTCTGCTTTGCCATGCTCGGCCTCGTCCTGGCGGGCAACCTGTTCCAGGTGTTCGTGTTTTGGGAACTGGTCGGCGTCTGCAGCTTCTTCCTGATCGGCTTCTATGTCGAGCGGAAGTCAGCCAGCAATGCCGCCAATAAGGCGTTCATCATGAACCGCGTCGGGGACTTCGGGTTCCTGATCGGGCTGATGGTGGTGCTGACTTACTTCGGGACGTTTAAATTCGCGAATACCTCGCCAGATGAGCTGGGGACACCGGGAGTGTTCCAGATGGTGCGAGACACTCACGGGCACATGGTCACCGAAGGCAATGGCCGTGAAAAGGTGGTTCTCATTCAGAGTGGTGGGAACACCCCCTGGAAGGACACTAACGGCCAGCAGAGAATAATCCCTTACTGGCTGTTGATTGTCGCGGGATTAGGAGTGTTTGCGGGCTGCATCGGTAAAAGTGCCCAGTTCCCACTGCAAACTTGGTTGCCCGATGCGATGGAAGGACCGACGCCGGTCTCTGCACTGGTTCACTCGGCGACGATGGTGGCCGCCGGGGTGTATCTCGTCGGGAGGTTCTACCCGATGTTCACGCCCGAGGTGCTGCTGACGATCGCCTATATCGGGTGTATCACCGCGTTTATTGGGGCGACGATTGCGATTGTCGTGACCGACATCAAGCGGGTGCTGGCGTACTCCACGATCAGTCAGCTCGGCTACATGATGTTGGCTCTGGGAGTCGGCGGCTGGATGGCTGGGCTGTTCCACCTGATCACGCATGCGTTCTTCAAGTCGCTGATGTTCCTCTGTTCGGGCAGCGTGATTCACGGCTGTCACCATGAGCAGGACATGACGAAGATGGGTGGCCTGCGTCACAAGATGCCGATCACCGCTTACACGATGCTGATTGGGGTGTTCGCGATCTCGGGGTACGGGATTCCGCACCTGATGATTAACTTCAGCGGGTTCTACTCCAAGGACGCGATCATCGCGTCGGCCCTGTCGTATGTGTCGCTGAACCCGCAGCACTTCCTGCTGTTCTATGTGCCTGTGGTCACAGCCGGGATCACAGCGTTCTACATGTTCCGGATGTGGTTCATGACGTTTGCGGGCACTCCGCGTGACGCTCATGTGAACGAGCATGCTCATGAGTCGCCGCTGGCGATGGTCGCCCCGCTCGTGGTGCTGGCGTTCTTCGCGTGGTTCTGTGCCTTCGGCGGGGAGTCCAAGTATGGCTTCCTGGCCGGGCAGATCCTGAGTAGCGAGCCGACCCATGTGCGGGAAGGGATCGAACATGCGGGCAACCTGGGGATCTCCCTGCCCAGCCACCATCAGATAGAAGACAAGCACCCCACGGCGGGAAACGTGGCCCTGTTCGCCGCCTTGCTCGGCTCGCTCATCAGCTACCTGTTCTACTGCCGCCGGATTCTGGATGCGGGAGTCATTGGTCGCCAGTTCTGGGTGATCCGCGATTTCTTGGTCGAGAAGTGGCGGTTTGACGAGTTGTACAACGTGCTGTTCGAACAGCCGGTCCATGTCGTGGGCCGCTGGTGCCAGGGGTTCGACCAGAAGGTGCTAGACGGGTTGATTCACCTGTTTGGCCGCCTGACAATTCAAGCTGCCCATATCGACCGGGCCTTCGACGAGCGTGTCGTCGACCGGCTGGTCAATGTGTGTGGTGAAGTGACCTATGCCGCCGGTCGATCCCTGAAGGGGATTCAAACTGGCCGGCTCCGGCAGTACGTGATGTTCATCGCCCTGGGGGTGGTGTCGTTGTTCGTACTGGTGTTTGCGTTCCTGCCCAGGTCGTAAGAGCGGAAAAGCCCACCGGTTGCAACCGGTGGGCTTTCACTGACCACTGACCACTTCCTCCGGTGCTCCGCATCGATTGACTGAAAACCATGAGCGACGCAGCCCTCCTCTCACTGACGATTTTCACTCCGACGATCTTCGCCGTCTTAT
>JAYSUV010000745.1:0-23648 GCA_043718945.1 Planctomycetota bacterium
ACCCCTTCTTCCGCCGCACAAGCTCCAGTTGCAACTCCGCGACCTGGGACTTCAACTCGGTGTTCTCGGTCCGGAGTGCCACGTTCTCAGCGCGGAGCGCCAGCACCTCGGCCCGCAACTCTGCGAGTTCTTTCAGCAGCGTCTCGACTTGCCGTTGAAGCTCCTCCATGATGCCGCGAAATGTTGCCGATTCCAAAGTTTGTGGCAAGAGGGGTTAACAGTTACCTATGACTTTGGTACGAGCAGTCCGATCCCGGAGTAGGTGAACCCGGCTTTGGTCATCTTGATGGGGTTGTATAGATTGCGACCGTCGAAGATCACCGGGGCCTTCATCTTGTGTTTTAGGTAGTCGAAGTCCGGGGTGCGGTACTCGTTCCACTCGGTCACGATCGCCAGGCAGTCGGCCCCGTCGACGGCATCGTAGTGATGAGCGTGATAAGTCAACTTGTCGCCGAAGATCTCTTTCACATTTTCGATCGCGACCGGGTCGTTGACGTGGACTTCCGCTCCAGCATCGAGCAGCTGCTCGATGAGGACGAGTGCGGGGGCTTCTCGGATATCATCGGTTTTGGGCTTGAAGGCTAGGCCCCAGAGGGCGACTTTTTTGCCCTTCAGGTTGCCGCTGAAGTGATCGCTAATCTTGGAGAACAGGACGTTCTTCTGCTGGTTGTTGACGTTGTCAACGGCCTCCAACATGTGCAGCTTCATTCCCGTTTCGCGGGCGACGCTGAACAGCGCGCGGACATCCTTCGGGAAGCAGGAGCCGCCGTAGCCGACACCGGGAAACAAGAACGCAAAGCCGATGCGCTGGTCGTGGCCGATGCCGCGACGCACTTCGTTGATGTCAGCCCCGACTCGCTCACAGAGATTTGCCATCTCGTTGATGAAGCTGATCTTGGTGGCCAGTAGGCAGTTGGCAACGTACTTCGTCATCTCTGCCGATTCGAGGCCCATCGCGAGGAACGGCTTTTCGGTGCGGAGGAATGGCTTGTAGAGTTCCTGGAGAACGTCCGCAGGTTCTGGACGGTCCGAGCCCACGACGACGCGGTCGGGCTTGGTGAAGTCGTCGATCGCGCAACCTTCTTTCAGGAACTCGGGATTCGAGGCGACATCCACGTCGCGCCCCAGAAGTTCCTTCAAGCGTTTGGCCACTTTGCGATTGGTACCGACCGGGACCGTACTCTTGATGACGACGACGACATCTTGGGGCAGATGCGGGGCAATCGAGTCGGTCGCTGCGAACAGGTATTTGAGATCGGCAGACCCGTCATCGCCCTGCGGCGTGCCGACGGCGAGGAAGACGCAATTCGCGGTGGGCACGCACTCGGCGACCTGGGTCGTGAACTTCAGACGACCATGAGCGACGTTGCGAGTCACCATCTCGGTGAGACCGGGTTCGTAGATCGGGATGTCGCCCTGGCGAAGGCGTTCGACCTTCTTGTGGTCGATGTCGACGCACACGACATCATTGCCGCTGTCCGCGAAACAGGTTCCGGTGACGAGGCCCACGTACCCCGTGCCGATCATGACAATTCTCACAACGCATCTCCTGGCGGACGGATCCGTACACATGTCGCGACAGCTGATCGCGACATTCGCACGAACCAGCATACCACGAAAGAATTGTCTGAGTCGGCTGGTGGCCGAATCCGTGGCGATGAGGGGTCGTCTATGCCGTTTGACGCAGGCACGATCGCTACAGCTCTCTTGAAATGAAAAACCCGGGAGACCGGGACATGGGGTGTCCACGATTTCACGGGTCTGAGCGAACGAATCGACGCGAATGGCTGAACCGTTAAAAGTGGATTATTCCACAGACCACGGCACTAGCGAGCCTGGATCGAGAGCCAGCCATCGCGAGCATCGATACCGACGATGGTCAGGCGAACCGTCTTGCCCTCGACCGTCTGGTTGAATTCCCCCTTGAGGGTCTTCGATTCGCCCATGGCAGTCTGGATGTATTGGATCATGATTTTTGAACGGAACACCTGGCCATCTGGATCAACCACCTTCACGAATCCGCGTTCCATGAAGACTTGATTCCCCTCCACTCGGAAGGTGAATGGCACGGTGATGGTCTGGACAGGAATCGGATCTCCATTCTCGGGGATCAATCCCGCCCGAATGATGATCTTGATTTCCCCCCCGTCGGCTTGCATGCGGATCGGGTCCACTGTGTCAAAGACCAACTTGCTGTTGGACGACTGGGTGCCTTCGGCCTCACTCTCCCCCTTGAGATCGACCGTCTTCCCGAACAATTTGCCGAGGCGTTCTTCGAGATGCTCACGGACTTGTGTGTCCGTCATTGTCTGGCCCGCGAAGTCGAACCGCTCCGCGAAGTTGCTCATCATGCTTTCGTGAGTCTGAATGAGCACGCCATGGGGGGGCACCGAAAGGTTCGGGGCTGGATTTGCTCCCCCGAGTTCGTTCGCTTCCATCAGCCGGGTGCGGACGAGAACCTCGCGGTCGGTGCTGCTCCAGTGCATGGCATCGGGGTACATCCCCTGCTCCCGCAACGGACCCCAAACACGGGATTCAATTTCCAGGGTCGCCTTGTCGAACTTCGAACGGGCCTCATTGTCTAGGCGAGGTCCGACTTCGTCACGAATCTGAGTCGAGGTGTAAGCGTTGGCCTCGCCCGACTTCCCTTGAGCGACATCCAGAGCGATCCCATCGGCGATGCGACCGATGATGGGAATCCAGCTCTGGCGAGTGCGAGCGCTATGAATGTTCGTGCTGGCATTCACTCCCACAGTCACCGGGGTCGTGGTGAATGTCTTGCCATCGAAAAAGATTCCCTTCTCCGCATGGAACTGGTGGTTTCCCGTGGCAAACACTGTCGCCTGGGAAGTTGAGCCGGTTGTGTTCGCGTTGATTTGGCCATTCACCGTCAACTGAATGAAGGCTGAATCACCGCTCGGACGCAAATCGACATTGACCGAAGTATTCGTACATTGAGATCCATTCACTTGGGCTCCCATGACGTACTGATTGATCCAGGAGGATTCATTGCGACTTTCACCCATCACACGCTGCAACAACTCCTCGGAAGCGACCACTCTCAAGTTGTAGTTGTAATAGTGATTCCGCATCAGTGTGGAAAGTTTGGCTCCCCCGTCTGGTGCGAAACCCTTCAAGCTCGCATAGGCCGCACGAGTCTGTTCAGCCGCAGCTGTCGAGCCAGTCTCTTCGAACTGGTCGAGAGCGGTCAGAAACTGTCCGGCCAGTTGACGCACGGCGTCGGGGCTCGCGGCTTCCACGGGCGAGGTGATGGCCCGCGTCAACTCACTGACTGCGGAGTTCAAACGGGCCAGTGACGAGCGAGACAGAAACGCCTTCTGAGCCTCGTTCCAATCGACGGCGGGGCTGAGCTTGCGAATCACCTTGGCCAGCAGTTCGACGGTTGCCGGGGAATTGTCACTCGTGTGGGCGACATTGGCGAGTGCATCCAGTTCCAGGTAAGGCACCCACAGGTCGCCTCCCTGAAAAGTGGTGATGTCGGACCGCACGTTGGCGATGGCTGATTTCAATTCGGAATAGCAGCTGTCGATTCGCAATTTCTGCCCGACTTTCGGGTCCGCTTCCAACACATCCAGCACTGCGGAGTAGACATCCAAACGACGCACCAGTCGTCCGTGCAGGTCGGCCAAAGGGCCGTGGAGTTGCGAAAACGACTTGTCCTTCAGAGCCGTCTCCATCACCCCCGTCTTGGATTTCAACTGAGCCAACAGGGTTCGCTGCGCAGCAATATCCAAGGCGTCGTCGGAGTAGAGCGTCTCGACCAGAGCGTTTGTCTCAGTGCCCCATGTGGCCCAGTTGCCGTCCAGCAACTCGAAATCTTCCGATTTCAAACCGACTGGGGACTTGTCTGGAACCAATCCCCGAAGTCCAGCCCCGTTTGGCTGTCCTTCGACCGCCCAGGTCGAAGCGGTGGCGAACAGCAGGCAAATCGCGCCACCCCGAATCCAACGTGTGGCTTGACCTGCTCGGCGTTCGTGTTTCTGTGACATGCTTTCCAACATCCCTTCAATGAGGCTGAATCCTTCCCCAGCGGAGAGTCAACCTGCGAAATATATCGCCAGACCCGCCGATGGAACCTGCGACCGGAGCGACCGAGTCCTGTTGCTTGAGTCACTCCGGAGAGGAGTCGCCCCTATAGTTAGGTCGGTTGGTCAGCTTCGCGCGATGAATACATGCTACGGAGACTGTGCAAGCTATTCAAACCCTACAGTCGTTAAAGTCCGGGAAATCGTCAATTCTTCACCTGGCCGATCCCCCTGACTGGTCCCACAAACCTCTCTGCCAACGTGGCTGAAAAGTCGAGTGCGAGGCGCACTTTGTGATTGCCTCGGGGACACAAGGCACCGGACAGCTGGCGAGACACGGTGGATTCGTACACAGATCTCACAGACTTTCACAGATTTCCGAGGGCCGACAAGCCCTCATCACACCCCGGTGCGCTGCCGTAAACGCTCTCCTGATCTGTGAGAATCTGTAAATCTGTGTCCCCCACCTCCCCGTCGATCGTCCGTCACCGACAGGGAAATCCTGACTCTTGATGTGGGTGATGGGGGCTGTCTCTTGGGGTCATTCCCCGGCTGCGCAAAGTGCGTCTCGTACTCCCAGCCAAATCCCTGGCCCCAATCGCCATTGCTTCAAAGCCACCATTTCCACTAGAACCAGAGACCTCTGGTCACATTGTTTCCGGAGTCAGTGAATTCACACCACCGCGGAATGGAGTCCGCTCTGATGGCCTACACGGTTGCCGAACTGGCCAGCCTGATTCACGGAGAGGTCACCGGCAATGGTCGCCATGTGATCGAGGATGTCGCTGCGCTCGATTGCGTGACGCCTCAGACTATGACGTACATCGAAAACTCACGGCGTCTCAAGCGGCTGGCGGGACTCACGCCCGGAGCGCTGATTATCCCCCGTGATACCGTGGAGGCTGCTCAGAAGGCCCTCGACTGCCCGCTCATTGCCGTGGACGATCCTCAAGGGGCTTTCATTGCCCTCATGGTGCATTTCCGACCGATTCCGGCTCGCGATACAACAGGGATCTCTCCGCAGGCACTGATTCATCCCAGTGCGGTGATCGGAGCGAATACGAACGTCCATAGCTCTGCCGTCATCGAGGCAGAAGTCACGATCGGCTCGCAGTGCGACATCCATGCGGGAGTCGTCATCCGTCGCGGTTGCCGCGTGGGTGATGAGGTCACGTTACACCCCAACACGGTTCTCTATCCGGGCATGCAGATCGGTTCACGAGTCATCATTCATGCCAATGCCGTGATTGGAGCCGACGGATTCGGTTATCGGTTCCAGCAGGGCCAGTTTATCCGCATCCCCCACACCGGGACGGTGGTCATTGAGGACGATGTCGAGATCGGGGCCGGAGCGACCATCGACCGAGCGATGGTCGGAGAAACGCTGATCGGGCGCGGCACAAAAATCGACAACATGGTCATGATCGCTCACAACTGCCGCATCGGGAAGCACAATGCCCTCGCCTCGCAGGTCGGATTCGCGGGCTCCGTGATCACGGGCGACTACGTTCGTTGTGGCGGACAGGTCGGCGTCGCGGATCATCTGCGAATCGGCGAGAAAGCCTCGCTCGGTGGCAAGGCGGGCGTCATGTCTGACATCGAGCCCGGCACCACTCATTACGGGATTCCGGCTCGCCCCGACAAAGAGCAACTTCGCATCCAGCTGGCCCTGCAGCGACTCCCCGACCTCGTGAAGAGGGTTCAGGAGTTAGAGCAGAAACTCGGAGAACTGTCCCCCAAGAACGACGCCGCCTAGACTGGACGGAATAACTACCGAGACGCCGAATCTGGCCACTTCACATCATGAGGGTTCAGTGTGAAGAGACAGGTTCCACAGGCGACTGACTCTTTCCCCAGCTACAATACCTGTCACCGTGCGATGGTCGCACGGGTTCGATTCCCCCACCCAGGAGTGATCCCATGTCCGCCAGCATTTTGATACAGGACGAACTGGAGATCCCCGCCGGCTTGGACACACTCGCGGACTTTCGTCGTTGGGCGATCTCGGATGAGTTTCCTGAGCATGGTCGCATCGATTTCGTGAATGGACGGGTGGAGATCGACATGAGTCCCGACAATCTCTATTTCCATTCGGCACCGAAAAGCGAGATCGGAGCTGTGATCCGCAATCGCCTGAAGTCGACCAAGCGTGGGCAGGTGTTCGTCGACAAGTCTCGCGTGAGCGTCCCCTACGCCCAGCTGAGTGCCGAGCCAGACATTGTGGTGGTGCTGGATGAGTCCATTCTGTCGGGGCAAGTACGATTAGTCCCCACTGCGGGAAACGCGCCGGGAAGTTTCATTGAGTTTGAAGGGCCGCCGGACTTAGTGGTGGAAGTGGTCAGTGATGCCTCTCGCGTCAAGGACACCAAACGCCTCTTCTCGGCGTACTTCGCCGCTGGTGTGACTGAATACTGGTTGGTCGATGCGCGTGGTCCAGAGTTGCGGTTCCTGATCCATTCGCGAGCCACTGACCAGTTCGAACCGGTGGCGGTCGACCTTCACGGAAACCAAACCTCGTCAGTGTTGAGTGCCCAGTACCGCTTAGAACGGAGCACTCGTCCCGCTGGTCAATGGGACTACGAATTGGTGGAAACCGCGTTGATTTGACCACGCCTTACGTTTGCGACTAGGACATCTTCCCCACGATGACAACCCCAGCGACCATCCCGATTCGAACTCAACCGCACGAGCGCATCGGCCTGCTCGCGGGTTGGGGGCGGTTCCCGATCGTCTTCGCCGAAGAGGCTCGCAAGCAGGGCTACTCGGTCTATTGCAGTGCCATTTCAGGTATGGCCGATGACGACATGGGCGAGTATTGCGACAAGGTGCAGTTCACTCCGCTCGCTCGCATTGGTTCCGCCATCCGCTTCTTCCGCAAGAACCGCGTCGACCGCGTTGTCATGGCGGGCAAAGTCAACAAGCAAGTCCTATTCGACCCGTGGAGGCTCTTTCGCCTGCTGCCTGACTTGCGGACCATTCACATGTGGTTGCGGTATGCCACGAACAAGGCCGACGACACCCTCCTCCTCGCCGTCATTCGCGAGTTCGAACGCGATGGCATTCACTTTGAGTCCGCGCTCACCTTCTGTCCGGAGCTACTCGTGAAACACGGATTCCTCACCAAACGCCAGCCATCAGCCTCCCAGTGGAAAGACATCCGCTTCGGCTGGGATCTCGCCAAGGAAATGGGCCGACTCGACATCGGCCAAACCGTCATCGTCCAAGACACAGCTGTCATCGCCGTCGAAGCGATTGAGGGCACCGACCAGTGCATCCGCCGCGCGGGGACGCTCTGTAAACGCGGCAATCTGGTCGTGATCAAGGTCGCTAAACCGCGTCAGGACATGCGCTTCGATGTCCCCACCGTCGGCGTCCAAACCCTGCAAACCATGCAGGAAGCCGGGGCCCGCGTGCTGGCCATCGAAAGCGGCATGACGATCCTGCTCGACGAACCCGAAGTCCTCGCGATGGCCGAACGACTCGGCATCGCGATCGTCTCACTCAAGTCGGAAGAAATCCAGCTGCGAGTCGCGTCTTAATGGTGAATTGGGTCAATAGTTAGTAGAGAGTTCGTCGTCTCGCTCAAATGAGCTGAGTCCGTGTCTCTGCAGTGGTCAACAAAGCGTCTGTCATGTACTACGGCATCATGGCCACTTGAGAAGAGATGATGTTGACGTTGTAATCCGCGAGAGTACGCATGACGATTGGGTAGGTCTAGGTCATTGAGGTGAAGGCGCCACCCGCTCTCGATTCTCGAACTTTGCTCGGAACGGGCAAGATTGCCCATCCTACCGCGTGGGAACGGAATGAATTCCGTTCTCCTTCTGATGTCGTATACTGCTGGGCGTTGTTCCGCTTCGAAGGAGTCCCCCGCGTGTCGTTGATGGATGGTCTGACGCTGAGCCAGCAGATCGCGGTTGAGCATATTGACGGGCCGCTGCTGGTCATTGCCGGGCCGGGGTCGGGGAAGACGCGCGTGGTGACTCGGCGGGTGGCGCACCTCGTTGAGCGCGGGGTGCCGCCGTGGCAGATTCTGGCGATCACCTTTACGAATAAGGCCTCGCAGGAGATGGCCGAGCGGGTCCAGCACCTCCTCCCCGGCAGCCGCGTACGGGTCTCGACCTTTCACCGGTTCTGCGCGAGCCTGCTGCGGCAATACTCCGAGGTGGTCGGCCTGCAACCGAATTATTCGATCCTCGATACGGGCGATCAGCGGGTCTTACTGCGCGAGGCGATGAACGATGCCGACATCGACACCATGCACTTCGGTCCCGACAAGATTGCCTGGCGCATCTCCCAACTCAAGAACGACCTGATCACCCACGAAGTCTACTCCGAGCAGATGCAGAACTCGCCGGGGGACTTGTGGGAGAGCATGACCGCCAGGCTCTACCCGGCCTATCAAAAGAAAATGCTGGAGGCCAACAGCGTCGACTTCGACGATCTGCTGATGCACGTCGCTAAGATGCTGACTGAGAATGCAGAGCTGCGGCAGTCGCTCGACCAGCGGTTTCGGTACATCATGGTCGACGAGTACCAGGACACGAACGCAGCCCAGTACCAGATCGTGCTGGCGCTCTCGCAGCGGTTCCCGAACTTATGTGTGACGGGTGATCCAGACCAGTCGATCTACGGTTGGCGCGGGGCACGGATCGCCAACATTCTGCGATTCGAGAAGGACTATCCGGCCGCCAAGTTGATCCGGCTCGAAGAGAACTTCCGCAGCTCGCCAGAGATTCTTTCGGCAGCCGATTCGCTGATCACGCACAACTCGCAGCGGAAGGAAAAGAGCCTGATCGCGACCCAGCCATCGGGTCCACCGGTGAAAGGGCTACTGTTCGAGAACGGCAATGACGAGGCCGAAGGGATCGCCCGCCGCGTGCAACAGGCGGTCGAGGCTGGACGTTGGAAACCCTCGGACGTAGCGATCTTCTATCGCACCAACGCTCTCTCGCGGCAGGTGGAACTCGCCCTGCAACGGATGAAGGTGCCCTACCAGATCGCCGCTGGGGTCGCGTTCTACGAGCGGGCCGAGATCAAGGTGGCGGTGTCCTACTTGCGACTCATCTCGAACCCGAGCGACCGTGCGGCGTTCGTGCGAGTGGTCAACAAGCCGTTGCGGGGACTGGGCGAGACCTCGCGAAACCGTCTGCTGGCGTGGGCCGATCGCGCGGGGCTGTCGCCGCTGGAAGCGTGCCCGCGCGCGAAGGAGGTCGGCAAGCTGAACCCCCGGGCGGTGTATGGCTTCAAGATGTTTGCTGAACTGATCAACAGCTTGTCACTAGCGGATGCGGGGTCGGTGGGCGATCTGCTGGAAGCGATTCTGGAGAAGAGCCGTTACCGCATCTCGCTGGCCGCCAGTCCCGATCCGGACGACCACGAACGGTTGCAGAACCTCGACGAACTCGTCTCGGCCGCGCGCCAGTACGATGACGCTGCCGGGGAGGAACGGACGCTGGCGGGATTCCTAGAGCAGGTGTCGCTGGTCAGTGAGACGGACTCGCTCGACCAATCCGCCGGGCAAGTCACGCTGATGACGCTGCACGCGGCCAAGGGGTTGGAGTTTCCGGTCGTGTTCATTCTCGGAGTGGAGGAGGGGCTGCTGCCGCACGAGCGGGCTGTCAAAGACGAGAACCGCAGTGCGATCGAAGAGGAACGCCGCCTGATGTTCGTCGGTATGACGCGGGCCAAGCGGGAACTATTCCTGACGCACACTGCGGTACGGGCCATGCGCGGGAGACTCATGACCTCTGTGCCGAGCCTGTTCCTGTCCGAGTTCCCGCATGTGCAGGAGTTGCAGGAGTCGATCTACGGCGTCGGCAGCACGTTCAAGATGCCCACATGGGACCCGGATGATGACACGATCGATGTGTCGGCAGATGCGGGGGATGAGGACGACGACGACAGTGGACCGGGCGTCATCACAGTGCCACAGCGGGCGAAGGGCGTGCTCGCTAAGGGGCTGTCGTCGGTCACTGAGACGCTCGATGACGATCCCGCTGGCCATCCGCCATCCGCCATCCGCCACTCGCCTTCAACCCCTCCACGCACCGCGAAGAAGAAAACCGTCCCGATCCTGCCCACGCTGACGACCGCGGCCAGTCTGCTCGCGGGGACATCCGATGTGGTCAACATCCCCATCGGCTTCCAACCCGGCATGCATGTCCGCCATCCGCGCTACGGCCTGGGTCAGGTGTTAACCCTGGGCCACATTGCCTCACGCCGAACGGTGACGGTCATGTTCGAGGAAGACGGTCGGGTCGAGACCTTTGTGGCATCGAAGTGTCCGTTGCAGCCGGTCGGTGTGTAGAGTGCCACCAAAGCCACCGGTGGCGTCGGTGGGATTTACACAACTTAACCGCCGAGTTCCGTCACATCCTTGAGGCAGGCACCATTCCGGCTGGCGGCTGTCATTTTCCCGAAGGGAATTCAGCCCATAGCCGGTGGTCGAGCGCAGCGAAAACCACCGGATTGCGGCCTCTCCACGCTCGTCTATCCCGGAGGGATTGCAGCCTTCGCCTCACTGACGTGGCCAGCGCAGCTGGAATCCCTCCGGGATTCAGGAGTCTCTGGATGCCCGAGACCGGTGGTGTCGCTGCGCTCGACCACCGGCTATGAGCTGTGACCCCTCCGGGGTGGGGAGTTGTGTCGAGACGAACCGGTGCGCACGGGAAGTGTCTTCTTTCGGCCCCGAGGGCCATTCGTTCGTCCAGCTAGGTGCAACGCCCCTGGTAATGTCGCCCACCCCGGAATCGAGGACGGAAGGCCCGACGATTCCGTTCGTTGTTCGTACCGCGAAATGAACGGCCGCCCCGTTGGGGCTGGGGGCACATGGGGGGAACCAGGGACCAGGGCCTTCGACCCTGGCTGGATGAACGTCTGGCCCTTGGGGCCGGAAGAGGCGTGCGATAAAGTCTGGCGTGACACGAGATGAGCGAGTCAAGGTGAATCTCTCGCTTGTCGTTCGGGAGTTGTGTACAACGACCGCTCTCGATGCCCGCTTCTCCAGTATGGGGTTTCCGCCATGAATCGCTTCATTCGAATCACGTTGCCGATGCTCTTCATCGCGATGGGCGTGGTCGATTCGCGGCTCCACGCTCAGTCGAAACCCGACGCGAAGTCGCCGATCAAATCGGATGAGCTGGTGATCTTCTATCCCACGCTCGCTTGGCGAGTGGACCAAACCCCGACCGCCGATTGGGAAATCGACATCCACGGATGCATCTTCGAACCGGGCAACCGTGCCGATGGACTGAAGTTCCTGTGTGAACTGACCGGCATCGACATCGAGAAACTCACCCCCGAGGAACTGAAGATCTTTGGGCAGCGTGCCGAACTCTTTGCGGTCGATCATGAACGCGGGAAGGCCGTTCCCGTATGGATCGGTGAACGAGTCGTCACGTTGCCAGAATCGGAAGCGAATGGACACTTTCGGGGACGCATCAGACTCCCGGACGCCGAAGTCAAAGCGGCAACGGATGGCAAGTCCGGCGAACTCAGTGTGACTGCAATCCTCCGGCCCGACGATTCGAGAACGATGATGGGCACCGTACATCTCGTGCCGCGATCCCCAGTGATCCACATCGTCTCCGACATCGACGACACCATCAAGATTTCCCAAGTCCGCGACAAGTCGGAACTGCTGTGGAACACGTTCTGCCGCCCCTTCCGCCCGGCTCCCGGCATGGCAGAACTCTATCGTGGCTGGGCCGCAGATGACGTGCGATTTCATTACGTGTCCGCCAGTCCGTGGCAGCTGTATTCGCCGCTGGCCGCCTTTATCAGTGAGCATAAATTCCCGGCGGGATCGTTTCAGATGAAGCATTGGCGGTTGCAGGATCGTACGGTGCTCAACCTGTTTGGTTCTCAGGAAGAGTACAAGCGGAGCGTGATTGAGCCGCTTCTGAAGCAGTTCCCCCACGATCGATTCGTGCTGGTCGGCGACACGGGCGAGCAGGATGCCAAGATCTACGCGGGCCTGGCTCGCGACTACCCGCATGTCTCCCGGATCTTCATCCGCAACGTGACCCAGCAATCGACGGAAGTCTTTCGCGAGACCTTCCAGGGCCTCCCCGCAGACCGCTGGCAGATCTTCCTGGAGCCAGCGGAGATCAAGATATTGCTGAAGGATCTGCGGTGAGGCTTTCGTACAACTCGGCAGTATTAGGCAGCTCGGCTCTCACTCCACCCACTCTCCCCTCCCCGGAAACAACAACCATGCGCCCCAGCCCGTTCCTTTGGACATTCCTGCTCCTGCTCAGCTGCTCGGGGCTGGCTCATGCGGAGCATGAGGGGAAGCTGCAGATTCTTCTGCTCGGCGACAGCACGACCGAGGAGAGCGTCCCACGCAGGCATAATCCCGCAGGGCCGCATTTCGAGGATGTGATTCGATTGCTGCTGGCCACGGAGAAGGACATGCCGCCCGCCAATGTCATCAACCAGGGACTCTCCGGCGACACGATTCACAACTTGCTGACCCACCGCTACGACAAGTCGGTTCCCCAGCTGCCGGGGGTCGACTATGTCTTCATCCGTTACGGTCTCAACGATCTCAGAAGGCGCGAGGAATTTGACCAGAACTTCCCGAAAGACTATCGCGAACTGATTACGCGGTTGCGTCGTGATTGCCCCCAGGCGACGATTTACCCCATGACCGTGATTCCTTACCTGACCGTGGAACAGAGTACGCAGATTAATGACTTGGTGAAGGCCGTCACCGAGGAGGAGAAGCTAACGCTGTTCGACATCTATCCGCGTTACGCCGCTGAACTGGAACACGGTCCGAACATGCTCAATTACCGCCGATTCCCCTTGGATAAGATTCCCGAGAAGGACCGCGAGTGGGTCAAGCCGTTCGTCCATGGCGGGACGGTTGAAGTGATGGACAACACGCTGGATGCCCATTTCCGCGATCTGCCCGGATGGTTTGGCGACCGCCACCCGAACTCGGCGGGATATCATGTGATTGCCGATGAGACGGTGAAGTTTCTGGTCAAGCAGATTCGGACACGGAGTACTCAGCGCTAGGCTGCCGGACGAGACCATGGCAGATCGCCTCTGACCGTCATCGCTCTCTCTGCTTGTGAGTTTCGTTTCGGCTGGCTGAGCAGCTCGACGCTGATCAAAGTCTTCTGTGGAGACTTCCAGGAAGAGGGGGCGCTTGGTTTCCCCGTCCACCAATTCCAGCTTCAGTCGTCCATTCTGCTCACCGAGACTCCGCATGCCCTCTCCCCGAATTCTGATCGCCCTCTGTACTTATAATGAGCGACAGAACGTCGAGCAGTTGATCCCTTTACTGCGCGCGGCAGTCCCGGACGCTGACTTGTTGTTCGTCGACGACAACTCCCCCGATGGGACCGGACGCTATATCACCCAGATCGCTACAACCGACTCGCACGTCAAGTTGCTGCATCGGGAGAAGAAAGAGGGCCTCGGCGTCGCGATTCGCGCCGGGTTCACTTACGGGGTGGAGCAGGGCTACGACCTGCTGGTCAATATGGACGCCGATTTCTCTCACCCAGCTGCGGTGGTTCCTCAGCTGATCGAAGCGGCTGCGAATCACGATGTGGTCATCGCCTCGCGGTATGTCGCCGGCGGCGGAGTCGTCGGCTGGCCGGTCCAGCGCAAGGTCATGAGCTGGGGAATTAACACCTATGTCCGCTTGCTACTCGGCCTGAAGACCCGCGACAACAGCGGCAGCTTCCGGTGCTATCAGGTCGAGTTACTGAAGCGGGCCGATCTATCGAAGATCACCTGCCGAGGATACGCTGTCTTCGAGGAGCTGCTGTACCGGTTGAAGCAAGCCGGAGCCACGTTCGTCGAGATCCCGTATACTTTCGAAGAGCGCCGCTTCGGGACGACGAAGATTAACCTGAAGGAGGCGTTCCGTGCCCTCGGCAACTTGGCGATGCTGCGGCTTCGCGGGGAGTGAGTCTTCTGTGAGCGGCACGGCGCTAGCCCCCGGTTCCGCACAGCGCTGTCCAACCAGAACCTGTGTTCCCCGACGAACCACGGTCAGGGGAACCGGTGGCTAGCGCCGTGCCGCTCACAGAGGTCTGTTGAAAACCTGCCCCTTGAAAGGCCACCCCCATGAACTGGCTCCAACACGCCTTCGACACCCGCGGCCCGGATGAGCCGCCTCCCCCAGCTCAACTCGAACTGGTCGAAAAGCTCTGCCACGAGGTGGTCCGCCGTCGGCTGGCTCTACCCACACTGGTGTTCCTGGAGATGTCGCGCCCGCTCAACACCCTCAGCGCCCAAGCCCTCCACTTCCTCGCCCCGATGCTCGGAATGTTCACCGGTCAGCGAGCGGCAGACGTGAGTCTGTCAAGTCCGACCGATGTCCCCCCCACTCCTAAGCCAGCTGCCGCCCACGAACTCCTCGCCCAGTTCCTCGAACGCCCCGACTCGGTCGGTTTCCTCTGCGACCGGATTGAGGCGATGGAGAAGGACCGAGTTGCTGCCGACTCGGACACCGCCCCAGGCACGGCGGACAAGCCCGTCGGCTAACTCCGTTGGCTCGACACCCCTCCTCACCCCGGTAGGGGTCACAGCCCATAGCCGGTGGTTGATCGCAGCGAAAACCACCGGATCACATCCCCTCCCGGCGTTGTCTCCCGGAGGGAGTGCAGCCACGCTAGTCATGGAGCGACGCAAACGGCTGCAATCCCTTCGGGATAGGGAGCCTGGAGAGCCTGTATTCCGGTGGTGTCGCTGCGCTCGACCACCGGCTATGGGCTGGATTCCCTTCTGGAACAATGGCGGCAGGCGGGCGAAAATGTCCTCCCCGCCACTGGGGCTTGTCCCCTTGGTTCCCGCGCTGGTGCGCTCCGGTAGCGCACCAGCGCGGGAATCTCCCCGACCAGCGGGGTGGCGGGGAGACTCTTTTCACCCGCTGGCCAAACTCTTCACTGACGACGAATGACTGACGACTGACAACTCGTGAAGCCGCCGCTAATATCAGCCGCCGGTGATGGATGAGGCGTCCGCCCCAGTCACTGCAACACTCAGGAGAAACGCAGCATGATGAACGTGCGATGGAGTTTGATGGTGGCAGCTGGGATGCTGCTGGCCGGGGTGCAGTCGGCAACGGCTGATGTCACGTTGCCCGAGGTCATCAGCAACAACATGGTCTTACAGAAGGACATCCCGCTCCCGATCTGGGGCTGGGCCGATGCGGGGGAAGGGGTCTCCGTCACGCTCGGGGAGAGCAGCGTCAAAGCCACAGCGGACGCGGCGGGCCAGTGGAAGGTCACGCTTCCGGCGATTAAGACGGCGGGTGGTCCTCACGAGATGACCGTGAAGGGCAAGAACGAGATCAAGATCGCCAACATCCTGGTCGGGGAAGTCTGGGCAGGGTCGGGCCAGTCGAACATGCAGTGGGCCGTGCAGCAGTCGGTCAACGGGAAGAAGGAAGTCGAAACCGCCACCTTCCCGAAGATCCGACTGTTCATCATCCCGCTGGTCCCCTCCGGCACGCCAGCAGAACACATCAAGGCCCAGTGGGTCGAGTGCTCGCCGCAGACGGTCGGCGGCTCCTCGGCGGTGTTGTACTTCTTTGGTCGTGAGATTCACCAGAAGCTCGACGTGCCGGTCGGTCTGATCACCACGGCCTGGGGCGGCACTGCCATTCAGCCGTGGATTCCACCGCAGGGGTACACCGCGATCCCGGAGTTGGCGGGTGAGCGGGACAATTGGCTGGGCATGTTGAATGGCTATGCCGACACCCTCGCGAAGGATCCGGTGACGGAGAAAGAGGCCGCCACGATCAAGACCTACATCGAAGCGGCCAAGGCGGCCAAGCCGGGTGATGCCCTCCCCGCGATTGCTCCGTCGACATTGCCCAACCATCCTCTGAATTCAAACGGTCGGCACACGGGTCTGTACAACGGCATGATCTATCCGATCGTCCCGTTCGGCATTCGGGGCTTCCTCTGGTATCAAGGCGAGTCCAACAATGGCCAGGGGACGCACTACTACCAGATGAAGCGAGGCCTGATCGAAGGCTGGCGCAGCGTGTGGAACCAGGAGGGGAACCGCGACTTCCCGTTCTTGTTCGCCCAACTCGCTCCGTACAACTATGGTCCTCCACGAGCCACCGATCTGCCGGGAATTTGGGAAGCTCAAACCGCGACCCTGCAGGTCAAGAACACCGGCATGGCCGTGCTGACCGACATCACGACGCTCGGCGACATCCATCCACCGAACAAGCAGGAAGTCGGTCGCCGTCTGTCGCTGTGGGCACTGGCGAATACCTATGGGAAGGCCGATCTGGTCTACTCCGGTCCGTTGTATAAGTCGCTGGCCATCGATGGCAACAAGGCGGTCGTGAGCTTCAATCACGCCGTCGGATTGAAGTCGAGCGACGGCAAGGATCTCTCCTGGTGGTCCGTTGCCGGTGAGGACAAGAAGTTTGTCCCCGCCAAAGCCACGATCATCGGCGACACTGTCGTCGTCACCGCCGAGGGAGTCGCGAAGCCCGTCGCAGTCCGCTTCGGCTGGAACCAGATCGCCGAGCCGAACCTGAAGAACGGAGCCGACCTGCCCGCCTCGCCGTTCCGGACCGACACGTGGACCGATGCGGTGAATGTGCCGTAAGGGGAAGTGGTCAGTTCTCAGTCATCAGTCTTCAGTGGTGAAACGAGAAAGCCCAGGGGTTGCAACCCCTGGGCTTTTTTTGAATCGGTCGTTTTCCTGGTCAACTTCGAGTTGTCGAGAGAAGAATAGGTTGTAACACTGGATTCCATCCCCCTGTTGGTTCTGTCCCTCAGTTCTGGCTGTTGCTAGAGTTCATGACCGCCGATGATTGAGGATTCCACCCGAATTTGGAGAAGTGAGGATGACACGGATTGTGTTGGGCATCCTGTGGGGATTCAATCTCGTCACTGCTGCTTGGGCGGATGATCGTCCCGCAGTGGATGCTGCTGCCTTCTCCGCGCTCGATCTCAACGAGGATGGCGTGCTCTCCGGGCAGGAAGTCCGGACGGTTCGCGCCTACGACACGGACGCCGACGGGGAAGTGACCCGCGCAGAGTTCGTGGCGGGACATCGTCGCGAGAATAGTCCTCCCGCCAAGGACGCGGACCTGAAGATGCAGTTCGCGTCGAAGGATCTGAACGAGGACGATGTCCTCTCGGGAAAAGAAGCCAAAGGCTTCGAACAGTACGACTCAAGCCGCGACGGCGAAATCACACTGACGGAGTTTCTGGCCAGCAAGTCGCCCGTCGCCGCCGATCCGAAGCTCGACACGCCGGTTCAACCGATCGATCCGCGTCAACAGGCTTGGAACCAGCAATTGTCCAAACAGTTGGATCAGGGGACGCGCTGGGCGGTGCTGATTGGAGCGAACAAGTACGCTCATCTTTCACCGCTGCGGTATTGTGTGGCGGACGCACGAATTCTCGCCGAGACGCTCACGAGTCACTGCGGGGTTCCCCAAGAGAATGTGCTGGTACTGACGGACGACCAAGCCGACCAACGGTTGCATCCGCAGAAGATCAATCTTCAGCAACAGGTTCCCGCGTTTCTGAAACAGGCTGGCGCGAATGACACTGTTCTGGTTTTATTTTCGGGTCATGGATTTGCGCAGGGCGGGCAGAGCTTCTTGTGTCCCCTGGACTTCGACGGTGAATCCCCGGGATTGACGGGGTGGCGAGCCGATGAATTGCGGTCCATTCTTCAAGACTGCAAGGCCGCGCAGAAAATGTTGATTCTGGACTGTTGTCACTCGGGCGGGGCAGTCACGACCTCCGGATTGGGAGCCTCTCCGCAGGAGGTTGGCGGTGCGTTCGCCACAGCGCAGGGGATGATCACACTGGCCGGATGCCGCACGAATCAGCAGTCGCTGGAGTCGGAAGAGCTGGGGCACGGTGTCTTCGCCGCCATGCTGGTCGGCGGCCTAGCGGGTCAGGCGGATTTCGACCGTAACGGGATCATCGACAGTGACGAGTTGTACAAGCATGTCCTCCTGACCGTACCGGCCGCGGCGCAGCAGGTCGCCGCCAAGCACATGCAGTTCCCGGTGCGGATCATCGGCCAGGATGTCGTCGGCGTGTTCGCCCTAGCTCGGCCGGATGGCAAGCCGATGGCCCTGGGCGGCGGCAAGATCAAACGGCTGCAACCGGGCGAGACGATCATCAATTCGATCGGATTGAAACTGACCGTCCTGCCCTCCAATCTGTTTGTGATGGGCTCTCCGTCCACCGAGTATTTGCGAGATCCGGGCGAAGTGCTCGTGCCGGTACTCCGGGCGAGCCCGATCCTCATGGGCGCGTATGAAGTCACCCAATCGCAGTATTCAGAGGTGATGGGAACGAATCCGAGTTGGTTTTCGCGCGGGGGAAGCGGAGCCGCAGAAGTCTCCGGATTGAAGACGGACGACTACCCCGTGGAGCAAGTGAGTTGGCAGGATGCGACGCGGTTCTGCGAGAAGCTCTCGGCGCTGCCGGACGAGCAGGCGACGGGACGCAAATACCGGCTGCCCGCCGAGGCGGAGTGGGAACACGCCTGCCGAGCCGGGGCATGGACGCCCTTTCACACCGGCGAACTGATCTCGCCGCAACAGGCGAACATTCGCGGGGACCGACCGTATCTGAACTCGCCCAAGGGGCCGGGTCTCGGACGGACGGCCGCCGTCGGTTCGTATCCTCCGAACAGGTTCGGCTTGTGCGACGTGCATGGCAATGTGGGTGAGTGGTGCTTGGATCGACTGGATGGCCAGGGCCAGTCGTGGCATGCCAATTTTGATCTGATCACACGCAACCTTCCAACGCCGAAAACCGCGGACGACATCCTCAAACTGATTGAGGATCTGGAGGCGATGCGAAGAAAAGATACGGAGGTGAGGCTTCCCGTAGATCCCATTGGTGTCACGCGTGGTGACCCGCGTGTGCATCGAGGCGGTTCGTATTTCGGCGATGTCGGCTTTGCTCGTGCGGCCGCGCGCCGTGAGCAGAGTGCGGACTACGCTCACAAGTCGATCGGTTTTCGAGTGGTTTGCGAACTGAAGATGAAATAGGGGGCAGGTGGCCATCCCCAATCACAAATTGGTCGCCGATTCAACAGGAGGACCGAAGCATGAAGACGTGGATCTGTGTGTGGACGCTCGGTGTGGTGGCGCTGTGCGGTTCGCTCGTCTGGGCCGCTGATAAACCGGAGGATCACAGCGGTCAGGATCGCACCGGGGCCAGCTTCATCAAGAAGCAGTTGCAGAAGGCGAATTTCGAGGAGGCGGTCCTCGTTGATGCCGACTTCTCTGAGGCCGAGGCACCGGGCGCGAATTTTCAGGGAGCTGACCTCACGCGGACGGAGTTCAGAAGGGCCGACTTGACGGGTGCGGACTTTCGAGGGGCGATGCTCAAAGAAACGAGATTCTTCCAGACGATTCTCAACGAGGCCAATCTGGAGAAGGCGGACTTCTCGAGCATCACCCTGTCGGGCGCCAAGTTTAAAAAGGCCAACCTGAGAAAACTCAAGGGAATCGCCAGCGTGGCCTACGTCGATTTCTCCGGAGCCGACCTGCGGGGAGCCAATCTGGTCGGCATGACCATCTACAACAACACCGCGGAATTTCGCAAAGCGAAATATGACAGCCAAACGAGATGGCCCAAGGGGTTTGATGTCGAAGCCTCCGGCGCGGTCCTCGACGAAGAAGAGGAAAAGGACGAGAAGCCCGCCCAGCCCGAGAAGGATGAGCCGAAGAAGCCCGGGAAAAATCCGGCGGACAAAAAACTCGAACAGGAGTTCGTCGACCTCGACGCCAACGAAGACGGTCGTCTGTCCGGCAAAGAGCTGCGCGGCTTGGAAGCTTTCGACAAGAACAAGGACGGCCGCGTGACACTCGAAGAATTCGTCGCCGGGCGGCAGAAGGAATAGCCCTCAACGATACTTCGCCCGCCACCGAGCTTGCCTCGGTGGTGTAGCGGCTTTTCCACGACTCAACCCACCGGCTGAAGTGAACTCAGAGTGGTGCAGAATCCGTCGAGCCACCGGGACAAGCCTGGATGGCCACGAGTCTGCTCGGTCCACTACAGCAGGTTCAGCACCCGGTCGGCCAGCCCTTTCTCGCCCAAGACGATGTTGAGCTTGCCCGACACCGCGATCTTCTCCAGCACTTCCAGCTCGCGCAGCCGCATGAGAGTTGGGCTCTCGGCCAACAGCTTGGCGGTGTTGGCCTGCGAACGCATCGCAGCTGTTTCCTCGCGACGAGCGATGAGGTTGGCCTCGGCGGCCTTCTTGGCCTCCGTGACCTTGTTCATCAGGTCCTTCATCTCGCCCGGCAGAATCACATCGCGGATTCCGACCGAAGCGAGTTCCAGACCCAGTTCACCCGCCCGCCGCCGGACGTTGTCCTCGATCTCTTTCGCGACCGAGTCCTTGTCCGACAGAAACGCATCGAGTTCCTTCGATCCCACCACGGCCCGCAGAACGAGCTGGGTTTCGCGGTAAAGAGCCTGCCGCACATCGTCGGTCTGGCTCAGGGCCTTGCGCGCATCGGCGATCTTGTAGGTCACGACGGCGTTGATCCGCAGCGTGACCTTGTCGGCGGTCATGATCTCCTGACCGCTGACATCGACCATCGTCTCCCGCAGGTCGACCTCGACCACCTTGGCCTCCGCCGGTCCCTTCCAGAAGGCGTACTCCCCCGGAGCCAGCGTCTCGACATACCGCCCCTCAATGAACAGCACACCGACGCGGTCGCGAGGCACCTCGCACACATCGAGCAGCTTCGCAGCCAGTGGCGACCGGACGATCACCTTGAACTGGTCGTGCAGGAAGCGAACCTGCCGAATGTCAATAACTTCGACGCGGACCTGCTTCTGACCCGTCCAGTAGGCGTACTGCCCCGCGGGCAACACATGGCTGAAGCGGTTCTCGATCCAGACCAGCGCCCGCTCCGTGTCCTTCAGGTCGAGCACCACAGCGCGGTCCTTCAGCAGGCCCGACTTGATGATCAAGTCGAGCTGCTCATGCACCAGCCACGGCGAACGCTGCGAGACAACATCGACCCGGACCTTGCCCAGTGGGTCAAAGAACCAGTGCGACCCCGCCGCCAGCAACCCCTGGAACTCGCCGTCCCGGAAGTGCAGACCGACCTCGTAGCTGCGGATTTTGGAATGCTTGTAGAACATCATCTGACACCTCTTTTCAGTTTGGGAATCCCGAGGAGACACGGGAGGGAACGTCGTGTTCGCGGAGAATGATTGGTTTTGTTTGGCGGCGAGGATGGATAGACTGATCTGAAGGGGAACGAGAGATGTCACTGGCGGAAGATGCTTACCGAGACGCTGTGGATGCGATGACCCCTGCGCAGAAATTCGCGCGGATGGGGGAGTTAAACCGGTGGGCTCACTGGAGAATTGCACGCATCATTACGGAGGAACAGGGGTCATCACCGCCCGTGATCCTGAAGTGGAAAGTGGCATTATGGAAATATGGCAACAACCCGACTTCTCACAAACTTATTGAAGATCATTTAGCCCTCCTTCTGAGTGACCCGTATCAGTGCGACGGAGATCAGCCGCTGGAGTTGAGCGAAATTGACAATCAAATCAGCAACCTCGCTGTACCACCCGAATTGACGAGTCGGTTGACGCTGGAGTCCATGCGTGAGGAGTTGATCGAGGACTCGGAATGACTTCTTCTGGTTCCCAAGCTCCGCTGGGGAACCCCTATCTTCGAAGCTCCGCTTCGCCGCGTGCCCGATGACGTTCGCCTTCGGCTGTCCGGGCAGCTTGTCACAGCGATTGATCTAACCGGAAGTCCACTCTTCGATGACGAAGCGGAGCTTCGGAGATATGCAGTCCGAAGCAGGGCTTGGGACCGAGGGCGACAAACCCGTCGCTGTCCGCTTCAGCTGGAACCAGATCGCCGAACCGAACCTGAAGAACGAAGCCGATCTGCCCGCCTCACCGTTCCGAACCGACACGTGGACCGATGCAGTGAATGTGCAGTAGCGAGGGAAGTTGTCGAAAATACGATCCCGGTAAGACGGTCTTTTCATGCCGTCTCCTGGCGGGAAAATCCACTGGACGGCCTAGAAAGGCCGTCCTACGCTGGTCAGCTTTGTGCGTCCGTGCGCCTCAGCGAGAAGTGGTCAGTTCTCAGTTCTCAGTCGTCAGTCGTCAGTCGTCAGTCGTCAGTATTCAGTATTCAGTGGTGAAATAAGAAAGCCCAGGGGTTGCCACACGTGGGCTTTTTTCGTGTTGACATCGCATGTCTCGCACTGGCAGAATCACTCAACGGGTGGATGTGGGAGTTCCGTTTGTAGGAACTCAGTTTGACTTTCGAAGCCAACGGTGACTTGTGGAATCGAACAATGAACCGCACAGATCGAGTCGGCTCTCCCGCTGGGTGCTGGCCATTCTGCTGTTCTCCCCATTAATCTACATTGTCAGCATTGGCCCCATGTCACCAATACTTCGCTTTCACTGCGGAGATTCGGGTTACCAAGTCTGGCAGGCTGTGTATGGTGCCCCACTCGGACGCACACCCCGCCCCATCCGAAATCTGGTCAACAAGTATCTCGGGTTCTCGGACATGCTGTACTGGCGCATGCGCAAAGGGTGACTGGTCTCACTTGTGTGATTTAGGTTCTCGTTCCCAAGATCGGGCTGGAGAGCAAGAGACAGAACGGCTCCGCACATCGTTGCTGTTTTGATATGATTACCGCAGGAGACTGATCATGCCTGATGTCGTGACCTTCGATGAAGTTCTGGATGCGATCGAGCACCTGCCCGTCGAGCAGCAGGCCGACTTGGTCGATGTGGTGCGTCGACGGCTGGCCGAGCGGGGGCGGCAGCGGATCGTCGCCGATGCCCGCGAAGCCCGTGCAGAGCACGCGGCCGGAAACACGCGGGTGATGTCGGTCGATGAACTCATGCGCGAGGTCGAATCGTGAGACGGGAACTGGTCCTGGCATCGACCTTTGTTCGGGCTGTGAAGCGATTTGGCAAAAAGGACCAAGCAGCTCTGGCCGCGATTCGAGCTACACTGGAGATTCTTCAGGGGGATCCATTCGATCCTCGACTCGGTAGCCACAAGCTCAAGGGCAGTTTAGCAGGGCTCTGGTCATGCAGTGCTGGTTACGACCTGCGGATCGTATTCGAAATGACGACAAACAATGACCAAGAGGCGATACTGCTCGTCTCTGTCGGAACACATGATGAAGTTTATTGAACGGGTCTAGTCACGCAGTTTCAATACACGCGGTGAGGCAAAGCGAGATGGGTTGGTCTCGTGCCCCAGCCGACGAAGTGGATGACGCAGAACGCTTCATCGTTTTATAAAAGACCATCCGAAGGCAGAACATTCGCGGATCACCTGCACGAATCGCGGAGTGGGCTTGAGCGAACGACCTCAGCCGCTTTCGTGGACATTGGCTTCGAGGTGGTCGTCCCGCACTCCCGAAGGAGTCCAGGCTGGCCCGCCTCGTCGCTGCCATCCAGTTCCACAGCTGCGGTCTGATCGCGGTATCGACCCACTACAGGGCGTCGGCACAGGTTGCCGCCATCCGCAGCGACTCCTCGTCGAACTCCACGGGTCGATCCTGGCCATGACCGTCGCCGAACGGTTCGCCCTGACGGAGCCCCTCCCCCGAAGAAC
>JAYSUV010000746.1:0-2674 GCA_043718945.1 Planctomycetota bacterium
GGGCCTCGATTGTCCTCGGGAACCTGTCCGGGTCAACCGTAACCCCGCCCTTCAAAACCAGAACTCCAGTCCGGTCAACAAGCTGTGGATCGAATTTCCGCCGATATTAAGGAGATCGTACCCGGAATAGAGATGGATTCGCGGGGTAATCATCGTTCCGAGGGTTCCTCGGAAATGGATCAGAGAGGCGTTTCCGACCTTCCCCAAGTCGAGCGGGGCCGAGGCCACCACCGGGTCGACGGGAAAATAATCGACACCGTACGTGAAGTTAAACCCGAAATCGGCGTGATCGCCATCCGCCAGCCAGTTCACTCCCAAGCCCGAGTGAAATTGCATCTGGGGACTTTGGGCGAAGCGGTACACGAAGTTAAAATCACCCAATCCGAGTGAATCGGTGTTGAGACCTTGTCGATCCGAAAGTTGGACCCACGCTGTATCGATCCCCATCCGGAAGGCCGTATCGAGTCGCAGCCGTCCCGAGAGCGTCGTCACATCATCGAAGTCGTTGGCCGCGTCCAAACTCAGGCGGCCCCCCCACTCTTTGAGTGTATGAATTTGAGGACCAAGCACGAGATACCCCTCGTGATCATCGGCGTAGGGACCGACCGGAAAGCCGGGGTTCCCCACTTCGTCACCCACTTCCAGGGCCAGATGCGGTCCCCACCACGGTGCCGTCAACACCCGAATGGCGACCCAGGCTGTCAGGGAGTCATCCTCATCATCGCAGTCGTTGTCACTGTCGGAGTGGCCGTGATGGCCGGTCGAGGGGCTGCTCTTCTCTGGCTCATGGACCTCGCGACGGATCGCATCCAACGGCTGCTCCTCGGCCCATACGCAGCTGCCCGCGAGGAATTGAAACAGCACGAGGGCCAGCAGCACACGCCAACGCACGATGTCCTCCGTGATGATGCGATTGGACTAAGCCCCAAGGGGAACGCCTTCGGAACCGGGGAAGCATCGTCCGAATTCCAAAGAGGGTCAATACGGCCTTGCTAACCCACGGCACACGGCTGCAGCCGCAAAGCCAGCTTGTCACGCCCTCCCTATTCACGATTACACTGCCAGACATGGACCAGGCCGCCACCACTCCCGGATTTCGTGTCGCGCTCGACGGGTTCAGCGGTCCGTTGGAATTGCTGCTCTATTTAATTCGTCGGAATGAGTTCGAATCGCGACGCGTCCCGCTTTCGAAGATCACGAACCAGTTCCTGGAGTTCCTGACGATCCTGCAGGTGATCGATTTAGAACTCTCCTCCGAGTTCGTCGTTGTGGCCAGCACGCTCGTCGAGATGAAAAGCCGTGAGGTGCTCCCCTCGGAAGACGAAGCCGCTGCCGAAGCAGACCCCGACCTCGCAGCCACAGCCGGCAGCCCCAGCAGCGAGATCATTCGCAAGCTGCTGGAGTACCGCCGGTTCCGCGATGCATCCGAGGCCCTTGACCGGCGAGCTGCGGAGTGGCAGGCCCGCTACCCGCGTCTTTCGGAAGAACGCCCAGTCGTGGGCAAGACCCCTTCGCTCGACCGGATCAAGGAGGTCGAACTGTGGGATCTCGTGAGTGCATTCGGTCGCGTCGTGCAGCGCGACGAGGTGCAAACCGAGGGGCACATCCGGTACGACGAAACGCCGATCGAGGTCTTCGTCGAACAGATCGGCACTCGCGTCCGGGCGGAAGGCGAAGTGCTCTTCACGACCCTCTTCGACCAGGAGACAATCCGGGCGCGGATCGTGGGGATCTTCCTGGCGATCCTCGAACTGCTCCGGCACCACGGGTATCGCGCGGTCCAGGTGGGCTTGTTTGGCGAGATTCGAGTCTTGCCGCCTCTCGCCGAAGATCGCGAGGGAGCTGCAGACCTTCCTTCGCTTAAGCCAAGGCTTTGACTCGCCCGTGTGATTCGCGGTACAAGGGGGGCCATGTTTCCGAGAGACAGCCAGTCACCACGGGAGACCTCCCATGCCGCGAACACTCCATGTCTTCGCAGCGGTCTTCGTTCTATCGGCTCAGATGGTCTTCGCAGAGCTGCCTGCTCAGATGCGGAAAGCGATCGAGCAAGGCGCCGTCGAACTGGCGTCTGTTCGGACCGCATCGAAGCAGCATCTGCTGGATCGATTCGACAAGAAGCTCGAACTCGCCCGCGCTTCCAAGAAGCACAGTGAAGAGGAGCGGAAGGGGCTGATGGGAAGCATTGAAGCGGAACGATCCCTCTTCGATCAACAGGGGGTCATTCCGTTCTCTCCATCCATGCGACAGGATCTATTGGATTACTTCGGCAAAGTCCGAAAGGCCGAGCTCTCGCTCGCCAAGGAGTATGACCATGGGATGGAGTTCTACTCCCGGAAATCGCGGAACGAAGAGGCCCAGACACTTTTGAAGGAAAAGCAGAAGGCATTGCTCCCCCAAGTGGTCGGTGTGTGGGAACTGCACTTGGAAGGGGATCCGGATCACGTATTTCCCCGGACACTGAAATCCGATGGCACGACACTCAATGGAGCGTGGACCATTGGCAACGACAAAATGATCTTGAGATCACCGAATCCCAGCGCGCCGGGCGGCGTGTGGGTCTTGACTTGCACTGTCGCCGAGGACGGAAGGCATCTCAAAGCAACCAATCAACTCGGAAATCAATTTGAGGGAAAGCTGCAGATCGAGAATCGATGAGGCGGGCAGCGGTGCCTGG
>JAYSUV010000747.1:0-7394 GCA_043718945.1 Planctomycetota bacterium
CTTGATCTCGACCTTGTGCTCCTTGCCGGTGCCCTTGTCCTTGGCCTTCACGCTGAGGATGCCGTTCACGTCGATGTCGAAGCTGACTTCGACTTGCGGGGTGCCGCGCGGGGCGAGGGGGATGCCTTCCAGGTTGAACTGGTCGAGCAGACGGTTGTCGTTGGCCATCGCCCGTTCGCCCTGGAACACGCGGACCGTGACCGCAGTCTGGTTATCGACAGCTGTGGAGAAGGTGTTGGACTTGGTGGTGGGGATGGTGGTGTTGCGTTCGACGAGGACGGTCATGACGCCGCCTTCGGTTTCGATGCCGAGGGAGAGCGGGGAGACATCGAGCAGAACCACATCCTTCACATCGCCGACGATGATGGCCCCTTGCACAGCGGCCCCGATGGCGACGACCTCGTCCGGGTTGACCCCCTTGTGTGGCTCCTTGCCCTGGAAGATTTTCTTGACCAGTTCCATGACCATCGGCACGCGGGTCGAACCGCCGACGAGGACCACTTCATCGATCTGCGATGGTTGCAGCTTGGCGTCCTTGAGAGCCTGCTCCACCGGGCGGCGACAGCGTTCGACGAGTGGGTCGATCAGCTTCTCGAACTGAGCCCGCGTGATGTTCATTTGCAGGTGCTTAGCCCCGCTGGCATCGGCGGTGATGAACGGCAGATTGATCTCGCTGTTTTGAGCCTGCGACAGTTCCTTCTTGGCCTTTTCAGCGGCTTCACGGAGCCGCTGGAGCGCCATGGCGTCCTTGCGGAGGTCCATGCCGTTCTCTTTCTTGAACGTGTCGGCGATGTGGTTGATCAGGACTTCATCGAAGTCATCCCCGCCGAGGTGCGTGTCGCCGTTGGTCGCAAGAACCTCGATCGAGCCCGCTTCGACTTCCAGCACCGACACGTCGAACGTCCCGCCGCCGAGGTCGAAGACGCAGATCTTTTCTTCCTTCATCTTCTCCAGGCCGTACGCCAAGGCGGCAGCTGTCGGCTCGTTGATGATACGGACCACTTCGAGACCCGCGACCTGGCCAGCGTCCTTGGTGGCTTGCCGCTGGGCATCGTTGAAGTAGGCGGGGACGGTGATGACCGCTTTGTTGACCTTGTGGCCGAGGTAGTTCTCAGCAGCATCCTTGAGCTTCATCAGCACGCGGGCCGAGACCTCGGGCGGGGTGTACTGCCGACCGTTGATGTCGACCTTGACGTACTCTTCTTGGCCGCCGACGACCTTGTAGGGGACGATCTTCTCTTCCGATTCGACTTCCGAGTGTCGGCGTCCCATGAACCGCTTGATCGAGTAGATCGTGTTCTTGGGATTGGTCACCGCCTGCCGCTTGGCGGGCTCGCCGACGAGGATGTCTCCCTTGTCGGTGAAGGCGACCACGCTGGGGGTCGTCGGGTATCCCTCTTGATTGGGGATGACCTTGATTTCGCCGCCTTCCATGACCGAGACGCACGAGTTGGTCGTGCCAAGGTCGATGCCGATGATCTTTTCGCTGACAGCCATGGTGGGAGTCCTGAATCTGCCTAGAGCCTAGGGGATAGTGCCTAGGGACATAGGTACGTGTGTTGTGGCCCGTGTTGGTGCGGGACATGTGTGGGTTATGCAAAGCGGATGCCGTAGACGAAGTGATTCATGGAGTGAGCTGTAACGGCTTTTTTAGTATCGGTTTGCGACGTGGCACTGTGGGTGATGCGCGCCAGGTTGTCAAAACGGCAGTTGCCGCACAGTGGGAGGAATGCGGCCAGGGTGCAATAATGGCGGTCGACAGCCCCATGGTTGCTACCCGTTGGGCCAAGGCGATTGCCTTTTTTTTAAAGGTAGCGTGGGCTTTAGCCCACGCAGTCCTCGGGTTTTCTTTGAGTTCGCGTGGGCTAAAGCCCACGCTACTTAAGCAGTGTTCAAAAAGGCGAGACGCCTGACCATTGGGCTTTGACGGGCTGACAGCGGGGGCGGTATGCTCCTAGACTGGCGAATCCGAGCTGGCAGACGCTGTGCGGATCTGGATTCAGGTGGGATAAAACGCATGCGGACTGGTGATTCAGGGATGCACGATCACGGCCAACTTGTTGAGTCTGACAGCTGGAATAAGGGTCGTCGCCTGCTCGGCGCGATCCGGCTGAGCCTATTCCTCGTCATGGGTATTCTGCTGCTGCCGGGATTTCTGCAAGCGGCGGAACCGGTTCAGGCATTCACCGAAGGACTGCGTGATCGCGGGTATTACGACATCGCCTTGTCGTATCTGGACCAATTGGAACAAGATGGAAAGCTGTCTCAAGAGCTGAAGGAGCTGTTGCCGTACGAGCGGGCGCAAACTCTGCTGGCGAGTGCCCGCGACCTCAACAATGTGGATGCGCAGCGGCAACAGCTCGATGCGGCGGAGGCAGCGTTCCAGCAGTTTGCCACAGGGGCCCCACAGCATCCTCTGGCCGCTCAGGCCAACACCTGGCGTGGGCGGATTCTATTCGAGAAGGCTCGCGTGGAGATCTTCGAATCGGAAGACCCCTCGCACCAGTCCGATCGACAGCTGTATCAGGAGAAAGCCCGCATGCTGTTGAAGGAAGCCCGTAAGGTCTTCGACGATGCGGCCACTCAATATAAGAAGGCGCTCGATCTGTTTCCCGCCTTCATCCCCGAGGAGGAGAAGGCCACACAGGCGGCTCGCACCAAGGCCGAGAACGCCTACATTGAGGTCATCTTCGATGCGGGCAAATGCACCTATTGGGAAGCTCGCACGCATGATCGCGGTAGCCAGTCGGCCACCGGTGCGCTGCGAAAGGCGTCAGTCGAGTTCACCGAGATGCACGACCGCTACCGGAACAACACCGGTGGCAAGTTCGCCCGCTTGTGGCAGGGAAAATGCTTTGAAGAGTTGGATCAGATCACCCAAGCGATCGGGGTGTACGATGACTTGCTGACGCTGTCACCGGATACTCCGGTCAAAGCGGCGCTGTATGACTTGGCATTGCGATTTAAGCTCATTTGCTTGAATCACCAGCAGAAGCAGGATTACCCGCTCGTCGTGACTTTGGCCGAGGAGTGGCTGAACAGTGCCAAGGGTCGCACTCGAACGGAAGTCGGCAACGGCATTCAGTGGGAGATCTGCCGCGCCTTGGAAAAAATCGGCTCGGACTCCACGAAGACCGAGGCCGAGCGGACAGCAGCCCTGACCCAGGCTCTCACTCGCACCAGACTGCTCAGCCGGACAGCGGGGGAGTTCAAGGCCCCGGCCAACACCATGATTCAGCGGTTGCTGCTGTCTCTGAACCGCAGTGCCGACGAGCCCGTCGATTTTGATACGGCCTACGGCATGGCGGGGAAATTGTCGGACGATCTTCGCCAGTTGAGAGAGCAAATCGCAGCTGCCCAGCAGAGTGGAAACACGGAAGAGTCGAAAGCGAAACAGGTGACTCTGAAGACGAGTGCCGCCGAGATGGCGAGATTGTGCGACTTGGCTTTGCGGATGGCCAAGTCAACCACTCCCGCTGCGGATATCCAGAGGGCGAACTTACTGCTGGCCTATGGGTATTTGCTGGACGATCGGTCGCTCGAAGCTGCGGTGATCGGTGAATACATGCTGCGGACGCTGGCGGTTCGGAGTCCCGAGACGGCCAAGAACGCGGGCTTCATTGCGATGGCGGCCTTCGACCGGGCCTACCAGAAGGAGGCGAAGGGGCAACGCGAATTCGAAACTCGCAAGTTGATCGACTCTGCCAATCTGCTGGAGCAGAAATTCCCCGAATCGGATCAGGCGAACGAAGCGCGGTTGACTGTCGCTCGGGTGATGTGGGACGAGCGAAAACTGGACGAGGCAGCCACTTGGTGGAGCAAGATCCCGGCGGGGGCCACTCACTACGGAGGGGCCCAACTCAGTACGGGGCAAGCGTACTGGGGGCAGTACACCACGCAGATTAATCTGCCCGAGAGTCAGCGGCCCGAGATGGCGAAATTCGGCGAATGGAGAGAGGCTGCAATCCGGCACCTCGAAATCGGCATTGCTGAGCGGATGCGGTCGACGCCAGCCTCTGTCGCGACCCCGGACGATCTGACTCGTGGGAAGTTGACCTTGGCCCAGATTCGTAACCTCAGCGGGGTCTACCGGACGGTCGACAAAACGCTGGGGTCGATTGAACTCCTGACCTCCGAACCACACTCGGTCGTGGCGGCGATTTCCGTCCCGCCAGACACCCCGCGCCCGAAAACGCCCGGCAGCCCGAAGAGCCGCGCGATGGCCAGCTTCGCGTACCAGCAACTCTTGAAGGCGCAAATCGGCATCAAGGATCTGGAGGCCGCGCGCGAGGCCCGACTGATGCTGGAGGAGGTGGCTGGCTCGGACGATGCCGAGGCACTCACGCAGATCTTTGTCGAGTTCGGTCAGGAACTGGAGAAGGAACTAAAACAACTTAAGGCGGCCGGTGAGACCAGCCGGGCCGATGAAGTGCGAGAAGGCTTCGAATCGTTTCTGACTGACCTCTTCCAGCGCGAAGAGGGGCAGAATTTCACCTCCCTGTTCTGGATTGCCGAGACCTTCACCAGCCTGGCGGAAAGCTCTGCCGAGGACCGCTCGCGGTCGCAGGAGTTCCTGGCCAAAGCGAGTGAGGCGTACCTCAAGATTGCGGAAAAGTCGAAAGCCGATCAAGCCTTCGCACTGCCCGATCAGTTGCTGTACAGCAAGATGCGGCTCGTGAACTGCCAGCAAGCTCAAGGCAATTTCACCTCCGGCGAACAACTCATCCGCGAATTGCTGGCCGATCAGCAGGCGGTCGAATCGCCCAACGTCCAGTTCACAGCTGCCAGCTTGTACCAAGCGTGGGCCAGCAGCAGCGAACCGGATGCCTGGAAGAAGTACGAGATCGCGGTGCAGGGCGCGAAATCGCCCGTGGTGATCTGGGGCTGGGCCTTCACTGCCAGACGGTTGCAGAAGGTCCAGCAGAAGAAGCCCGATCCGCGATATGCCTCGATGGAATATGACGCCCGTTACAATCTCGGACTGTGCCAGTTGGCACTCGCCCGGCAGTTGTCAGTCCCCGCTGATCGGGAAAAGGCCCTGACACAAGCGAGGTCGGGAGTGGGGACGTTCGCCCGAATTACGAAGGCGTTTCCGCCGGATCAGTACGAGCGGTTCAACACTCTGTACCGCGACATCTTGCAAGAGAGTGGAGAACTGCCGGTCGATCTGGTGATCGGTGGAGCCGGGGGAGCTGCGGCCTCCGAGGTTCCCGGTCCCGATCCCGGAAACGTGCCTGCAGTGAGCGATCCGGCTCCCGGGGCGGAAGTCGTCGCGGAATCAAAGCCGAAGCCCGTGGCGACAACGAACTATGGCATGATTGCCTTGCTGGGATTGGTGGGAGTCGGGGCAGTGCTGGGGATTTTGTGGATGTCTCGCAAACCTGCGAATCGATACACGTCGCGGCGCTCCGTGGAGACGAATGTCGCCTCAACACCAGACGAATCGGAGCGGGATTTTGGAGCAGCCAGTGAACCGGGTCCGACTCCCTCTACAACTCCTCCCAAACCGAAACCGACGCGACTCCCTGGTAAGCCGAAATCCGGCCCCACCTGATCGAGGGTCTCTCGTTTCCTCGCGGCTGGCCAAAGTCGTACACTACTCACATCCCACTCTACACTCCGAGAACACCCATGAAACGCACGTGGTTTCCTCTCGCCATCCTGGCTCTGGCGATGTCTCCGGTCACGGCCTTTTCGATTGACTACGTCACGCGGCGTGGAGACGAGAAGCGTGTCGGGGGAGAGGTCAAGACGAACACCCGCATCGAGGTCGTCGTCTTCCAAAAGGTTGGCAACAAGGAAGAGAAGATTCCCGCCAACGAGGTGACACTCGTCGAGTGGGATGGCGAGCCCGCCGAGTTCGGGCTGGCACGCGGAGACGAGTTCGTAGGCAACTACACGAAAGCCTTGGAGCGGCTCGCGGAATGTGCCGATGCGGCCAAGGGGGGCGATCCTAGTCTACGGGCCGACATCGAGTTCTTCACCGCCCGCGTAGCCGCCAAAATGGCGATCGATGATCCCACACTCGCGAAGGATGCTGTGGCGAAGCTGAAGGGCTTCGTGACGGCTCATCGCGAGAACTTCCGCTTTTATGAGGCTCAGGCATTACTGGCCGAGGTCGCCCTCCGCACCAAGGATGACCCGATTGCGGACTCGGCGTTCAACGCCCTGACGCAATCCCCGTGGCCAGATACGCAAATGTCGGGCAAGATCGGCTTGGCACGGGTGCTGCTCGCGTCCAAGAACACCACAGGGGCCAAGGCCGGATTTGATGCCGTCGTGGCTCTGGACGCCAAGACTCCAGCTGCACTGGCTCGCCGACAACAAGCCATGATCGGCCAGGCCCGCTGCCTGCAACTGCTCACCCAACACGCCGAGGCGCTCAAAATCATCGAGCAAGTCGTCGAGCAGGCCGATGCCGAAGAGACGCGAACCCTCGCGGAAGCCTACCTGCTCCAAGGCGACAGTTTGGTCGCCCTCGGACAGAAGGAGAAGGACGCCGTCCTCGCCTACCTGCACGTCGACGTGATCCCCGCCCTCGCTGCTGAGGGGGATCTGCACGCGGAAGCCCTGTTCCATCTCTCCAAACTCTGGGGCACTATTGGCCAGGCAGCTCGCGGAGCAGAAGCCTCGGCCAAACTGGAACAGCTCTATCCCAATAGCGACTGGACAAAGAAGTTAAGCGGGAGTTGAGGCGAATCGTCCATCTGAACAGATTCAAATTCTGTCTTCAGTTCGCACAGACAGGAATGTCTGTCCCACTGAGCAGTGGGGCAGACATTCCTGTCTGCCTTTCCTGCAATCCCATTCTGAATCTGCTCTGGTAGCAAACGGCCGGTGAATAACTCACAGTCGTGAGACCCCGAGACGTACGCCCAGCTGACGCGTCGGGTTACTGCCAACAGAGCAAAATGTGTCTCGCACGCGGTATTGTGGCGCAGGGTGATCGCCTTTTTAAGAGTAGCGTGGGCTAAAGCCCATGCTACTTATCCCATCTCCCAATCGGCGATTGCCCTGCGAGAGCGAGGCGCACTTTGTGATTGCCTCGGGGACGCAAGGCTCCGGACGGCTGGCGAGACACGGTAGGCTCGTACACAGATTTTCGAGGGCAGACAAGCCCTCATCGCATCCCGGCGAGCAGCCGTAAACGCTCTCCTGATCTGTGAGAATCTGTGTACCCCACCACCTCGTCGAACGTCCGTCACCGACAGGAAAATTCCGCACACTTGATGTGGATGAGAGGGCTGTATCTTGGGGTCATTCCCCGGCTGCGCAAAGTGCGTCTCCCAACCTACCCCACCCTGGGGTGATGAAAACTTGGTCTTGACGGCGGATAGGGTTCTTCCGGGATCTGTTACGCGAGGTGGTGCCCGCGTCGGCCAGGCGGCGTGGGG
>JAYSUV010000748.1:0-23525 GCA_043718945.1 Planctomycetota bacterium
GATAACCAATTCTGAATCTGCTCTAAAGGGCACGCGCTAGCTGCTGGTCATGAACCGGGAGAATCTCAAACACAACGAGAAGGTCGATGAGAAGGCCCAGCTGCAAGAGGCGTTCCAACTGAACGAGTCGCTGTCCGTGGCGTATTACCTGAAAGAGGATCTGCGATAGATCTGGAATCAGAAGTCGAAGCCCGCCGCCGAGAAGTTCCTGGATGCCTGGTGTCGCCTCCGGCATCCGCCAAATGCAAGTCATGGCGAAGACCCTCCGCCAGCACCGCCGAGGCCTCCTCAACTGGTACGACCACCCGCTCTCGACCGGCCCGCTGGAAGGGATCAACAACAAAATCGGAGCGCTGCAAAGACGGGCCTACGGCTACCGAAACTATGAACACCTCAAAGAACGCCTCCTGACCCTGCACCACACCCAGTACACCCGACAAGGTGAATACCTTGCCAATGCCCAACCCCCCAAATAGTCGGATGAGCCATTAATATTAACTCGGGATCGAATACCAAGGCCGCCTTCGGCAGATGCTCCATCACAGCTGCGATGTACCCGCCGGACATGTCGGTGGCCAAGGCGATGACCTTCTCCCGAGCTTGCTCGAACGGGCAAAGAACGGCTTCAGAACCGCCTTGCCGCGTCCCTTGAGCACCGACATCTCGGCGAATGTGAACTCACTTCGGGAGGTCATCTTCGGTGTCTTTGAGAGGGTCTGGTGGAGAAGAGCTGTCCTGTCCGCCCTTCTCTGGCTCAGGCACCTGACTGGTACTTCCACTTTGAGGTTCATTCGCGAAGTCGTGAAACCACTGCGAACTTCGGTAGTAGATGGAGACACTGCTGAGCATCAACCCTTTCTCCTCGCCGAGCGATTCGAATCCGGCCACACCGCCGTCCACTTTCTGTCCGCGCCCCGTGCCAATTCCGTCCGCGACGGGCTTCACAGCTCCTTTGGTTTTCGGGATTCCTTTCATCCCATAGGTGTAGAAAACTGCGGTGATGAGTCCGAGGTTGTCTTCGAATCCGTCTCCACCGGGTTGACCCGCTTCGCGTGCGACCGATTCCCCGGCTCCCACGACGACAAATCGTTCGTAACTTGTCTGATGTGTCTGTGGATCAACTTTCAGCCAACCGGCAATCCGTCGAAACTCTGAAATCGGACGGAGAAACCAAGTTCTCACAGTCGGAGTCAGGTCCGGTCGCTCACGAATCGCACCGACCGTATTGACCCCATCGACGTAGAGCGCCATGAAGACCTTGGGGTCACCATTCGCCTCGTCGCCACGATTCCAGGCGCGAATGACATATTCGTCCCCGATGTCAAGTTGGACAACAAGTTGCCCGTCAATCACTTTGGGAGTTCTCAACTCGCCGTTAACTTCGACTCCGATTCCGAATGGATAGTCGTCGCGGCGCAGTGGATGGTCTTGCGGGGCTAAACTCGCATATTGCTCCTTCTCGGCAGCGGCTCCCGGGTCAAACAATAGCCCTCCCGTGAGTCCACTCGCATCGAGCGAGCCATTCTTCCATTCACGAACCACGAAGCTTTCACCCGAGTAGGCCGCATCACTCAGGCTCTTGCGGTATTCCTGCCGAACGCGCAATGCCGCACTGTTGTCTCTCAGGTCAACCGCGCTCACGGCACGTTTGATCTCTGCGGAACCCGTTTTGCCGTTGATAGGGCCTGGATCGGTCACGTCGACGGAGGCCAGAAAATCAGCCCCCGTCTTTTCGCGGATGACCTTCCACATCTCTTCGGAGCCGATGTCTTCACTCGTCTTGCCCTTGAGGGCTTGCTGGATCTGTTGATCTGGAACGACGGAAAACTGGCCGTTCGACGAGGAGGCTGCGTCAACGAGTGAATCGTAGAGTTCGTCGGGCCATTCGTAACTCAAGGCGCCCAGAGTGTTCTTGCCTGCCACGCGATTCGTATCACCCGTGGCTCGGACAACGACTCGCGGGATCACTGCGATTCGCTTGTAGCCCTTTTCCTTGATCATCCGGACTGCTTTGTCCACAGGTGTTGCGTCTTGAGCGTGAGCGCTCTCGGCCTGCAGCATGGAGAAACAAACGGTTAGAGTCGCGATGATTCCTGAGCGATTGAGGGATGACATGCCAACCTCGGAGTGAAATCTCAGACGCGAATCTCACTGCCCGCCGGACACACCGATGGGGACAGAGTGAAACCGCTACCCTCATTACACAATGAGTGATCGCAATTCTCAAGTCAAAAGGGATTGAATCGTTGGGATCATCCAAACAGGCCAGTCATAAAGTTCTTGGATCGACCTGCAATTTACTTGAACTCAGAGAGTTGGAGGATTAACCTGATTTTGCGACGAAACCGTACGATCCTCACTGGGCCCAGGATATCTCCCACATGACTCCGATTCGTTCTCCCCGTATTGACGTTGTGATCGTGTTCGGTCTATGTCTCGGCTTCTTTGCCTTGCTCGGGATAGGGACTTGTCAGATTATTGGAAATCCTCTGCAGGCTCAGGACGATTTCGACGACGATGGCGGCGGATCGTTCTTTTTTGATAGCGGAGACGATGGCGAAGACATGGAGGCGATGGACGAAGGGGAGTACGACGAAGGTGATGAAGAGTTGACTCCTTTGCAGGAGAGGCTGCTGGAGCGGGAGGAGGAACGCATGGATCGACTCTGGGAACGAGGAGTCATTGATGACGACCAGTACGAAGAGCGGATGGACAATTTTATGGAGAAGATCGGAGTCAGTCAGGATACGAGTGACTACGACCCGGGCTGGCAGGAACGATACACCGACTGGCAGCAGTACCCGCAAAACAGTGAACTGAATGTCGATCAGAAGCGACTGTATATGGACTATGTCAGGTTTGGTGACCGCCCGCTGGAAGCGGAGAAGGGGCTGGTTCCGAAACCCAATCCGGTTCTGGAGATCCCGCAGACCTATGCGGGTGCGGCGGGCTCTCGCCTGTCCAGCGCGATTGCGGAGAGCTTGACGACTGACTTGGAGGCGTTGAAAACCTTATTGAAGGAGGGCTATCGAATCGACGATGCCCTAGCCTTGGTTGAGACGCTGAAGGTCGAGGGAGCGCAACAAGCCCTTCTGGATAACCTGCAAGCTGCGGTTGTGGATCGTGATATCCGCCGTTTCGAACGCAATGCCCAAGCCTTGAAAGTTCCGAATGAAAAGATCCAGAAACTGCTGGTTGGCCTGACGCTGGAGAATCTGCACGATGGTCTGGAGGACCACGCCTCGGCCAGCGATCTGGCGAGAATCACCGAACCGATGATCAAGCGGATGGACGACGCCCATCTCGACGGGGACCTGCGCGAGACCCTCTCTGGTTGGTTGAACAACGTTCCGCAGCTGGCTCAGGCCAGTCGTGACCTCACTTCCAACTCCACCGCACCCGCCGCACAGTGGCCGGAGGGGGAACTCGTCCTCATCTTTGATCCCGGCTTGCCGGTCGGCGAGTCGCGACTTCTTCCGGGAGGGTATGTCGCGGTGGGGGGAGAAGGGGAACCCCGAATCAGCGTGGGAACCGGCAATCGCTTCATGGCCAATGGCCTAGGTGTTCTAAATGGCCCCGATCTCAAAGCGGAGAATGGCGGTAAAACTGAGACACCTACCGTGCAGCTTCGCTGTCCGAGCGGGGTTGCCACGCCATTGAAGTTCAGCATGACGTGCTATTTGGAATCTCAAGGTTCTTCCCAAAAGACGAAGTCCTGGTTCAGAGAGTACTCGCTGAAGCCGGGGGACGATCAGGCATTTCCATTCGCCTGGAACGGTCAGTATTCCTACGTGATCCAGTGTCATTCGGTCGATGGTCTGGGAGCATCAGCCGCGTTTACGATCAGACGACCGTCGGGATATAGCCCCACGTTCGATTTTGTAGTCAACGGGAATTCCGTGTCGATTGACCGGGACATGCGATCGGTGACCCTCGACAACAGCAAGAACTCTCGCCCGTTTCACTACATGCTGGGCGATGGATACAACACGATTCGCGCAGGCGCCACGCTCACGTTGGAGACGGGCGTGACCTTGCGTTACGCACGCAACGGGAAAACCGGTGCCGCCAAAGACAACAAGGGGCAGGTCATCCCGAATGTCACGGAAGCCACGGACATCAGTACTGTGACGCTCCGCAGCGGTGACACGGGTGTCATTGGGATCAACGCAGTTGGTGATTGGGAAATACGCAAAGGTGGCGAGATTCAAATCGTGCAGCGGAACCAAATCAACGTCCCGGTTGCGAAAACTCAGCCCAATTCCGATGGACCACCCAACACCGCAGCCCCGCGATCCGCTGAACCGAAAGGAACATTGTACGTCTTGGCATTTGGAGTGGCAAAGTACAAGCGTTCGAACGACTTTCCAACGCTAATGTTTGCAGATAAGGATGCTACTGACCTGTCTGGTTTGCTATCACGACAAAAGCAGATTCTGTTCGAAGATGTCCGGGTGACAACGCTGACTAACGAGAACGCGACGGCAATCAAGATTCGAAATGAGTTGAAGGGCTTAGACCGAAATGTCACCAAGAATGATACCGTGGCATTGATTTTTTCTGGGCATGGCGTGGTCGACAAAGACAGCAATGGGTACTACTTCTGCCCCTACGATGCGGAACCCGACAAGATTTCCCGGAAGGGTATTTCTTCCTCGGAATTGCAGCTGTTGACAAGTCAGATCAGCGCGAGGCATGTCTTCGTGTTTCTGGACAGCTGTTATAGTGGAAGTGTCACCGACGAGCTCCAAAAGAGCTTTGACAACCAGATCGCTCGAGTGGGAAACAGCGGAGTGGTCATTTTTGCATCGTCGAAGGGGAATGAATCCAGTCAAGAACAGGAGAAATGGGGCAATGGAGCCCTCACAAAATCATTCCTGGATACCGTTTCGGACGTCAGCTTGGATCTCAACAAAGATTCACTGGTCCAAGTCTCGGAGTTGGATCGCGGTCTTACAGACGGCATTAAGCGGTTGACTGGAGGAGGCCAGCACGCCCGATCGGCGGAACTGGGAAGCACAGTTCGTAACTTGTCACTGGTCAGATTCAATACCCAGTGAGTTTTTGCCCTCCTGGATCGTATCACGATCCAAGCTGTCGGCTGAGTACCTCATTGTGGATCCGGTCGCTGCGTGGAGTAGTCTCCTCTTTGGCATTTCGGTATGCTCAATGTGGGTATCGCGATTTGCGAATGAAGTGATTCCGTATGTCATGGGGACCGCGAGGCGAGATGCAGAAGCTATCCATCGACCTGCTGGACAAGATAGGTGAGGGGCCTTGGACAACGGTCTATAAGGCTTGGGATAACGGTCCATTGCAGCGCGAGGTCGCCGTCAAGGTGCTGCTGGAGTCGCACAGTCACCAGAAGTACAAGCGCGAGCAGTTCTACGAGCGTGTTCGCGCGATGGCCGATGTCAGGCACGAACGCCTGTTGCCTGTTTTCAACACGTTGGAGGAGCAAGATTGGGTCGTCGTGGAACTGGCCGATGAGAGTGCCGCCAGTAAGATAGCGAGCGAACGGACCCCAATCTCCGAGGCGAAGAGTTATCTGGCCCAGGGACTGCAGGCTCTCTCGGTACTCCACGCTCATGGTCGAATTCATGGACAGATTAAGCCCACGAACTTGCTGTTGTACGCGGATGGCCGCCTGAAGGTTTCCGATCCGGGAGTGATCATTGACGGTATGTTGCCGCTCACAGACGGTGTCGGAAAATACCTGGCCCCCGAACTGGTTGAGCCCGAGAAGTTCGCCACCGGTTCTGGCCTGGGCTCGCAGCTCGACTTGTATCAGCTGGGCTTTTGTATTCTGGAGATGATCGCGGGGGCCCAGTTCGATTCCTGCTTTCCGGGAATGACAGCCGGAGGAGCCGACCAGGCTTCGATGTGGTGGCGATTTCATGGTTCGACGGAGGAATTTTCCGGTCTGATCAAAAAGTTAATTCCCTCTGGTGAATCACAATTCCAGTCCGTGATGGAGTCTCTGCTCAGAAAAGCTCCGAATCAGCGCCCCTCGTCCGCTATCCAGGTACTGCAAAGTCTTGGGACGGCGGTGATTCCTGAAAAGGTGCGTGAAGTCGCAGGCCCCACTCGAGTTCCGGTCGTAAATACTTTGGAACAGGTGGCTGACCCCGATGTCCAGATGATTCGGATGAAACCTGTATCATCAATGCCGCAGCCCAAAGAGATTCCGCAGGCACCGGCGAAACCCTTTCTGGTGCCGCCGAACGGGAAAACTTCCCAGAGCTTCCTGGCGGACCGCAAAAAAGTCTTGATGGCCGCCATTCTGATCGTGCTGTTGAGCATTGTTATGACAGCTGTGCGAATCGGAGGAACCGAACAGCCACTCATCATCCAAGTGGATTCAGTTCCACCGGGCGCCACGATCGTCCTGAATGACAAGTCCCAGCCAATCAAGACTCCACAGCCGATCGAGTTCTCTCGGACGACCGCCTACGAGGTCAGTGTGGTTATGGATGGCTATGAATCCCCGGTGCCGGTCAAACTCTCACCCGATGGCGATTTGCCGAAGGACAACCGGATTGTCTTTCAGTTGCATCAGATTCAAGTAACGGCGGCAATCACTCCGCCCGTGTCCCCCATCAACTCGACGACCGATCCGATGCCTTCGCAGCCTACTCCCCCTCCGAGAATGACTCATTGGAAACTTCCATCGGGACTCGAACCGGATGGAATGGCAATCGATGAGTCGACTGGATTACCGCTCCAGACTACGGCTGTAAAGCTAAACGCGTTCTATCAGGACGGAGATGTTCCCCTGTCCTTTGTCCTAGTGCCATCGGGAGAGTTTCAATTCGGAGCAATTCCGCCCTTGCATCCAGGAGAAATCGCAGCCCGAAAGGTGACGATTCCAACACCGTTCTATATCGCGGTCAATGAACTCACGATTGGGCAGCGTGCTGCCGCTTTGGACGATGGGAGTGCCAGTACTCAACTCGAAACGCGGACACGCAATCATCCAGCGGTCATGATGTCCTATACCGATGCGCTCCAATACTGCACTTGGCTTGGAGCGGAGTTCGAACTTCCGAGTGAAGAACAATGGGAGTGGGCCGCTCGTGGCACTCACGAATGGGAGTTCCCCTGGGGCGGCGAATCTCCAGCTCGCCCCCATGCCAATATCGCATTCACACAGGAGTCCGATATGGCGAGGCAACTTCAGTCCGTGGAGGATCTCGCTGCGGGAAGGACTCCCGCTGGAGTCAGCCACTTACTGGGGAACGCAGCCGAGTGGTGCCGTGACTTCTATACGCCAGGTGACGGCGAGGATCTGCAAACCACTGGGGTCGGGACTCTGCACGTAATTCGGGGCGGGAGTTTCCGATCCCCCCAGTCGATGCCTGTTCACATCACATGGCGGGCCAATGCTCAGGATCGCGGGCACGCGGACATTGGAGTTCGAATCATTTGCCGACCGTTGCCTCCCGAGGAGACCCAGCCTTGACGAGCCGCGTTCATTCTGGAAGTCGTATCGCCCTTCGACATCAGGTTCTGGTGATCTGCACCTGCGTGATGGCGTTGTGGCTGACGACTGACATGTCGGCCAGCGATCCACTGGTTTTGACTGGTCCGCGCTTCATATCGCGGCTTGCTCGACAGCCACGCCTGATCCGCCCCGAGGTCTTTCCTCGAACTTCCAAACCGAAGGCCCTCTGTCAGTTGTCGATTGTGTTCGATGGAACAACCAGCATGCTCCATGAACTCGCCGACCTCTCGGGGCTGATCAGCGACATCGGGATTCTGTACCGCGACATCAGCGGAAGTGAGCGGATCGAAATGGCAGTCGTGGTCTATCGGGATACCCGTTCCCCGTCTGGACCAGCAACCGTCGCAGCAGATTTCACGAGTGATTCGGTCAATTTGTCCAAGGTCTTGTCGCACTTGAAGGTCGAAACCGGAGAACCCTACTTCCCGGAAGCTGTGGACCAGGGACTCTGGACGGCGTTAGAGAAACTCTCCTGGAACCCCACGGACTCCACGACGGAGCGACGAATTTTGCTGATTGGCGACGCACCTCCGTATGCCAACGATCATTCCAATCGGGTGCATCATGACAAAGAACTGCGTGATCGGATTTCCTCCCGTCAGATGATTGTGGACGCGTTGCTGGTCAATTCAGGGTTTACAGAGGAAGAACCGGGAATCCACGGGACTTCGCTGAAGACTGCGACCATTGAGGCTCCCCTCGCCCGCGAGTTTCTGGGATCGCTGACACAAAGCTGTGGAGGAAGGTGGATCGACTTCTGGGACGAAGCGGGAACGGCGAAGCTGCAGGATGCGATCGTTGTTCTGCCGCTCGACTCACTCGGCAAACCCATTCCGAAGTCGGAAATCGATGCCTATGCCTCCCCGACTCTGGCAAGCTGGCGAATCGCGTTGGCGCATCAACTGGACTCAGTACGCACCGAACGGCCCGCGTTGAGAGCCTTCCAGAGACTCAGCGAATCCCCGTTGGTGACCGTGCCACGCGATCCATTTGAATATGTCTGGCAACGCGTAGATCTGGAAGCGGCGATCACCGATTTCAACGAAGCACTCGAGGAGGAACCGAATAATCCAGTGCTGCACCTCGGGGTGGCCAATACCCATGCGTTATTAGCCCGCCTGGACTCCATTGATGATCATCAGCAAGCGATGCTGCGGCATCTCCTGGCAGCGCAGGCCGGATTGACCGAGACGACACCTCATCCAATCCGTGCTGAGATTGAAGCCTTGAACGCGATCCATGTGACCGATCAGACACACACAGCTCGCGAGAACTTCGCCAGACTCACCAGTGCCGAAGCCGAGGTGGCCAATCCCGGGTGTCGGCTGCGCGCCGCATGGTCGATGCTGGCGATTGAATTGGGGTTTTGGCCCGCTTCGCAAGCTGCGGATCGCAAGCCCGTCAACGAACCGGTCGTCCGCGATCTTGTCATGCAGATCCTCCGGCACTGGCCCGACTCCTTCGAAGCTCGTACCCTGGATACGATTCTTCGGGATTCGACCCGCAGTCGCCAAGTGGAGATCCCCAGGAGCTGGTTCTTGGCCCCCCGCATACAGTGATTTGCCAAGCAGGCTTTACGCTCCAGTCCACGATCAGGACCATTCAATGCATCGATTCCGCCTCGCCGTCGCGAACCGAAGAGCCATGCAGGCGCTCCTGCTAACGATGGTTGTGCTGACCTCTGTGGCGCGGGCTCAGACGGAGCCGGTTCCGCCGCTGACGCTGGATCAAGTCCTCGACATGGTTTCAGTGGGCGTCAACTCGGTCGACATCCTGGTCGAGGCGAAAGCCAGACGACTGGATTTCGTGGTCGATGCCAAGGCCCTGGAGCAACTGGAAGAATCCGGTGCGGACCCATTGTTGCTCAACACGCTGGGGGTCTATTCCCGAGAAATCGAGACGCTGCTTGTCGACAATTATGTCTATCTTCGCGAGAAAAGTTACCGGCGAATGATCGAGACGAACACAGAGATTCTCAGGAAGTCACCGCGCCTCGTGAGGGCCTACCTGATTCGCGGCAGCGCTTACCGAGCCCAGTCCAATTCCAAAGCTGCGGAGGAGGATTTCCGCGCCGCCATCAGCTACCACCCCAATAACTGTCGAGCGCGAGTTCTCCTTGGTGAGTCGCTCATCGCACAAGGCAAGATTGAGGATGCGATTCATGAGCTGACGTGGGTTCTGAACCATCGCAGCGCAGCGGCCACCCAGGACTGGCCTACCGCACATCGTCTCTTGGCGCAAGCCTATCTTCATCGTCGGGACTACAAGCAGGCTTCTCAGCACCTGCATATCGCCCTCTGGCAGCTGCCTTTCCCGAACCCCGAGGCCGTGGAACTGCTGCCGGAACTTGAGGATCATATGTCCGTCCTAGCCAGTTTGTTGGCATTGTGCCCCGAGATCGCTTCGCCAGCCGACGCGGTCGAGATCGCTCAACTGATGAAAATGATGGCCAGCAACGAATCGCAGCAGCAGGCAGCACTACTTCGTTTGGCGGAAGGGCAGGCGGCTTTGGGGCAGTTTGATGCTGCCATCGCGACTCAACAGGCTGCCCAGATCGTCAGTACCGGCCCCGCCTCGGAATTGATTCGCGAACGCCTGGAGATGTACCGCCAACATCAGATTCCCCGCTTGCCAGCTGCTGAATCCGAATCCTCTTCCGAATCTCCGCTCCCGACGAAATCGCTTGCAAAGTCATTCTTGCAGAGAATGGTGCGAATTGAGGATCGCCCTGCCGGAGAACCGACCGAGAACAGCACGACAAATCCCGGTTCTATCCCGCCTTTCTGGATCGGCAAATATGAGGTCACTTTGGGGGAGTGGAACTCATTGATGAAAGATTCCGACTCCACCGCGATGGACTTGCCTGTTGAGCGAGTCAGCTGGGATGACTGCCAGACATTTCTGAATCGCTTGAATGAGAAATCGGGACCGAACGCCCCTAGGTTCCGACTCCCGACGATCCGTGAGTGGAAGGTGGCAGCACAGGCCAGAGCCAGCACCCGATTCTACTTTGGAGATGACAAGGCATTGATCGGTGAACATGGCTGGCTGGCCGACCATTCTGGAGGAATGCTCCATTCTGTTGGCAAGCTGCATGACAACAGCCTGGGTCTTTACGATGTCTACGGTAATGTCGCGGAATGGTGCGAAGACGATGCAACACCTGCCTCGAATCCGAAACCAGCAATCACGCTTCGCCGCTTCGTCGGGGGAAGCTACCTCAATCGGCTTCAAGAACTCTCCCCGGACATGACAGGATTTGCCCGCCAGAACGAAGTCCGTCGAGGACTGGGTTTTCGACTGGCGGCCGATGGCACGGCGGATGAGGCGAAGTTGACTGAATCGGCCCCTTCGGACGCCGCGAATCCCACAAGTCCTCCCCATTCCGCCGGGCTCAGTCGAGCGATCGAAAATGTTCGCCAAACTCTTGAGTCCGAGTACTTCCAGCGCCCCTGGTTGCAGCAGAAACTGTTTACGCTGCTGTACCTGCAAGCCTGTGTCCGCAACTCTCAGAATGACTCCGATACAGCCATCTCTAATCTCCGGGCATTGATTCGCGAATTGCCGGATGATGCGTTGCCGATGACGCACTTGGCCCGGTGCCATCTGGCATGGATTCTGGCGACTCGCGAAGGGGCCACGGACGAGCAGATCCAGGAAGCTCGCAAACTGGTGGAAACCACGTTGACGCGAGCCGAGTTTAAACTCTGGATTGGCTACCTGACGTTTTCGGCGGTTTTGGCAGCCGAAGGCGATCATGAGGGAGCGATCCGACGGGTGACCCAAGCGGAAGACCTGGCCCCTGCCGCGTTCAAGACAATCTGTGCCGCTCAACTCAAGGCTCTGCGTGAGAACAAGATTTCAACGTCCCGGCAATTCCCCGTGTCCCCATCGATCTCCCCCGCGACTGTGGTCGAGTAATCACCACTCGTGTTTGGAACTCTCCATGACTACCCCCATTCGGCTGCGCTTGATTGACTTCACCCTGGCTGGCATTCTGTTGCTCGTGAGGTGCCATGGTCTCGCTTGGGGAATCGACTATGGAACGCCCGTTCCTGATGGCCAGTATTCAACCGTCGGTATGGTTACGGTGGACCTGGGTGGGAACCAGACCACCATCGGGACTGGAACACTGATTGCGGAGAGAATCGTTTTGACCGCAGCTCACGTCATTCAGGATGCCCCCACGCCCGGCCACATCTCGTTTCACCAGGGCGCGGGCGGAAAGGGCGATTTCATGGCTCAGGCGATTCTCTATCGGACTCACCCCAGCTACTACAATATGCGATCCGATTTCTTGGTGACCGAGGACGAGAGAGGCTACCTGGATGCTGACCTGATCTCTGCCGGGGCTTCGGATATCGCGTTGCTGCTGCTCGACCGTCCGGCTCCCCCCGGCATTCGGTTCTACCCTTTGCTGACAGCGGAACTCCAACCCGCTGCAAAAGTGACAGCCATCGGTTACGGTCTGGATGAGCGGAAGAAGAGCGGGAATCCCCGAAAGATGCAGGGAACTCTTGAGTTCTTCAAGAAGTACGAAGGTGCCTCGCTATTCCGAACCCCCCCAGGTGCCAATCAGCGAACAGACCATGGAGACAGCGGTGGACCGCTTCTGGTCGAAAGTGAGGGGCAAACCCGGATTGCGGCCATCACGCATGGATTTTTTACGTCAATGAAAATCGATGAGGTCTCCCCAGATGAGTATGGGATTTATGTATCCATGCCTGAGCAACACGAATGGATCGAATTCGAAAGCGAGCAACTGACCAAGTATCGGGTTCCCGCCGGCGCATTGTATTTTCTGGCGCGCAGTAACCGCCAGACTCCCTTCATGGCTGTCACCGCCAGGCAGCTTTTCTCCATGGCCAAGGCCGACACCCCACCGGATCGTCTGCTGACTCGCATCTTCTCGCGCGGACTGAATGAACCGGTTCCCGAGAACGTGGCAGCGGGTTGGCAGAAGCGGTATTCACTGTCCCCAGGGGTGCTGGTTCCTCTGAAAGTCCCCCGTCCGTAGGTTGTTGCGGAAGTCGTCAGATCGTCGGTGTTGCTCCTTCGCTGACTTGCCGCTCGCTTCCTCGATGTGGAGACGCAGTGCAATGAATTCATTCACTCATGGGCGTCTCTTGACGGCTGATCGCTTGCCCAGTGCAAAACACTGGGACCCCATGCCGGAGGACTATGGTTCGTTCACTTCCGCAAGCCGCTGCGAAACGAACGTGCGCAGCCGAACTTCAAAGGCTTCCAGCTTGTTGGGCCAGGAGGTGCCCGCAGATTGGTCATCAAGGTATGTCTTCAGTTGTCGGAACTGCTCCAAACCGACGGTCACATTGCCATGGCGAATGGCCCCTTCGGCCATTTGCAATCGCCTGACCAGCGCCGGGTGCATGTTGCTGGCGGACGGAGTCTGGTCGGACAATCCGAGTTCTACCAGACTTGAGAACTCGTCCGCCCCCGCGTCTTTCCGGGTGTTCTTGTTCCGGACTCCGATCACCATGAAGCTCACGAACGCCGCGATGCAAAGCAGGGTGACCCCCAGCTGCATCACTTCGGTGGAAGAAACCCCCTTTCGGCTATCCGTGGAAGCGGGTTCAGCGGGGGCTGCATTGGCCTCCACTTCCAGGCCGATCTCCGGCGATCGAGCGGGAGGCGGTGCAGTGATGGTGCGTTCGACGGATCGCCGTGCGGGGGCAGGATCGCCTTCGACAATAAGGAGAAACTCTATTCCGTCGGGAAAGCGGACACGCTCGCCGTGGGTCCACGCGTGAGTCGTACCTCGTTCCACAGGTCTCCCGGCCAGCGTCATTGCGGCGGCGCTGTCATTGAATAGCCAGTACTGGCCCTCTTTGAATCGCACGCTGCCTTGTGCTTCGATGTTCTCCATCACGATCAGATCGCAACTTGGATCGGCTCCAAACTTCAAGTACGGCTTCTCGACCCAGATGGAACGTGGTCCAGACACGGGATCGTGGATTTGGATTTTCGTGGGCATGGCGAATCGAAGTGTCCGTGGGAGGAGGGTTAGTTCCGGGTTCCGAAGACCACCGGAAGCAGCAGTGGACCCAGAATCACACAGATACACGCCAGCATGACGAGGAGACCGGGAAAAGCAATCTTCACTTCGGCTTCCGCAGCCTGCTTCTCACACCATTGTGAGTTCTTGAGCCGCATTTGCTCGGCCTGCATTTTGAGTACCTGGGCCAGGGGGGTTCCCAGTTCTTCTCCCTTCACAATGGCAAACACAAAGTCGCTGACGTCCGGATCGGGAAACCGCTCTCGCAAAGTGCGGAGCGCTTCCACTCGAGGCCGACCTCGACTGGTCTCCATCGCCACCGTTTCGAGTTCCTCGCCGAGGGGGTGTCCCGCGTTTTCCCGTACCGCCACGTTGAAAGCATCGACGGGAGTTCCACCCGCCTGCAAGACCAGAGCCATCAGGTCCGTCGCAAAGGGAAGCCGGGACCGGACACGAAGTGCCCGAACGTCCGCGCGGTCGAGAACGCCCCACACCGCGAAAAATACATAAAACGTGGTCACCATCAATATCAGCATGCCCGAAGCCACAATGGACTGGCTCCCCAGAAAGGAAATCCCCCCCACAACCAGTCCGCCGACCGCCCCCTCGGCAATCTTGGAAGCCAGATACTGCGAGGCATTCCAGGGAGGAGACAGATTGCAGACATCGAGCGCGTGAGCCAGACGTTGCAGAAAATCCGGATTGACCTGCGTCCTCAGAATCGCAGCAAGCTCCTCAATAATCACTGCCAGACGCGAATAGGTCGGATCAATCGCAGCCGTTCGAGCTCGCAAGTCCCTCTCATAGCTATCGGGCCTGTCCAAATCCGATCTGGCGGGCAACCCCGCATGGGACGCGGACAGGATGGTCCAGACCCAGAGTGTCACCGCGAGGGCCATGGCGAGAGAGGAACCGGCGATGAGCATGACAGTCGATCCTGGAGTGTGTTTCTCGGGAACATCAAGCGGAGTGGCTTTCCCGCTACTGTCGGAATCTCAGAATCTTGTTAGTCCACACAATGGATATGCAGGTGAGCACTCCTGCCAGCAGGAGTAGAACTTGCCCGAGCAAAGTGCCGAACATGAGTTTGGTTCCCTCGGGAAATGCAAACGAGAAGACTCCTAGGAAGATCACCGGAAAGATGCTCAGAATCATGATGACACGACGACCGCTGGCCGTGGAGGAATCGAGTTTTCGTTCGAGACGGTCCATCTCCCGCACGCTGTCACTGAGTCGATCGAGCATCTCCGTAATCTGCCCACCCCGTTCGAGCGTGGTCTGGACAGTCGTGGCATAGAGTGTAAATGCTTCGATGGCGAGTCGCTGTTTGCACTCTTCGAGAACATCGCCCAGTGGCCGACCCGCCTGTTGATTGAAGACGGTCCATTGGAATTCGCTACGGAGCGGTTCCTCGAGTTCATCGGCCACCGTTCGGATCCCCGAAGACAACGGCAATCCCGCACGACACGTATTTGCCAAACCGGTCATGGCTCCTGCCAGTTGCATGCGGATCATGGCGCGGCGCTCGCGAATGATTCGCCCCAGCCATAATCGTGGCGCCACAACGACAAAGACCGCAATGGGCGGGGCGAGAACTGGCAGTCCCAAGCCAAACCCGACGATCAAAGGGATCGTGACCACTCCCACTCCCCACCAGCGCAGCCGGTTCAACAGGTCGCGCCGGTCGATGTTCAGAGCATCCAACTGACGGATTTGATCCCGGAGCCACCATACGGAGAACTGGTCCCACAAGGCCACGGTAGCGCTCACAGAGATCAACAGCCCCACCACGATCAGCAAACTGCTGATCCACGGGATGAATGTGACAACTGGCGGCATCGTTGAGTCTCGGGACAAAGGGAACGGCCATGGAGAGGCCCGGTCAGAGGTAGAACAGATCGGGGTTAATGAGCTTCTTCGTCAGCAATTCCCCCATGAAGGAGGGCAGGTGCCCAGTGGGCAACAGTGGGCTCGAATCATCCTCTCCCTCCACTGCGAACAGATCACGAAGTTCCACCCGGCTCGTCAATGGATTGATGCCCTGGACTTCGGACACCTGGACCACCACGCGGCGACCGTCACGCAAGCGGTGCAGTTGCACAATGATGTCAATTGCAGAGCTGATCTGGCGATGAATACTCGTAATCGGGAGGTCGGAGGCCATCTGCACCATCACTTCGAGCCGCAAGATGACATCTTCGGACGTGTTGGCGTGAATGGTGGTCAGGGCACCATCGTGCCCCGTGTTCATTGCCTGCAGCATGTCCAGAGCTTCGGCGCCTCGGCATTCCCCGACGACGATCCGGTCGGGGCGCATGCGGAGGGCGTTCTTGACCAGGTCACGAATCGAATAGGCTCCCGCGCCTTCCAGATTGGCCTCCTTAGTTTCCAATTGAACGATGTGCTCCTTGCTGAGCCGAAGTTCCACCGTGTCCTCGATGGTGACGATTCGCTCATCGTCGGGAATGAAATCGCTCAGACAATTCAGGAGCGTTGTCTTTCCGGTGCCGGTTCCCCCGGAGATTAGGATATTCTGTCGACTCAGTACTGCTGCGCGAAGAAACTCGGCCACCGACTGCGTCATCGCACCCTTCTTCACAAGATCATCAATGAGCAACTTGCGGGCAGGGAATTTGCGAATCGTCAAACACGGACCACTGAACGCAATCGGCGCGATGACCGCATTGACCCGGCTGCCATCGGTGAGACGGGCGTCCACCAGAGGACGTGATTTGTCGATCGTGCGCCCCACCTGAGAGACAATCCGCTCGATGATGGTTTCCGTAACCTGATCGGACAGGAATCGACGACCGGAGTTCTCCAGGCGTCCCCGCTTCTCCACATAGATGTGGTCACTATCGACGACCATGATCTCCGAGATGGTCGGCAGTGACAACAGATCTTCGAGTGGACCGTATCCGAACACGAGATCCTTCACCTGTTTTTTGATCAGTCGCAAGGCCAGGTAAAGTTTAAGCGTCGAATGGTACTTCGGAGCAATCTTGCGCCACAGGTCTTGAAAATTGTGTTCGATGGCAGTCAATCGGTCGGACAAATCCGCGATTCTCGCCAGTCCCAGTTCCCGAAAGAAGTGCTCACAGGTCTGTTCGATCTCGTTTTCACGCTGGGCATTCGCAGTGACTAATCGGCTCCAGGACTTTGGCGTCGCATCTCGTTCACCCGTCTCTGGGGCGTCTCCGGCGGAAAACGTGGACGCCTGCTCCACCAGACGACTTCGAATGGCCATGCCCGACAAGTGGTTCAAGAGTTCCGCTTGCGATCCGCTTTCGAGCTCCCGTTCACAGGCCACTCGCTCAATTTCATCTTCCCACCGCTTCAGTTCGTCCGTTCCCAAGAGCCGGTCCTGCTGCCGCAGTCCCGCGAAGTCCGACCGCATCCGTTTCAGAACTTCGATGTGCGTCTCTCCCACAAGCCTTTGCGCAGCGGCATCCTGCTTGCGCCATTCCCGGTCCGGGTCGTTGTCATTCACTGGAACTTCGAATTCCAGTGTGTAGGGCGGGATCCGCACGGGAGATTCGGGAGTCACCTGCCAGATGTCCCCCCGATAGAGCTGGCGATCAGGAACATGAATCGCATTGAGACTCTGGGCGAGCAACTCCCAGCGCCCATCTCGTTTCATGAGCACCGCAGCCTCTTCGGCGATAAACGGGCTCTCTAAATGAAGATCACAATCCTTTCCGCGACCGATTCGGAAGACATCTTTGGTGACATCCAGCAATCGCTTTTGAGGGTGACTCAGGCTGTAGTAGAAGATTCGCATGGGCATCGAGCAGCCGGAAATGGAATGGGGTGACAGGTGGATTCGGTTCAGACCTTGCCCGCCCGTCTCATGGACTCAGTGAGGAAATTCGGGCCGCATGATGAAGCCGATTTCCCCCCCGACCAGAATGACAGCTGGGACTGACTCGACGCCTTCCAAGGAAATCGTGATCGCCATCTCATTCGCCCCGGGTTTCTCGATGGGAGGTAGTTTCACGGGTGCATCCCCGTCCGTCAGCGCTGAGAGAGAACTCGCGGCGGGAGCTGAGGTTGTCCCGGTGGTGTCGGTGCGGGGATAGACAGCCACCCCCAGAATCTCATCCTCAAGCAGCGGTGCCACTCCAGCCTTTTGTCGCGTGACAACACGGACCATTCGAGCCGCATTACGAGAGGCTTCGTCTCTGTCATATTCCAAGCCCGATGTCTGCGGCTGACGGACCGCAATCGTGACGCTGCCACTGCTCCCTTCTCCGCCGCTCAATTGATCGGTGTCCGCCTGTCGTTTGAAGCGATCTCCGACGGCAATGACTCGGAACCGTAACATCTCGTTCGTCCGCTGGGAGCGGTAGAGCATCTCCTGCAGGTCGCGTTTGAGGATGGCTTCACCGTCACCGAAATTCCGAGATGCTGAAAGCTTCAACAGCAGATTGCGATCCGACCATGGAATGAACTGGGCAGCAACGACACCACTGCTTTCGGGCAACGAAAGCTCTTGAAGAGAATTTCCTTCCAGCGTTGCACCCTTTTCGATCTTTGAGGTGGCGACGAACGAACTGGTTTTGGGTTTCGTCGATGCAAGGTAGGCTGCGTTGAGGATCCCCGCCAGAATCCCGAATACCAGACCGATGCCGAGTTTCGTGAGATTGTTCATGGGGTTGTTTTCTCCAGCGGGTTTGAGGATTCGCTTCGCGAACAGACAATCGTCACGCGGCCTAGTGAAGACGGAGGGACGGACCAAACGAGAAGTACCTCTGGTGATCTGGTGAGTTCACAGGCCAGGTGCTGTTCGTCTGCGGAGATATCCTCCGAATGAGGTATCACCAGTTCGCGAACGACAAATCCCGCTCCCCTCCACTGTTCAATCAGTTGATCGGGCGGCCAAAGAGTGGTAAACAACTCGACAACCACCCGGCCCCGCTCGTCATATCGAGTCGCCACAGACTCCGCATCCGCAGGCCATGAGACCAGATGATGTGGGGAAACGCTGGCGGGATCGACCTGGGTGAACTTCCACTCACCGGGTGATGTCCACGAGTTCAACGACTCCCACGTTGAGGGCGGTTCCGGATCGAAGGAGAGGTGAGATCGTGTGACTGGGTGCTTTGGAGTGTCCATTAATCGCCTGAGTCCCGAAAGGGTGGACCAGCCTCCAATCACCACAACACCAAACAGGAGCAATCGAGCCGTCCAATCCAGGAAACGCAGGGCTTTCGAGCGCACACGATGAACCGGGGTAGCGACATCCACCGCGACACCCGCCGACGAAGAAGCATTCGTCTCCGTGTGAACATTACTGAAACCTGCGGACGCCATTGAGCACCTTTTGTGACTTGTTCAAATCCATCGTCAGTTTGTCGCGTTTCTTCTCCAAGTCGCCTTGTTCCCTTTGCAAGCGGTCCTGATCCGTCTGGATCTCCTTTCGCATCTTCTGGATCTCCTTCTTTTCGTCATCTGTCAGTCCATCACGCTTGGCCTCCTGGTCTAGCTCCTTAATGCGAACTTCGTTCTTCTGGGATTGCGACTGATTCTCGTTCAGTCCTTTGTCGACCCCTTGAACTTGATTCTGCAGATCCTGGATCTGCTTCTCCATCTTGTCGATCGATTCCTGAACTTTCTCTTTGGCCCTCTGTTTGGCTTCCTGAAGTTGGCTCTGGGCGGAACTCATCTCACTCTGGAAGCCATTTACCAGATTGCCGAGTTGATTCGACAAGTCTGGAAGCTGTTGCAGGAGATTGCCAAAGGCCGATGCCGCATCCTTCCCGCTGTTGGTCATCAGTTTTCGAAGCACGGTCAGGTTGGGCGAACGGTTCAGATTCAGCTGCCGATGGTCCCACGAACCGCCAATCACACTCTGAGTGGCCTGCGCGGGAGGAAGTTGTTTCGTGAATCGAAAGTAATTGACAGATCTTTCGGCCTTTCGCGAGACGACATTCTCTTCCGCAAACCGGAGCGCCGCCTCTTCGTTCCCTTCACGTTCCGACCAGGCATCGTGCCGCGCCTCGACGACAGCCAGGCACTGATCACGCATCGACAATCCCAGCCAGAGCATGATGAAGACAAAGCCCAGAATGACGGGCAGGACCATGACCAGTTCGAGTTCCGCCAGACCTCGACGATGCGGCAACCGACTCACGGTGGGGCGACATGTCCTGCAAATTGAGCGGCGCATGTCGACCTCAATGAGCGATGACGCGGGAGTTGTCTCGCAGTGAGCGAACTGGCTTGTCCAATGGAGCAGCATACCCGCTCCTCAGTGAGTCTGTGAGTCGGGACATCGTAATCGGCACCAATTTCGCCTGCCAGTTGAGCTGCACGGCGGCGGAACGCTCCTTCACACGCGACTGCCCCATCATGAAGCCGATCCAAGATTTCCTGGCTCCTTCTCCGGGGGCGTGGTCGCCCCACTCCGGGGCCTGAACCTCGGGCTCCCAGTTCAAGGTGTCCCAGCCCGTGTTCGGTTGGTGCCGCTGATCGTCCCGCAGCTCGCGCCCATTGGCATTGTAGAGCAGGGCCTGGGACATCCCGACTGCATCAAACTTTCCGGCTTCATTGAACAGTCGAGGAAGCAGGCGAATGTTGAGCTTTTCTCGCCGCGTGAATCCCATGACTGTGAATAGCTCCTCAGCTCGGCGGTCATCCTTGACCCACCGCTCGTTTCCTTTCTTTCGGGCAGACATATCTTCCATGACATAGAGGTGGACACCGTCCTGGCGAAGACGATTGGACTCCGTGACGGTGTAGCGATTGGACCAGTGGGTGAAGTACTGGGCCGCGAACGAGCTGGGAATCCCTTCCAGCTCGAATGTCTCGCGCCAGGTGGCGCGAATCCCCTTTCGGTAGGCATCCACGTACGGATACGTGGCGCGATTCAACTGAGTGATCCGTTCTCCCTTCCAGTTGAATTCCGGCAGGCTGTCGTCACTCGGGTTCTGCGGCCAGGTTTTCTTGGCAACCAGAGTGATCTGCGGAATGACTCCAGATTCACTGACTCCCGGGATATCGTTGGCGAAATCGAGCAGGTCGTTCACCCGTTCGGAAAGTTCCAGGATGGGGGCCATTGCTCCCCTCGCTTCGTCGCGACCGCTCCACAAGCTCTCGGGTCGGCTCACGTCTTTGTCGCTCCCTTCTGGGGGGCCTTTGGGTTCCGCCTTCACGGGAAGACGCAGAGGGCGAACCAGCGAATCGGGACTGGGATAAACGACCACCTCCGAGACTCGGTGACGCTCTTTCAGAGTTTTCATGCTCTTCACCAGTGAGGCATTCACTGGTGACAGGTTCACGGAAGAGCCAGCGAGCTGGCCAGCAACCAGGTCCCCATAAAAGCTCATAGCAGGGATCAGCCCATTTCTCAGCCCCTGCTTGACGATCACTGTGGACTGCCCCGCCTTTTCCAAGCCCTGGATCACGAGCCACTCCTTACCCACGACGATCAATTCCAGCGAGGCTCCCACGTGAATCCCCAGGCCGAGTCCTTCCAGCGCCATCCCTACGGCAGCAAATGGAGTTTGGCGGATTGCGATTCCGACTCCGACCACGACGTTCGCCACGTTCTTGACGCCTAACAGTGTCACGGCACAGGATTGCAGGGTCAGCCGCCCGTCATAGATCGTGGCTCCAGAGATCATGTCCGTGTCCTGGATTCTGTCGATCACCTTGTCAACGATTTGTTTGTCAATATTGTAGAAGTATCCAAATGTCGCCGGGACGCCCAAGAGAGATTCTATATGAGGTGCCTTTGGCTGTAACTGGTTCAGATATTTGTCCCGCTCTTGGTACTCATTCGTCCTGAACTTCTCCCCTTTGTCGAGTTCTGGCCCGCCCAGTGATTCATGAATCACTACCCAGGCTGTCATTTCCCCGATCAAATGATTTGTCGTGGTCAGCGTGTTCATCCCCCGCGCCTGCCAGAGGGCTGCGGAATAGGCCGCAGTATCCGCCGCGGATTGGACCTCCAGCTTCTCCTGAACCATTTCTCCGCTGTTCCCCACGAGGCCGATCAGCACGATCAGGCTCATGATCCAGGGGATCGCCAGGAGTGTGATCTTTCCGTCGAGATTGCCCGAAAATCGTCGGATCGATTCAGGCCAAGCCAAGGCTTCGCGAGAAGCGGTCTCATGGTGAAGCATAGCTGATCCCCAGAGATTCTTTTTCATTCATCGGAGCTTCGCACGGGAGCACCGACTCCGCCCGAATATGCAGCTTCCCATCGGGCGATGCGAACATCCGTGCCAATAACGGGACATGAAAGGTGTACCGGTAATCAACGGTGGTCCGCAGATCGTATTCCCAACTTGGCTTCCCGTCGCGAGGTGGCAACTTCTCGATGGAAACCTTGATCTCCCGATCCGCATAGCGATATTTGCGTCGGACATAGGCGTCGGAGACATCGGCACCGGTGGACATGTGAAAAATCTTCATCAGCGAATTTTCATTGGCCGAGGAGCCGGAACCTGATGGTGCAGCAGTGGTCAGGCCGTTGGCAAACGGGACCATGGCCTGCACTGCGGCCTGATGAACCTTGCGATTTGCCTGCTGTTTCTCAGCAGTGGGTCCCCAGACAATCGCTGCCCGGTTGGCAGCAAATGCGGCATAGGTGACACCGATCTGGGCGACGAGGATCAACGCCGTTTCCACGATAAACGCGATCAAGAGGATCATAAACGGCAGCACCATCACGTAAGACAGCGTATACGCTGAGCCTCTCTCATCAGCGGCAAAACGGCGGAGCCGATCGATGATTAAGAGTCTCATGGAACCACCGGAGTCACTCTACAACACGGGAGTCAAAACGAACGCCTCAATCAATTGATAGGTCACTTGGGCCATGCTCCAGCAAAAATAGCATAACCCCATGACGAGTGGCAGCAAGACCGCCAGTACCATCACTTCCTCCAGCGCGGCGACTCCGCTTCGGCTGGGACGACGGCGGCTGAAGCGAAACGCACGCATCAATCGACTCCTCGCAATCGAGCCCACATCACCAAAAGTCCTCCTGCCAGGTAGAAAGGAGCCATCGGGTAGGCATCTGAATAGGCATTCCACTCCTCGGCGGCGGGAGCTACGAAACGGCGGGGGAAGAGTCGATGCCCCCCAGTCCGGAAGTACAGACCAGTCAGCCTCCAGATTCGCCCGGTCAGCACCAGAGCTGACAACCCCCACAGCCCCGCCAACAGGTAAGCCGACCAGACCGCCAAGCACCCTCCACGCCAGCCCAGATACACCCCCATCACCCACGCCAGTTTCACATCCGCAGCCCCCCCTGATCCCGCGATGTAGATGATCAGCGGCAGCAATCCGGTGAGTGTCAGACCGGTGATCGCTTCAGTCAACGTCAAAGCCGACCACCAATCCGAGGTCGAGATCAGCTGCGGAACCAACGAGTCAATCGCTCCCAAAACCAGCCCGACACCGATCCCGGTAACATTCAACCAATTGGGAATCCGGTGCGACTTGAGATCGAACCAAGCTGCCGAAGCCAAGAGAGTGAACAGGACAACAGCGGAAGGCACCGACATTTTCAACCACCGGGCTTGAACGGTGTCGCACCCTTTTGTGCATCATTTGTTGTTTGCTTCCAGAACGACATCATGTAGTCCCAGACATCCTTTCCAAACAAATAGAGCCCCGCGACGACCATGGCTGCGATGGCGAGCAACATAATGTTGGTCATCACTGTCGTTTCGCCCCGGGTGTCATTGGCGAAGCGTCTATATCGACTCCGAATGGCTGGAATCGCAAATTCAATTGCCCACAACATCACTGTCTCCAGTGGAAGTACGAAGGGATGGTAGAGCCCGCCAATGCCTACAAGATTCCAGCAAAGGCCTCACGTCAGGATACATCGTTGCGGACTATTGTCAATGGGTTTTGTGGTCTTTTGTTGAGCCGGGTGCGGCCAGATTGTATGGCGGGGGTCAGTGTGAGGCGGGTATGAGGTTCCAAAACTTCTCGGTCAGGCGGCTTTGATGGACGGACTCGATGGTGCTGATGGCCAGGGCGTTGGCGGTG
>JAYSUV010000749.1:0-7389 GCA_043718945.1 Planctomycetota bacterium
AACGACCCGCGCGTGCCGAGTCTGGCCTCGAACCACATCGCCCTGTTCAACGGCCTACCGGTGGGGATATTTCAAGGGGAAGCCCAACTGTGGCCGCAATGCCCGAAGTCTCTGGCTCCGTTCATCTCGGCCCAGCTGCGAACTGGAAAGACGATGGCGGTGGCGATCCAGAAGTCCGTTGCAAAACAGTCGCCAGCGTCTGCTCATGCCGTGTCATCCACCGGCTTACCGACTCCCGCTCCCGCAGACGCTGTTCCCTTGGTCCCAGTACAAACACCCCTGACCCCGGTGGAGAAGCTGCTTAATAAGCGGCGACCCGCATCGCAGTCGCCCCGCACGATCCCCCGGCCGCGGATATCTTGAGGTCTCCAGGTTGTCTCTGCATTCACTCATGACTTCATGGCAGATCTGGCGGGAACGCCGACAACAGTCTGTCCGTCCGAGACATCAGCGATGACCGCAGCTCCAGCCCCGATCGTACAATTCAATCCGATTCTGATGCGGGGGATCACGACGGCTCCAACGCCGACAAGCGTGTGATCGCCCACCTGGATTTGACCGGTGAGCCTTGCTCCAGGGGCGACATGAACGCAGCGTCCCAGCACGCAATCGTGGTCGACACTCGCGCCCGTGTTGATGATCCCTCCCGGACCAATGCGGGTGTCGGCCTGGATGATCGCTCCCGCCATCACTACGGTGCCGACTTCCAAGAGGGCCGTCGGTGAAACGACAGCTGCGGGGTGAATGAGTACCGGAACAGTGAAGCCATCTTGCAATGCCAAGGAGATGCAGCGATCACGAACTGCATTATTTCCAATTGCGATGATGATCTGGGAACTGCGATCGACTCCGGAAGAGGTCAAATAGCTGCTGCCGCCGAGAATCGGTGTTCCGTAGAACTCTTGGCCATGTCGGGTCAGATCTTCATCCAGAAAACCGGTGATACTCCAACCGCAGCCCCTCGCCAGATCGGCCACCACTTTGGCGTGGCCACCCGCCCCCCAGATCAGCAGTGTCTTCGCGGGCGAACTCATGCGGTCAACTCCAATGGTCGAGCGGGGCGTGTTCTCGCGTGTGCGACTCAGCAGGAGCCTCGCTCTCCCGGCGGTGGCAACCCCCAATCAAGCTGTGACAGAGCACTACGCAATAATATCCTCAATCACCTTCCCGGCCACGTCGGTCAACCGGAAGTTGCGACCGTTGTACTTGTAGGTCAGCTTCTCGTGATTGAGGCCGAGCAGGTGCAGGATCGTGGCGTGCATGTCATTCAGGTGCACGCGGTTCTCGGCGGCCCGGTAGCCGATGTCGTCGCTCGCTCCGTAGGTCGTGCCGCCCTTAATCCCGCCGCCGGCCATCCAGCTGGAGATGCAATGCGGGTTGTGGTCGCGGCCCGGCTTGCCTCCGGTTTGGGCGATCGGCAAGCGTCCGAATTCTCCGCACCAGATCACCAGCGTGTCATCGAGCAGCCCGCGCTGAGCCAGGTCGGTCAGCAGTGCCCCGACGGGTTGATCGGTCTCCTTCGCGAAGCCGCTGTGGTTCCCCTCGATGTCGGAGTGGCCGTCCCACGACAGCTGGTTGTCCATCCCGCCGGAGTAAATCTGCACGTACCGCACGCCGCGTTCCAGCAGCCGCCGCGTCGTCAGGCACTGCTTGGCGAACTGGTCGCAGGGCTCGACACCGATGCCGTACATGTCCTGAATGTGCTTCGGCTCGGAGGCCAGATCGAGGGCCTCGGGAGCTGAGGTCTGCATGCGGTAGGCGAGTTCGAAGCTCTCGATGCGAGCGGCCAGTTCGCCTTCGTGCGGCAGCTGTTCGAGGTAGTTTTGGTTGAGCTGCTTGAGGAGGTCGAGCTGGCCGCGCTGCGACTCGCTGGTCATCTGTCCCGCGCGGACGAGATTGTCGATGGCGGCTCCCTGCGGCTTGAGGTGCGTCCCCTGGTAGACACCGGGTAGGAACCCCGCGCTCCAGTTGGCCGCGTGTCCCTTCGGCAGCCCGCGCCCCTTGGGATCACTGAAGACCACGAACGCCGGCAGGTTGCTGCTCTCGCTCCCGAGACCATACGTGACCCATGACCCGACACAGGGGAACCCCATCCGAGCAATCCCGGTGTTCATCGCGAACAGCGCGGGGGAGTGATTGTTTGACTCGGTATACCCCGAATGAATGAAGGCCATCCGGTCGACGTGTTCGCCGATGTGCGGGAAGATCGACGAGATCATCTTGCCGCACTGTCCGCGCGGCGTGAACTCGAACGGCGACTTCATCAGGTTCCCGACCGAGTCCTTGAAGAAGCCAGTGGTATTGCTGAACGCGGGGTCGAATTCCTTGATCGACTTGCCGTTCCACTTCTCCAGCGCGGGCTTGTAGTCCCACGTATCGACCTGGCTCGGGCCACCGTTGGCGAAGATCCAGACCACGCGCGTGGCCTTCGCATCAAAGTGCGGCTTGACCGGGGCCAGCGGACTGAGCGACCGGTCGCCGATCCCGCTCGGAGCCGCAACTGCCGAGGAGAGTAATCCCTCTTGCGCCATCAAGCCCGCCAGCCCGAGCATGCCAAACCCGCACCCCGCCTGGCGCAGAGCTTCACGACGATTGAGGAAGGGGACGGGCATACGATCTCTCCACGGGTAGAGCAACAGTCATAACAATTGTAGCTTATCAGACTCAGTGGCCACGGGGAGAGTCCAGCTCACTGGAAACTCGCGGGCACTGAGTTCGTGGAGTCTCGTCCGACAGGTCTTCACGAACGGCCATTCGGGGACTCTAGCACTTCATTCCGCCAACATTGGGGTCACTAGACACGTAGAGATGGCCACGTGGTGGTCCGCGCGGTACTCTGTTCAGAGTCACCTTGTCTGGTGCCCCGTCACAGGTCGCTCTCATGTGCCAATCGACATTCCGACGAACGATGGCTCTGGCGGGGTGCGCGATCGCACTCATCTGTTCAGACACTTTGGGACAAGGAAAGTCGGCGGTCTCGGATCACTCGACCTCGGTCCATTGGAATCTACTCTTCATTGGCCCGGAGCAGGCGGTCCCGATTTCGGTGACGGTCACTGCCGACGAGGGGCCATTGGTTAAACGTCGCTTGCTCGCCCAGTTGTTGCTTCAACGGTTTGATGCGGACAAGGACAGCCAGCTTTCGGGGAGTGAGGCGGCTCTGCTTCCGGTAGGGGCCAAAGCCTCGGGGCCGGGGATTGGTGACCAGTGGAAAGCGCTGGATCGCTCACCTGCCGATGAGTACCTGTCGGTCGACGAACTCACCACGTTTGTCAACGAGCAGCTGGGGCCCGCCTTTCAGTTGTCGACCAAGCCACCTCGGTTGACGCAGAGTGTTCGGCTGGTGGAGCGTCTCGACCAGGACCACGACGGAGCGATTTCCGCCAACGAGTTGCGGACGGGGCTGTCCGGGTTGCGGCAGTCGGATCTGGATGATGATGAGTCGATCTCGGTCGGAGAGTTGCAACCATCCCCCCGCCAGCAGGGTTTGCAACGCCCTATGAACGCTGAGGCGATTCAGGCTCCGATCATCCCGGTGGACCGCGAGGACGAAGTGCGGGTGGCGGTCGAACGAGTTCTCAGTACGCATGGGCGGGATGCGAACGGTCAGTCGGTCGCGCTGGACCGCATTCAGACGCCGGATGGGAAGCCACAGATATACGATGTCGACAAAGATGGCCGACTGAATGCCGTCGAGCTGACCACTTGGGTCAATGCGAAACAACCGTTAGTGACCATCGTCGCCACGCTGGGCAAGAATCGTCCTTCCTCCGTGCAGGTTCAGCAAGGGGCCGATCCGCAGAGCGGGAGCAAGGTCTCACTGCTGGTCGGCGGTGCGGGGGTCGATGTGACGGCAGTCAACAATAAATACGAACAGTCCGATTCCACCAAGCTGTACCGCATTCGGTTCCTGACCTCGGACCGGGATAAGAACGGATATCTCGATGAAACCGAGTACGCCTCGATTCAGCTTCCCGCAGCGTTCAAAGATGTCGACGCCAATGGGGACGGCATGCTGTACCGGGACGAGATGACGCCGTTTCTGGAATTCGATGCGATCGCCATCCAAGCTCGCATCGAGATGATGGTCGGGGATGAGGGCAAGACGCTGTTTGAGTTGCTCGATGAGAATGTCGACCGGCGGCTGACTCTGCGAGAAATCCGCGAGGGGTTTACCCGATTGAAAGCGTTCGACCGAAATCGCGATGAGCGGGTCGCCCAATCCGAACTGGAGAGCCGCTACCGACTGACGTTCTCGTTCGGGCGGAATCAGACCTTTGCTCGGGATGCGAACACGATGAACGCGCCGTTGACCCCCAGACTCCGCAGTCAGGGGACGGGCCCCACCTGGTATCGACGTATGGACCGCAACCTCGACGGGGACATCACCTGGCGCGAGTTCTTGGGGAGCCGGGAACAATTCGATCAGCTGGATGTGAACTCAGACGAGATGATTGATCTGGCCGAAGCGTCCGTGATGACAGAGACCAAGTAGTGTGGGCTTCAGCCCACACGTCTTGGAAGTACACACACTCCCGTGGGCTAAAGCCCACGCTACCGAACACATTCTCGGGAAAGCGATGACGATGACACCGGGCGGATTGGACACATTGCGTCAGCATGAAGTGGTGATTGATTTGGCCAGCCAATACGTTGTCCTGGGGACACTGGTGGGCGCTGACGGACCCTATCTGGTCATTGAAGACGCCGATGTCCACGACTTGCGTGATAGCACCACGAACCGCGAACAGTACGTCGTCGAGGCTCGCCGCCATGGCATCCAAGCCAATCGAAAATGCACACGACTCCGCCAAGAGGAAGTCGTGTGCATCGCGAAACTCGAAGATGTCATCGCCTGAGTTCAGGCCATCTCAGATTTACTTCTTGGGCTCTTCCTTCTTCGGCACGGCGAAGCCAGCCTTCTCGAAGGCGGCATCGGCGAAGACCAGTTCGACCTGAGCATCACCCGTGGCAGCGGCGACCTTGCCTTGGCACTTCTCGCAGCAGAACTGCACTTCCACGCCGCCGACCTTGACGGTCTTCTCGGCATTCAGCTTGGCACCGGAGATCGGGCACTTGGCCTGCTTGGCCTGGCCGGTTGCGACCAGCTGATGGTTGGCCTTCGTGGCAAACTTGGCAGTGTCCTTGGCGAATGCCTTGGGACAGTTCTCGCAGCAGAAGTAGACCTTGCCGCCCTTGTAATCGACAGTCTTGTCTTCCTTGGCGGGAGCGCCCGAGACGACGCACTTCTGATCAAACTTCGCAGCTTCCTTCTTGGCTTCTTCGGCAACGACGAAACCAGCAACCAGCAACAAACACAGAGCAGCAGCAACACGTTTCATGAGAGAGTCCTTCGACTGAATGGCGAGTCCACAATCCGGCCATCGTTCCCACGTCAACCCGCGCTGGCGAGTCATCGAGGTGAGCGACAGTTCACGCCAGCATTTTAAACAAGGATGTGACGAAATCGCTAGTGAAGTCTGATCCGACGGTCAGCGATCAACTGAAATGCCACCGAGTTTGACCGTGTGAAAATGCCACATGGCGACAACGCCGTGGGAACCGGGCCTCAACGGCGGCGGAAGGGGGAAACTGGGGAGGTAGAACTCAGCAGCGCCTACGGCGTCAGTTTTCCCAAAGTCACTCCCGGCCAGTCGTCGGTCCGGAACGGGTAGGTCGGCAGGTAGATGTCGCTGTACAGAGTCCCGATCGGATTGTCGGCCCAGTCGTAGCGCACGGCGACTGGCTCCTGGATATCGGGGTGCGAGACCTCGACGCTGTCCTCGTCGATGATCTTGGCATTGCCCCAGACCCACTTCTTGTCGGCTCCGGCGATCGCGAACCCCACCAGCGGCTCGTTGTAATACGAGACCAGCTTGCGCCCCGAGGTGTCGAAATCGACCACGCACTTGCCCGCCTCGATCTTCACTGACTTGTAGATCGGTCCGCTGCGGACGATCCCCTTCATCCCGTAGTCGTTCACGAGAGCCAGCCGGGCCAGCCGCTTGGCGACATTCTGCTTGTCCTTCGGATGGATGTCCTTGGCCGCTCCGATGTCGATGATACAGGCGGCCCCGACATTCGGCAGGGCTGAGCCAGCGAGCATCTGGGCCTCGCGGAGTTCGGCCCATTCGCTCTCGCCGGGTTCGGTGGTCTTCGCTTTATGGTTGGCCAGTTGGACTTGATAGAACGGGAAGTCCCCCTGGCCCCAGTCCTCGCGCCAGCTCTGAATCATCGCGGGCATCAACTTGCGATATTGGGAGGCCCGGCTGGCGTTCGATTCCCCCTGATACCAGATCGCGCCCTTGATGGCGTACGGGGTCAGTGGGGCGATCATGGCGTTGAACAACACGCTGGGGTTGTGGCTGTTGGTCGATGGGTTGCCGGGATCGCGGGGACGCTGAGGCGGTGGGGTGCCCGCTTCTTTGGCCTGGGCGACAGTGGCCTCCCACTTGGCGATCGCTGCGGCATGCTTGGCCTTGACCTCCTCTGGGTTGTAGGTCTTGATCCGCTCGGCCCAAGTATCGACGATCGGCTTGAGGTCCGCATCGCCTTCCAGATTTCCGCGTTCGGTCCACGACTCTGCGGGGGTGCCGCCCCACGCGGTCTGGATGATGCCGACCGGCACATCGAGCGTCTCATACAACTGGCGCCCGAAGAGGTACGCCACTGCCGAGAAGCCGGGGACGTTCTCGGGAGTACAGGTTTTCCACTCGGCCTTCACATCGTCTTGAGGCTCCAGAGCGGTGACGTTCGGCACCTGAAAGAGCCGAATCCCCGACTGCCCGGTGGCTGCCGCTTCGAGGTCAGAGTCGAGCGTGTTGTTGAGTGACCACTGCATGTTCGATTGGCCGGAACAGACCCAGACCTCGCCGACAAGGACATCCTCGAACGTAACCGTGTTGCTGCCCGCGACCGTCAGCGTGGCCGCGTCTCCCAGTGACAGCGCGGCCAGCTTGACCGACCAGTGGCCCTTGTCGTCCGCCTTGACGGTTAGCTTCTGATCTCGAAACGAGACGGTGACTTCCTCACCCGCGTCCGCCGTGCCCCACACCGGCACCGGCTGGTCCCGCTGCAGCACCATGTGACTGCCAAACACCGACGGCAACTTGACAGCTGCCTCTGCGACGCGGGTCGCGAAGAGAGCTGCGACGCAAACCAAACCTGTCCCCCAACGCATGCTGACGCTCCTGATGGCGAGTCTTGCATTCAGACGGCCCAGCCGCCCGTAGTTGAATCAGCGTAGATTGATTCACTCCCCAGGGCAAGGATCACTAGGGAGAGGGCTCGGGGGTGTAGGAGCGGATTGTGGCATTTCTCTTTTCGTTGGATTTCAGGCGGTTTGCCAGTAGTGGTCCCACTGGTCGCTGTAGGCGAGGCTGCACAGGC
>JAYSUV010000750.1:0-7385 GCA_043718945.1 Planctomycetota bacterium
GGTCATTGTCTTTCCAATGCCTGGGGGGCCATGAAAGAACAACTTCGTCCGTGGGGCCATGCCTCTTGCGACCAAGGCATCTCGATGTCGCCATTCCGCGATTACTTCGGAAATGTCCGTTCTTTGCTTTGTCCGCAGCCTGACATCCTCAAGTCGGTATTGTGCGGAAACTAGCCTGATCAGGTTTGGGGCAATAGTAGTACCATGAGTCATCTGGCTGCTATCTAGACGCACAGAGCCATTCACGACCCCGTTCGGTGCCAGTGAACCACGCAGCATTTTCGCGATCGAATGGTGGCCTTTTTCCTCACTGTCAAGACAGATTCCCTCAGCTGCGGACGTAACCGCACTCCAATCTCTCTCGCTGATGGCGTGAAAGAGCTGAGCAAGTCGTCGCGACGAGGACATGGCAATCAAATTCGCGTGATGAGAGTGCGGAATGGATCGAGATCAAGCTTGTGCATGCGATTCTGGCAGGCTGAACAGTAAGGCCAACACGAATTGCTCACTCTCTTGATTGTACCCTATTTCACCAAATAGACGTACTCATTTGGTTCTGTGGGCGTGTGCGACTTGTCGCTCCGCTGGCCAATCAACCACACGGGAAGTCTGACCAGTTGAGCATCTCCCCCAAGCCTCAATACCCCAGGTTCGGCATCAACCAGCGTTCGACCTCGGCCACGGTCTGGCTGCTGTGGGTGGCGTAGCTTTCGACTTGGTCTTTGGTGATGCGGTCGACGCTGAAGTACCGCGCGGCTGGATGGGCGAACAGCAGGCCGCTGACGCTGGCGGCGGGGTACATGGCGTAGCTTTCGGTGAGGGTGATGCCGGTTTGTTGTTCGGCACCCAGCAGGTCGAAGAGTTGCCGCTTGCGGGTGTGGTCGGGGCAGGCGGGGTAGCCGTAGGCGGGGCGGATGCCTCGGTACTTTTCCTCGATCAGGTCGTCGCTGGAGAGGCTCTCGGTCTGGCCGAAGCCCCATGCCTGGCGGGCCTCGGCGTGGATGTACTCGGCGAAGGCTTCGGCCAGACGATCGGCGAGGGCTTTCGTGAGGATCGAGTTGTACTCGTCGTGGTCGGCCTCGAAGACCTTGGCCAGTTCATCGCAACCGTGCCCCGACGTGACGGCGAAGGCTCCGAGGTAGTCCTGCCGTCCGCTGTCCTTGGGGGCGATGTAATCGGCGAGAGACCGGAAGTCCTTCTGGCCGGGGCGTTCCCACTGCTGACGGAGTTGGGGGAAGGGGAGGGCCGTTGAGGGTGGAGGGTTGAGGGTTGAGGGTTCGGAGGAGACGGCCTCTGGCTCTCGTCTCTCATCACTCGTCTCTCGTTTCTCCGGCACCAGCATGTAACGCCCGGCGACCTCCTCCAGGATATTGGCTTCCTTGAGGTATCCCAACGTCTTCGCCACCACCGACGGGAAGACGTTCTTGCGTTTCACGATCTCGGCGATCTCATCAGCGGTGAACGGACCATTCTGTGCCTCGATCGCGTTGAGGATTAGCAACGGGTCGCGGGTCAAACCGAGCTTGATCGTGGCGAGGTACGCACGGAACCTCGCAGCTGGGGAGGGTTGAGAGTGGAGGGTTGAGGGTTGAGCGACGGAGCTGTTCCCCTTGCTCTTGCGTTTCCCCTTCGTCTTCGGCGTGAACCGATCTCCTCGGGGACGAGGCACCTGCACAATGATGTCATCCCCCACCGAGTTCGCGGGCCAGAAACCGTACACTCCCTTCGCGGTGAACAACTTCTCGGCGATGATTCGGTCGAGCAGCGTGTTGGCTTCGGCAAAGAGTTTTTTTGCCTCTTCGCCCACGACGGGGTCTTCGAAGATCTGCGGGTACTTCCCCTTCAGTTCCCAGGTCTGGAAGAACGGCGACCAGTCGATGTACGTCCGCAAGACGTTGAGGTCCGCCTCGATAGTGCGCGTGCCGGTGAAGGCGGGCGTCGGGATGTCGACAGTGGCCCAGTCGGTCGAAAACCGGCGTTCAAGAGCCTGCGAGTAAGGGACGAGCGACTGCTCGGAGCGACGGGCAAAGCTGGCGCGGTCGCGCTCCTGTTCAGCACGGACCTGGACCATGTAGGTCTCTTTCGAATCGGGATCGAGCAGCTTCTCGACAGCTGGGACAGAGAGAGAGGCATCAACCACGTGGACCACCGGATGTGAGTATTGCGGAGCGATCTTGACAGCTGTGTGCTTGGACGAGGTGGTGGCTCCGCCGATCAGCAGCGGGATCGTGAACCCGCGCCGCTGCATCTCTTTCGCGACGGTTTGCATCTCTTCCAGAGACGGCGTGATGAGGCCCGAGAGGCCGATGATGTCGACCTTCTCCGCGATGGCGGTCTCCAGAATCTTCTCGCAGGAGACCATTACGCCGAGGTCGATGACCTCGAAGCTGTTGCAGCGGAGGACGACGCCGACGATGTTCTTGCCGATGTCGTGGACATCGCCCTTGACGGTGGCGATGAGGATGCGACCGCGGGAGGAGGGGAGTTGGCCTAGGGTCGAGGGCCTAGTGCCTAGGGCCAGAGAGTCATTGTTCACTCGTCCTTGGTCATTCGTGTCTGCCTTGGCACTTGGCCCTTGCCCCTTGTCACTTCCCTCTATCCCTAGGCCCTCAGCCCTAGGCTCTAGGCTTCTGGCCGCCTCCTTCTCCGCCTCCATGAACGGTTCGAGATACGCCACCGCCTTCTTCATCACGCGGGCGCTCTTGACCACTTGCGGCAGGAACATTTTCCCCTGCCCGAACAGGTCGCCGACGACGCTCATCCCGGCCATCAGCGGGCCTTGGATTACGTTCAGCGGACGACCGTACTTCTGGCGGGCCTCTTCGGTGTCGGCTTCGATGAAGTCGGCGATCCCCTTGAGCATGGCGTGCTTGAGACGCTCCTCGACCGTGTCCTTTCGCCACGCCTGGACTTCCTCAGCTGTCTGGGTCTTGCCGCTGGCGCGCGACTTGATGACCTCGGCGAAAGAGATGAGCTTCTCAGTGGCATCGGGGTGCCGGTTGAGGAGTACGTCTTCAATGTAGACCAGCAACTCCTTGTCGATTTCATCGTAGACTTCGAGCTGGGTCGAATTGACGATCCCCATGTCGAGGCCGGCCTGGATTGCGTGGTACAGGAAGGCGGCGTTCATCGCCTCGCGGACGACTTCGTTGCCCCGGAATGAGAACGAGACGTTGCTCACCCCGCCCGAGGTCAGCGCCCCCGGGCACTCGACCTTGATGCGGCGGACCGCCTCGAAGAACTCGACGGCGTAGTTCGAGTGCTCCTCCATCCCGGTGCCGACGGTCAGGATGTTGGCGTCGAAGATGATGTCTGACGGTGCGAAGCCGACCTTCTGCGTCAGCAGGTCAAACGCCCGCTTGCAGATCGAGACCTTGTGGTCCGCCGTGACCGCTTGCCCAGTTTCGTCGAACGCCATGCAGACGACGCCCGCTCCCAAGCTGCGAACGATGCGGGCCTGCTCCAGGAACTTCTCCTCGCCCTCCTTGAGTGAGATCGAGTTGACGACCCCCTTCCCGGCCAGGCACTTCAGCCCCGCATGGATCACGCTGAACTTGGAGCTGTCGACCATCACCGGGACTTTGTTCACGTCCGGATCATCGGAGAGCAATTGCAGGAAGTGGACCATCTCCTGCTCGCTATCGAGCAGCCCTTCGTCCATGTTCACGTCGATCATGTTGGCCCCGCCCTCGATCTGCTCGCGGGCGATCTTGAGGGCCTCGTCGTAGTTCTTCTCCTTGATGAGCCGGGCGAACTTGCGCGAGCCGGTGACGTTGGTGCGTTCGCCGATCATGAGGAAGGGAGTGGAGGGCCTAGGGGCTAGGGCTGAGGGCCTAGGGCCAGAGGGATCGTTGAGGGTTGAGGGTTGAGGGTTGAGTGATGGAGAGGACAGGGAGTCGTCGGCCTGCATGGCAGGCCGCAGTTCAAACACATCGGTCCCACTGAAGACCGCCGAACGCCGCTCAGGCTTCTCCTCTGGCCCTAGGCCCTTGCCCCTAGGCTTTAGGCTTCTGACCGCCTCCGCCGCACTCCGAATATACGTCGGGTTCGTCCCGCAGCACCCGCCCACAATGTTCAGCCACCCGTTCTGCGCCCACTCGGCTACAGTCTTGGTGAACTCGCCCGGATTCGAATCGAACCCACCCATCCCGTCCGGCATCCCTGCGTTGGGATAGCAGCAGATGTTGGTCCCGGTCGGCACGCGCTTGGCGAGGATCTCGACGTGCTCCCGCATCTGCTTCGGCCCGATGCCGCAGTTCATCCCGATGCTGAACGCCGGGAAGTGTTCGACCGCTGCGAGAAACGCCTCCAGCGTCTGCCCAGTCAGCGTGCGGCCCCCCATGAAGATGGTGGCCGAGACCATCACCGGGACGGAGTGTTGCATCTCGTCGAAGACCTGCTGAATCGCCGACAGACACGACTTCATGTTCAGCGTGTCAAAGCTCGTCTCCGGCAGCAGCATGTCGACGCCGCCTTCGATTAGCCCCCGCACCTGCTCGGCGTAGCTGGCCTGCATCTCGTCGAACGTCACCGGGCGATACCCCGGCTTGTCGGCATTGAACGACAACTGGACCTTCGTCGGCCCGATGCTCCCCGCGACGAAGCGAGGTTTGTCGGGGTTCGCCCGCGTGTATTTGTCGACCTCGCTCCGAGCAATTTCCGCAGCTGCGATGTTGATCTCGCGGGTCAGGTGGCCGAGTTCGAACTCTTCCAGCGAGATCGGATTGGCGTTGAAGCTGTCGGTCTCGACGATGTCGGCCCCAGCCTCCAGATAGTCGCGGTGGACGCTGGCGATCAGCTCCGGCTGGGTCAGACAGAGAATGTCGGTGGCATTCTTGAGGTCAATCGGGTGGGAGGTAAACCGCGTCCCCCGATAGTCCGCCTCCTGCAAGTTCTTGGAGAACAACAACGCCCCCATCGACCCATCCAGAACCAGGATGCGGCGGGCGAGAAGGTCGTTCAGGAGCTCAAAGGTCGGATTCGGCACGGGAAAGGACTCTCGATCTCAGTCAACAAAACACGGCCCCGCCCCATCAGGCGAGCCGGGCGGCGTCAGCCCCCGGAAGTCGTAGACCCGCAGAGGAGTCTGCAAGTTCACACACCACCCAACGGGATCCGCATGCAGGACGCCGTATCCTATTTTTCCGCGTGTCCAATTGCACGACCCAGCCGGGCGAAAAGCCCCTCGGTTGAATGATTTATGCCAATTGGGATTTCGATTTCCGCGAACCCACTGCCGAACACTGATGCAACAGTCCGCTTTTCCTTGATCCGGAATCCGTTTCCTGACGTTGTCTTCTGATCGACAGTCCAAGCCCCAAGTATGACCGACAAGAGAACCTATCGACAACTGGCCTGCTCCCCGTTTACTGATCCATGTGGTATGAGAGTCTTACCCAGTTGAAGCCCGCGTGGCGTCTGCGGCTCCAGATCGTTCTGGGACATCGTGCCGGTGTTCGGAGCTTCACTCTGGGGATGCTTCGAGCCTCACAGCGTACGAACATGTTCACAGCAATGGACTCATGGTCCCTTCGAAGTCGGAGCCCCCCCCGGCTTCAAGTGCTGCTGGGCGAGTTCCGAGTTGCCCTGTCGTTCATAATACTCCGCAAGCAATTCGTGGGCCTGTCGATGATCGGGATCGCGGCTCAAGACGGTGTTCAGCCAAGCCACAGCGTCTCGGTCCATGCCTTGCTGAAACAGAATCTGGCCTGCTTCGACCCGTAAATCCAGATTTTGTGGATTCGTACTGAGCTCGACCACGATCAGGCCGAGTCGCTGCAATCGTCGCTTCGTTTCCTGACTGACTGACAGAGCGAACTTCGATTTGTCTAGCTGGCCCTGAAGTGAATAGGCACTGGCCAGTGAGTACCAGGCCGAAGCGGTTTCGGGAGCGAGCTTTACCGACTCCTCCAAGTGCTCTACGGCCTCGCCCGCTCGGCTCTGATCCAGGCACCAGCGGCCCAATTCTTCCAAGACCTGGGCACGATCAGCACGATTCGGTGTGTCCTTGAACTCTTCTAGAAGCTCCGCCGCAGCTGAGGACTGACCCGTTTGAATCAGACTCCGAGCCATCATGACGGCCACTTTTGGTTCACGCTGATCTTTCATGCAGATGCGAAACTGTTCCTCAGCGGCGGCCGGTTGATTGAGTTCCAGTAGGCAAGCTCCCCAGCCGAGTCGAGCCTCGCGGCAATCGGGGTGGTCTCTGACAATCGCTTCGTAGTGTTTGGATGCCTCGAAATTATTGGATAATTGCTCGCAGAAACGGGCTCTCATGAGTCGTGGGGTGACTGCCAAAGGATTCCATTGGAGCCAGAAATCGATGCACTGCTGGAACTCGGGCCCGTCGAAGGCGGCCAAATGCCCAAAAGCCATCGCTTCGTACACTTCTTCCGTTTCAGCGGTATCCAACTCCGTGGCGAAAATCGCCTTCAACTCCCCTTCAAACTCAGCTGTTCTGCCGGTTTGCACCAAAGCGAGGGTCCGCTCCCGGGACAGATCGGCAGAGTTCCAATCGAGATTGGCTGCTCGTTCCAAAGCTTGAGTCGCATGACGAAAATCACCCAAGCGCCGTGCCACTTTGGCCTCGAGATACTGACACTCAGCACAACGCCGATGATTCAAGGCCACCGACTTCGCCAAAGCAGATGCCGCCTCCAATTCACTGTTCTTGAGCAAACGGCGAATTCGCCAGCACTGCACCGGACACCATATCAAATAAGCGAGTCCCAGCGCAGCGACACCCCAGAAACAAAAAGAGAGCAGCCTTCGAAGTGAAGGCTGCTTCAGTGAGTCAGAACGAGTCATGGGGTTGTCACAGAACGAGTGGCACTAATCCAACAACTTGTACTCGAACACATTTTTGGCGGGATCAGTGTCCACGATGGCCACCAAAGTACTCGACTCGGGATTCCCGTATTTCGCAGGAATTTCAGATTTCGTCTTCGCGGGTTGCCCCATCTTGTTGCTCTTCTGAGCCATGTTTGCCATATCACCGGGCGTCATGTTCTTCATATCGACATCGCTCGCTGAAGCCTTGGCAATTCCCACTTTAGCGCTCCCGACTGGGACTCCAGGACGTCCCCCAGTACTGAGTGAGAACTTTCCTTCCGCATCCGTGATCCCAATGGCCAACGGGGATTTGTCAATCACGAAGGTCACGGTCGCACCAGCCAGCGGTTTGCCGTTCACCAACACGGTTCCCGTCGCGCCCACTAGGTCGGGTGCATCACCCGCGCCTCCTCCACAGCCGAGAAAGAGAGTTCCGACAGCCAAGAAAACACTCAACAGTTGAAGCCGCATCGCTGATCACCCTTCAAAAACATCGAGAACAAATGGATGTGGCTGGACCATTGTGATCCAGCCACACAGCTCACACTTCAGAT